>CAXMSF010000181.1:0-8324 GCA_964196055.1 uncultured Gammaproteobacteria bacterium | reverse complement strand
GCGCCGGGCGACGTTGCGGCGTAGAGGGTCGGTAGCGCGCCCATCGCCGCGCTCTGGGCGAATACGCCGTTGGCCCATTCCGTTGCGCGCTCCGTCCAACTCGAACCGGTCATGCGCGGTCCGGCGGCCTGGAGATTGGTGGCTGCGTAGCCCGGGTGGCACGCCAGGCTGATGGCGCTTGCACCGCTTTCAGCCAGGCGGCGTTGCAGCTCGTAGGCGAACAACAGATTCGCGAGCTTGCTCTGGCCGTATGCGCGAAAGCGGCTGTAACTCCGCTGCGACTGCAGGTCGTCGAAGTCGATACGGCCGATCTTGTGGGCGGTACTGCTGGTCGTGACGACGCGCGCTTCCGGAGTTCTCAGCAACGTTTCGATCAGCAGGCCCGTCAGCGCGAAGTGCCCGAGGTGGTTGGTTCCGAACTGCATTTCGAAGCCGTCCGCGGTTCGCCGCAGCGGCAGTGCCATGACACCGGCGTTGTTGCACAGCAGGTGGAGCTCGCGGTGGCGGGATCGAAATTTCTCGGCGAATGCGCGCACCGACGCCACGTCGGCGAGATCGAGCGGTAGTGACTCGACGGTCGCCTGTGGGTGGGCGGCGTGGATCGACTCGACAGTCGCGGCCGCCTTCTCGAGGTCGCGGCAGGCGAGCACCACCCGCGCTCCGTTGCGTGCGAGTTCGATCGCGGTCTCGAAGCCCAGGCCGCTATTCGCACCGGTCACGATTGCGATCTTCCCGTCGAGGTCGGGAATCTGGTCGCTTGTCCACGGGGTGGTGTCGGGCATGGGGGGCCTCCTCGCCCGATTATATGCTCTTGCTCGCTTCGTAGGGGGGCGGTTTCCGCTTCGGGCGGGCGGAGTATCCTCGTAATCGGGAGGAAACGACCATGGGTCTGTTCGGCAAACCCGCAGTGATGCCATCCCCGGAAGCGGCGTTGCCCGGGCGTACGGAGCGAATGCCCGTGCCCGCGAAACACTTCGTGAACGGCAACCCGCTCGAGCCGCCGTTTCCCGACGGCTTCGAACTCGCGCTGTTCGGAATGGGCTGTTTCTGGGGTGCGGAGCGGAAGTTCTGGGAGACGCCCGGAGTCTTCAGCACCTCGGTCGGTTACGCGGCCGGACTGACACCGAACGCTACTTATGAAGAGATCTGCAGCGGTCGCACCGGTCACAATGAAGTGGTTCGTGTCGTAATCGACCCGTCACAGATCGAGTATGACGACTTGCTGCGAATCTTCTGGGAATCTCACGATCCGACGCAGGGCATGCGCCAGGGCAACGACGTTGGAACGCAATACCGCTCGGGTGTCTACACGACGTCCGCCGCTCAGCAGGACAAAGCATCGGCCGCACGCGATGCCTACCAGCAGCGTCTCGGCGAAGCGGGTCGTGGCGAGATCACGAGCGAGATCGTTCCGGCCCCGGAGTTCTACTACGCCGAGGCCTACCACCAGCAATATCTCGCGAAGAATCCGTCGGGTTATTGCGGACTCGGCGGCACGGGCGTGCGCTACTGAAACACTCCGATCAGGAGGCTTTCTTCTCGCGCTCGTCGGCCGCGAGCAGGAGTTCACCGACCGCCCGTGAGAATGCCTGCGTGACTTCCCACGGGTCGGGCACGGCTTCGGTGCAGGCGAGAACGCCGATGTCGAGCCTGCCCATGTTGCTCAGTACGGTGACGTTCAGCCCCATGCCTTCACCGCAGGGTCCCATCGGGTAGACGGCCTCGACTCGTGCGCCGCCGAAGTAGAGGGGGATCGGCGGCCCCATCACGTTGGAGAGTATGACGTTGAATATCGGTGGCACGATGTCCACGATCTTCGTGTCTCGAACCACATTGATGGCGATCTCGGCCAGGCTGCCGGGAATCATCTCGAGCCATTGGGGGATGATGTCGACTTCGACGGCTGCGAGTACCGACTTGGCATTCTCGGTTGCGAGGTGGATGGCTTCGATCACCGCGACCGGGTCGTCGAGGTGGGTGGGCAGGGCAATCGTGGCACCCGTGACCTTGTTCGACAGATCCTGTCGCTCGGCCTCGGTCTTGAGCGAGACCGGGATCGAGCAATGCAGCGGCTGATCGGGCAACGCGTCCCGTTCGAGCAGATACTGGCGCAACGCCAGCGAATACGCGGCCAGCACGGCGTCGTTCACCGTGACTCCGAAAGCACTCTTCACGCGTTTGATGTCGTCGAGCAGGACACTGCCGTAGGCGACGCTGCGGTGCCGCGTGAGCGAGCGATTGAGCGGGGTGCGAGGGCCGATCCAGCCCACCCGTTCTTCTCCGCGGCTGTCGATCTCCTGCTCGGCGCGGATTCGCGAGAGGAATCCCTTCGCGGTGTCGAACAGCACGCCGGCTACTCGCTGCGGGCTCACCACCCGCTCGAACGCCGAGCTGCCGGCGAGCTCGAGCGCCGACGGTAAGGGCTCCGGATTCCACGACTCGCTCGGGGGTGTCACTTCCGCATCGGGCTCGATGTCGAGCAGGCCCGCCATCTGCGCCGAACCGGAGGCGCCGTCCATCACGCAGTGGTGGAGTTTCGTCACCAGCGCAATGCGTCCGTCCTGCATGCCGTCGACGTACCACATCTCCCAGAGGGGCTTCGTTCGCTCGAGCGGTCGCTCGGCGATCATGCCGACGACCTCGGAGAGTTCGCGCAGCCCCCCGGGCGTCGGCACTCCGATTCGGCGCACGTGGTCCTCGACGCGGAAGTCGGGATCGTCGGCCAGGATCGGGTTGCCGAGGTCGAAGGGGATCTCGAGCAGGCGCTGACGGAACGGCGGCATCAGGTGGATTCGGGATCGGATGGTTGCCAGGACGTGATCGAAATCGAAGTCCGGGTGCGTCGACGCGTCGACGATCATGGTGCCTAGCGTGTGCATCGGCATCGAATCGCTCTCGCCGTAGAGGTAGATCGCGTCGTTTCCGCTGAGACGCCGGGGCTTTCGTGGGTTGCTCGGGTCGGGGTCGCTCAATGGGCTCCTCGTGCGACTTTTGCGGCCTCTGCGGTCGACGCCGCGTGTTCGTCGTCCGGCTCGGCCGTGCCGGCGACGCAACGGCTCAGGATACGCAGGCCCCGTGTGGAACCGTCGCGTTCGGCCTCGAGCGTGCGCAGCACGGCAAGTCGGGTGGCTCGACGCATGCATCGAAAGTGTGGGCCGCTCACGAAGTGCGCGGCGCAATCGACTTCGACCTGGTCGGCATTCGGCTGGGTCTCGGACACATCGTCTGCGTGACTGCTGGGGATCAGTCCGTCGCGCCCGCCCCACACGAAGGTGCTGGGCATCTCGATTTCAGCCATGCGGGTCCATAATCCGTCCGGGCCGAAGGCCGGGTCGAGAGCGAGTTCACGGGCGGCCGACAGAAAAGCGTGTCGAGTAGCGGGGCACGACCCGTAATAGACGACGCGTGAGGCGGATCGCGCGATCCAGTCGTGCTCGAAGGAGGGTAACTCGTCGAGGAAGACCGCGACCCGTTTCAGCACCGGCCACATCTTCTCGAGGGGTAAGCGATCGCCCCAGGTCGGGTCGAGCATGCGGGCCGCGCCGAGTGGCCAGCGGTAACGTCGCCACGGCAGGTAGGGCGCCACCAGCACGACTCCGCGAATGGCTTCGGGTGCGCAGAGTGCGACCTCGAGCGCCACCCGGCCGCCCATCGACATGCCGAGCACCAGTGGCGGCGTGTCGAGAGATCGCACCAGTTCGATGACCGGTGCCGCGAGTACCGCGGGAGTGAGGGGAACGGGTGGTGCTTCGGATACGCCGAAGCCGGGCAGGTCGACAGCGATGGTGCGCAGACCCTCGCGGGCGAGATCTTCTCCGAGCCCGGCGAACGCGGTCGATTCCAGCGCCAATGGGTGAAGTGCGACCACCGGGTCGCCGCTTCCCCACTCCTGGGTGTGGACTTCGGTTATCCTGCTCACGCACCTTGAATGATCGCAGAGTGCGTGCCAGCAAGCGATAGGTGTTGAGCGGCCCAAGACGCCCCTGTCGGGGAATCTTGTGGCGAATCGGGATATTGCTGGGTCGAAAGTACCCAGAACGGACATTCGAATTGCACGAGTCGAAACAGATTCGCAGACCGGAACTTGCCATCGGCGTGACTCCGGAGGCGACGCAGATGATCGAGATGTCCGGTGCGGATGCCTACTTCCTGCGGGAAGAGTCGCGCGCGCGGCACATGCACACGCTGAAGATCGTCGTGGTAGAGCCCGAAGGTGCCTTTGATCCTCCGTCGATCGAACGGGTGCGCGCGGGGGCGGTCGGGGTCCTGCCGCGCGAGCCGGCCTTCCGCCGGCGCCCACTCGATGTGCCGGTCGGCTTCGGCAACCCCTTCTGGGTGGACGCGCTAGAACTCGACCCCGACTACCACGTCCGTCACGAGGTACTTCCGGCCGGCAGCACCGACGCCGCGCTCGATGAACTGGCCGGGCGCATCGCCAGCGAACCGCTCGATCGCGAGCGGCCGCTCTGGCAGATCATCTTCGTCGAGGGCCTGCCGAAGGGGCGAGTGGCCTACGTGTTGAAGATTCACCACGCGGTGGCGGATGGTGTCGCGAGCGCCGAACTGGCGTTGCGGACCCTGCAAGAGGATCGAGAGCAGATGCTCTACGAACCGTGGCGGCCCCCGCCTGCGGAGCCGCTGCCGTCGCGACGCGACCGGATCTGGGCGGCGACGAAGACTCACGCGCGGCGTCAGCGCGAGCTGCCGCGGCTGATCCTGCGTTCGATGCGCGAGGTCGCGACTTCGCTGTCGTGGCTCCGATCGGGCCGCACGATGCCGGCACAGATGTTCAACGCCCCGGCTGCACGCTTCAATCAACCCATCACTCCGAATCGTGTCTACGCGCACGTTCGGCTTTCCCTCCCCGAGATCATCGAGGTCAAGCGCAGCGCGAAGTGCACCGTGAACGACGTCTTCCTTACGCTGGTTGGCGGTACGGTGCACAGCTATCTCGCGACACAGGGAGAGCCCAACGGCTCGGCCCTCACAGCCGCGATCCCCGTTTCAGTGAGCGGGATGCGCGAAGATCCCGCCTTCGGCAACGCGGTCACCGCGATGCTCGCCACCACGGCCAGCCACATCGCCGAACCGCTCGAGCGGCTGCGTGTCGTCGCAGAGAGCACGCGGGCGGCGCGGGCGCTGTACGAGCGACGCGATCCCCGGCTCGCGATCGAATGGTACGACCACTGGGTGCTGCGCCGGCTGTACCTCCGCTATCTTCCAGTCTTGCTCAACGCGTTGCTCGGGCGGCCGGGTGTGAACTTGATCGCGTCCAACGTGCGGGGGCCGAGCGTGCCGCTCTATAGCAATGGAGCGCACGTTTCGGAGCTCTTCTCGATGGGCCCGCTCTCGGGGCAGCAGGGGCTCAACTTCACCGCCTGGAGCTATCTCGATGCGTTCTCGGTCGGGGTTCACGCCTGCCGCGAACACGTGCCCGACGTGCGATCTCTCGCCGACGGTCTGGCGGTCGAGCTGGAGAAGCTCTCGAAGGAAGTACTCCGAAGCTGAGTGTCGGACGACCGGCTAGCGTTGCGGCTCTGCGCGCTTGCGCTGCCAGACTGCGGCGGCTTCGAGGTCGAACGCGCGCTTCACCGAATGGACCCGCGTGAAGTCGCGCTCGAGCCGTTCGCGGTCGTAGGGAACCGCCCAGACGCCGGTCGGATCGTCCATCCCGTAGCCGTGTCGTATCTCGGCGCCGAGGGTCGTCACGACGTAGTCGCCTCGCGCGATCGCGCCCGGTTCGTCGAGCCCGTCCACGAGCGCGTAGTCGGGCCCCGGAAGGGTCGCCGCGATGATGTGCCACGGGCGCACGAAGGTGACCACGGTATCGCCCGACTGCGCGTGTGTATCGACCCAACGCAGTGCCTGCTCGGCGCCGTCCGTCGGGATCTGCACCAGGCTGCGGGCCCCGATCGTCGGGCGGCCGCCCCAGACGCCTGCACCGACCCACTGGTAGCCGTTCAGGTGATAGTCGGGGTGGCTGCGCACCAGATCGACGCCCAGCAGCGCGATCGCCGCGACGGCGAGTGCGGCTGCGGCAGCACGCCTGCGGTCGAAGAGTTCGACGCCCATGTCGGCCAGCAGGATCGCGAGCGGCGGGAAGGCGGGCAGCATGTAGAAGGTTTGCGCCCACGGCAGCCGGAGCAGGAACAGCAAATAGCAGATGACGAAGAGCAGCGGCAGACGCAGCTCCGGCCGTGTGCGTATGCGCACGGTTGCCACGCCCACGCCGAGCCATGCACACGCACCGATCAACAGGCTCGGCTTGATCGCAATCACCGAGAAGTGAAGTGCGGCGGCCTCGAGAGCGAACATCAGCGGTGATTCGATGTTGCTGAACAGGAAGGCGCCGATCAGGCTGTTGAACACGTCGGGATTGCTGGTGTGGACCGGCGGCAGCGCGAAGAAGGTCATGCATCCGAGCACCAGCACGAAGGCTGTGAGTTTCCCCCGGCTCGGGCGTTCGCCGCGGTGTCGCCAGCTGACAACGAGCACCGCGATCCACAAGCCCACGACCAGGCTCGCGTGCAAGGCGAGAAAGGCGAATCCGGCGGTTTCGTAGGGCCCCGAGGCCAGCCGCTTGCCGATCTCCCAACCGCCGAAGACGGTCGCGTAGAGGAGTGCGAGCAGCGTCATCAGGGCGGTCCATGCGCCGCGCGTAAGCGTTTCCTCGCGGGTGGGTTCGTCGGACGCAGGCAGCAGCAGCGCGACTGCGATCACCGGAATGGCGGCAACCGCCGAGATCTTGGACGCCAGTGCGGCGCCGAGCGCGATGGCCGTGACGGCGCCCCAGCCGATGCTGCGTTCTTTGCGAAGGTACGCGAGGCTGGTGAGCAGCATCGCCATCGCGCAGGTGATGAAGGCGTCGCCGTCGCTGAAGGCGGACTTCGAAAAGGCGAGGAAGTACGGGCTCGTTGCCAGCAACAAGCCGGCCACGAAACCCTTGCGCGCGTCGAGCTCGCGCCGGCAGAACGCGATTACCGCAACCAGTGTGAGCGCGCCGAGCACACAGGCGAGCATGCGTGCGGCCTCGAGTTCGGGCGCAAAGATCTCGAACCAGACCGCGGATGCGGCCATCGGCAACCGCACGTTGATCGGGTCGATGTCCGAGCCGATCAGCCAACCGCCCGGCTCCGCGCTGTAGGCAAGCGCGATGCCGAGGTCGGTCTGTTCGTCCCATCCGATTCCGAGATGATTCAGCGTTGGCAACACCAACGTCGCGTAGACCCCGATCACGACCGCGACTGCGAAGCCGGAACGCAAGAACGAATCGATCCGCGCGGCCATCGCATTCCTCCGTTCCGCTCGTACTCGGAACACGGGTCTTTCTGCGACGCGGCACCGGCCGCGTCGCTTCATCACACGCGAATCAGAGCGCCTGCAGCATCAGGTCGGCGAGCTTGCGGCTGAACGCGGTCGGATCGTCGAGTCTTCCGCCCTCCGCGAGCAGTGCCTGTCCGTAGAGCAGTTCACCGAACTCCGCGATGCGCCGATCGTGGGGATCCGTCCCGCAGAGTTCGCGGAGCTTGACCAACAGCGGGTGGGTCGGGTTGATCTCGAGAATGGGTTGCGTCTCCGGAACGTCCTGCCCCGCTTCGCGCAGGATTGCGGCCATCTGCGGTGTGAGCTCTCCCTCCTCGTTGACGAGGCAGGCGGGCGATTCGGTGAGCCGCTGTGACAGCCGGACCTCCTTGACCCGGTCCTGCACCGCGACACGCAGCCGCCCGATCAGCTCGCCGAAGGCATCTTCTTCCTGCTTGCGCTCTTCCTCGGCGGCCTGGCTTTCCTCGTCGCTGTCGAGGCGGATGTCGCCCCGGTCGACCGACTGCCAGCGCTTCCCCTTGTATTCCGGTGGGTTCTGTTCGAGCCAAACCTCGTCGACCCGATCGCTGAAGAGCAGCACCTCGATGCCCTTCTTCTTGAAGGCCTCGAGGTGGGGCGAGCGGGCGGTTGCATCGAGCGATGCGCCGGTCAGGAAGTAGATGACTTCCCGATCCTCGGGGATCCGTTCGACGGCTGCGGCGAGGCTGCCGAGCTTGCCGTCGCTGGTGCTCGAAGCGCACAGCACGAGGTCGAGGATGCGCTCGCGCTTCTCGCGCGGGTCGAGCATGCCTTCCTTCAGCACCGGTCCGAATTGAGCATAGAAACCGCGGTATTTCTCCTCATCACTTTGCTTCAGGTCGCCGAGGGCTTCGAGAATCTTCTTGACCAGGTGCTTGCGGATCGCTTCGATCTGGCGGTCCTGCTGCAACATCTCGCGTGAGACGTTGAGCGACAAGTCCTCGGCATCGACGACGCCCTTTACGAAGCGGAGGTACTCCGGC
>CAXMSF010000180.1:0-4464 GCA_964196055.1 uncultured Gammaproteobacteria bacterium | reverse complement strand
CCAGCCATCGGAGACGTTTGAGTTGTGCGGAATCGCGAAGACGTCGATGCCCTCCTGGGTCCGCTGAGTCTCGAGATAGGTCCAGAGGTCCTCCGGCAACACCGAGTCGAAGGAGGAGAACGGAGCCCTGGCTGGTTCGTCCTTGAAGAACACGTTGCGGTGCATGTTGGCGCCATTCGGGATCGAGGTCCATTCATAGGCATAGAGCGCGGTGAACTTGCCCGGATCGTTGTGCCTGTCGGCAGTCTCGATGAACCTCTGCCACATACTCCTACGCAGCTCGGGCGTGACGTACTCCTGCAATGGATCGTTATGCACCAGGGTCTGAATCAGCTTCTGCACAGCAGGGCCGGCTTTCGACGGGTCCTCGACTCCCGCAACGACCTGCTTCGCAAAATCCGACTTCGAGAGATCACTCTTCGGGTTCTTGAATTCCTTCAGAACGCCGTAGTATTCCGAGTGGTCGGTGATCGCAACGAAATCGTACGGCGTGCGGCGCTTCATCGGCTCGCCGGTGGTGGAGAGCTTGACCTCCTGACCCTTGGCGAAGTTGTAGGCATCGTCCCAGGTCGCACTAACGCCGGCCGTGAAGGCGTCGAACGAGTTCCGCGTGTGCATATGCTGCTCGCCGAAGTAGACATTCTTCAGCGGGTTGGGCTTGCCCGCGACTCGTCCGGGCTCACCCACGGACTGCGCGCTCGTCCCAGAACCTCTACCGCTGGGTTGGGTTGCCGGCCGGGCCTCCGCCACCTGGATAGGGGCGGTCGTTTCGTCTTGGGCCGTATTCGCCTGCTCGGCCTGACCGCAGGCGGGCAGCAGAAATACTGCCAGAACCGAAATCGCGAGTCTCGAAACACTGGAGCGAAGTGCGGAACTGTTCTTCATTGCCTTCTCCCGTATCGTCGTGCTCTTCAATGTCGCTTTCTCCGTGCGCCGGTCACGCCAACCGAATCGTCGTCGTGCCAACTCCACTCACTTCGACCCCGTTGCCCGCTCGAATCTCCCGTCGGCACGGTAGCTTCGGCGCCGACGCGCATCACCCGGCCGGGAAGAGGAAGTTCAGCGTGAACTTGAAGCCCCAGCGCTCCTTGCCGGAGATCCGATCACCCACGTGGTTGAGTTCGGCCCGCGTGAACGTCAGTATGGGAGGATCGAGCGCTCCGGGTTCTCCGAGTAGAAGGCCTCCAACACGGCCGTGTCCGCTCGTAAGCGCATAGATCGCGACGCCGCGCAGCAGGAAATGCGCGAGCGGCTCTCGCGCAATCACGGCGATCTTGTTCACGAGGGGGCTCCGCTGAATTTCGATCTTCAGTGAAAGACAGCCGCGGATCACGAGCCGAACAGCAGCTTCTCTAGGGGGATGGATCATAGGCAATTCGGAGATCGGACCCCCCTGAATCGGTCGTTTCGCGCCGAGAATCGCGAGGCAATATCACCTAGGGCATTTCCCCCATGCATCGCATTCGGATTCCTTCGAGCACCTCGGCATGTCGCATGATCGATTTCAAGGCACGACTCGGCTGACTCCGAAGCCGCGTCGAAATCTCATGGACCGGACTACTTCCCGAACAAGCCCCCCAAGCCCTTGTTCAGCAGGTCCGCCGCCGTATCTTTAGCCGCGTCCTCGGGCGTTGCAGGCGGCGCGTCCGGGGTGGCGCCGTCAGCCGACGCCTCGCCGTCGCTCGACGGCGCCTGCTGCTTCGACCCGCCGAGCGCGCGTTCGAGCAGCTTGCCCACGGCCTGGCGCGAGGCGGCCTTGGCGATGTAGGCCACGTCGGGAACGGCCTTGATGTCGGGAACCGGGCCCACGAGCTTGACCGGGAACTCCACGCGACCCTCGGCGCTGCGCAGGTACCGCATCGGCTCGGCCGCCTTCACCAGGTCGTCGCTCAGCGGCTGCGACATCACCATGACGGTGGAGAGATCGAGCTGATTGTCGAGCGAGTAACGGCCCGTACCGACGAGCGCATAGTCACGCGCCGCGAGCCGGAAGTCACGGAAGTTCGCCCAGCCATCGCGGATGTCGAGCTTGGCGTCCATGTTCTCGAATACCGTGTCCCCGATGCCGAATACCTGCGGGTATTTCGCACGTAGCGACGGCGGCAGCAGGTTGGAAAGGCCCGGCACGCCCGTGACGCCCTTCAGCGCGGTGTCCGCCAGGTTCACGTCCTTCAGCACGCCGTCCACGAGCTGAATTCCCCCCTGGCCCTTCAGGCTCTGCTTGATCGATTCCCAGCCTGCGCCCGAACCGCTGAGGGCGAGGTCGCCGCCGAGCTCTCCGGTCAGCTCGTCGCCCGACGCGTCGTCGCGGCTCTCGATGAACTTCTCGATCCGCATGCCGCTGAGCTTGGAGTTCAGCTCGAAGCGCGGGCGGCCCGCCTTGCGCATGTCGTATCGGCCCGTCATGCCGAGTGAGCCGCCGAAGATCTGCAGCGAGAATTTCTGAATCGTCGCCACCTGCTTCTGCATCTCGAAGTCGAGGCTGAGGTCGCGGTAATCGGCGGCGGCGACGGTTCCCTTCGGCGAGCGCAGCGTCGCCGTGACCTTCGGACCGGCCTTGGGCAACGACAGGTTTCCCGCGATGGCGAGGTCTCGCAGCACGTCGGGCGCAACCCCCTCGCCCGCGGCAGGCAGCTCGAAGGCGCCCGACGTCAGCTCGAAGTCCAGCTTCGGGTTTTCGAGGTCGACGACCGTTCCCTCGATGCGCACGTTCTGGCGGCTGGCCCCCATCACCGCGGCCTGGATGTCGAAGCCGATCGGTCCGCTCGGACTCACATTCGAGGCCCGGAAGTCGAGCTGCTGGATGGACTGCTCGGCCGCCGGGCGGGCGGTCTTGTCGATGAAGCGCAGCGTCCCGTCCGTGATGTCGACGACCGCGATCACGAAGTCGGGTAGGCCGCTCTCCCCCGTTTCGCCCGCGGCGGGCTTCTTCTCGACCTTGCCGTTGCCGCCCAGGCTATCGATGCTGAGGCCCTTGGCCGTCTGGATCACGGTGATGGCGGGCGCACGCAGAACCACGCGAGTCACTTGGACGTTGCCCGTGAGCAGCGGCAGGATCGCGACCCGCACATCGACGGCGTCGGCGCGGACGAAGTCCTCTTTCGAAAAATCAGGATCGTCGCCGATGCGGAGATCCGCCACCCGCACACCGATGCCGCCCATGAGCGAGATGCCCGCCTCGCCGAAGCTCAGTGGCCGGCCCAGCAACGACTCGGCCTGCTCCGCCACCCACTCACGGTTGTCCTGCAGATAGGAATTCAGATTCATGGCCAGCAGCGCCAACGCACCAAACACCACCAGGCAGGCGATGGCGAAGATCAGAATCCACTTACGCATGGGGCATCCCTCCGCGGTCGGCCCGCCGCGCATCGTCGCGTGCTCCGGTCGACCGCCCTGAACAGTACGTCCGCGTGGGGGGAAGGTCTAGCGACCCAACACGAGCTTCGATGCGGCACAGCCCTTCGTCGACGTGTCGCTACAAGGGCGAATGTTGCCGCAGCGGTGGGTCGCCGACGGGGCGACGCTCAGCAATACTCCGAATGGAGATCATTCCAGAGGAGGTCCGCTGTGAGGACGAGATTCGTGCGATGGATTCTGTTCGGAGCTGCGGCATTGACCCTGGCGCTGAGCTTCGAGCCACAGCTCGCGCTGGCCGAAGCCCCCCCCGACGACGGCTGGGCGGCATCGGCCCTCAATCCGAGCCGTCCCGCGCCCGTTGGTTTCCTATCCCCGACCCTGGAAGGAGACTGGCGCTTCCGGATCGCGGCCAACATCTGGGCACCGAATGTAATCCAGATCGATGTCGACACCGCCCGGGGTAGCGGCGGGCTCAACGAGAACCTCAAATGGCTGCTCAAGAGCATGTCCTACTACGTCCCGCTCGATTTCGAAACCCGCAAGGGATCGTTCGGCGTCTACGCCCACACCCTCTTCCTCGGATTGAATGGCGACACCGAGCTGCTCGAAGGCAACCACATCTTGGGGCCGATCGAGCTCGATTGGAACATCCCCCTCTTTCTCATCGACGCCGGCGTCAGCTACGAGTTGGGGCGATGGCGCCTCTGGGACAGCGACAGGGCTCCCGAGCTCACGATCGAGCCCACGTTCGGCGTGCGCGTGGTTCAGCTTCCTGCCGGCATCAGGGTTGTCGACCGGGAGATCGTCGCGGAATTGAACAGCCAGGTACCCGTCGTCGGACTGCGGACCCTCGTCGATTTCAACGAGCACTGGAATCTCGAGCTCGCGGGCGACTACGGTGGCTGGGGTGCCGACGACAACCGGCAGACCTGGCAGGGCGTGGCGTTGATCGGTTACCGCTGGCCGGGTTGGGGCGCGCACTGGAATTTCCAGGCCGGCTACCGCGCGATGCGTCTCTTCCGATACCAGAAGGGAGACGTCGAAGTCGGCATGAGGGCGAGGGGCTTCGACTTCATCCTCGGCGTGGAGTTCTAGCCCCCTTCCTGT
>CAXMSF010000179.1:0-5134 GCA_964196055.1 uncultured Gammaproteobacteria bacterium | reverse complement strand
CACGTCTACGGTTTCCCGGGCGTGAGCTGTGTGACGATCCTCTCGCGTTAGCTGCGCGTAGGCCGCTACGAGGCCAAGGCTTTCGCGTCGTCGGGTGAGACGCTCTGCGTTTCAGGCTTCTCGCCCCGGCGGCGGAGCGTTACGCGCTTTCGTTGCACTGCAGCTCGTCGCGGACGCGGATCCAGTTGGTGGTGCGGCCGAGGATCCGCAAACCGAGGTAGCCGCGCAGCTTCAGCCGGTCGGGACCGTCCATCCGCAGCGTTGCGCTGTAGTTGCGGCCCGCGCCCGGGTCGTAGATCTCGCCGCCCTGCCATTCGAGCGCGTCGGAATCGCTGCGGCGCAGTCCAGCGAGGAGCCGCAGTCCGAGCACGTCGCGTTCGCGCAGCGCGGGGTCGGGGTTGTTCTCGTCGCGAAGCGGGCAGCCGTTCGGGTCGAAGGGCGAGCGCAACCAGACGACGCTCCCGCACAGGGCGTCGCCGCAGTGCGCGATCTCCACCTTTGCGGCGCCTCCGTCCGCCCACCAAACGCCGGTCGGGTCGCCCGCTCGCGCGATTGCAGGCGCCAGCAGCAAGGCGGCGAGGAGTCCCGATCGCAGAATCCGGCCCACCTTTCAGGGCCTCCCGAGCGCGGCTGCATGCGCGGGGCGCGTTGCAGCCGCACCCGATCGCTGCGGCAGCGGCTTCATGCCGGTGAGGGTTCGCGGGAGTTGGAAGGGCCGCACGGCGAAGTGGTAGACGGCCAGCGTCACCACGACCGAGCTGGTGAGCAGCAGCACGAACTTGGCCGCGATCCCGAGCGGAAGCTGCACGATCGGGTAGCCGAGGAACACGATCACCGGCTGGTGGAGCAGATAGATGGGGAAGGCCGACTCGGCGAGGTAGCGCATGCGCGGGCTCGAACTCGTGACGCGTTCATGCGCGAAGCCGAGCAGGGCCACGACGAAGCACCAACCCGCAACGGCAGTGCCCGCGAGCACCGCGGGCGTCCAGTCGAACACACCCAAGACGGCTGCGAGCAAGACGCCGGTCGCCGCCAGGCCGATGCCGAACGCGCGCTTCCACTCTTCTCTCAGCCGGAACTCGAAGTGAGGCTCGACGGCCATGAGGAAGCCCGCGATCAGGAAGGTGGCGTAGAAGCTCATGCTCGCCCAGTCGTTGTAGAGGTTGTAGGGCCCGGGAAAGCGCTCGCGCAGCGTGAGTTGGACGAGTGCCAGCGGCACGATGGGGAGGTAGATCTGGAAACGCGACGGCACCGCGAACGGGCTCGGTCGCTTCGCGAGCCTCGCAAATGCGGGCAGCAGCACCAGGGTGAGGCTGAGGAGGTAGGCGAGGAACCAGAGATGGGACCAGCTGAAGCGATCGAGCTGCGTGAAGAACGTGGGCAGGAATTCGACGAAGCTCTCGTCGAAGGGCGCCGCCAACGGGAGCTCGATGGGAATCACCGAGCGCAAGCTCTCCTGGAGTTCCGCACTCACGAACAGGCCGCGGTGGTTCAGGTCCTGCCCGCTCTGGAGCTCGAGGTATTTGATTCCGGGTGCCAACAATACGCAGCCCGCAATCAACGGGAGCGCGAGCTTGTGCCAGCGCTCGCGTAGGAAGGCACCGGCGCCGCGACTGGCCAGCGACGCGGCGGCGGACCAGCCCGCCAGCAGGAAGAAGAGCGGCATGTGCCACAGGCTGATGAAGCCGCACACGATGAGGAATGCGAGGCTCGTGTCGTCGTTGCGCACGTGGAAGAAGGGCGCCGGGTTGAAGACCATTCCGACGTGGTACAGGAAGAGCAGGTAGCAGGCGAAGATCCGCAGGGCGTCGAGGTCGTAACGACGGGGGGATGTGGAGGCATTCATGGCTTTACTCCTTCGCGAGCGATCTCGCGATGAATTCGACGGCACAATCTTCGGCGGTGGCGTCGTCGATGGACTGGCGGGAGGGATCCCAGTGTCGGTGAACGGCCCAGAAGACGATCGTCTCGAGGGTGATGCGCGCGGTCACGGCGAGATCGACGACCGGGCGCAGCTTGCCGCGCGCGATGCGGTCGCCGAGGTAGCGGGTGAGCAGCGCGAGCGCGCCCTCACGCCCGGTTCCGAACCAGATCGCTGCGAGCTCGGGGTGATCCGACGAGCAGCGGTCGAGCAGCTTGATGCCGGTGCGGTTGTCGGCGAGGACCGCGTAGAGTTCCCGCAGGATCGCTTCCAGTTCGGCGTTCACGTCGCCGACGCGGCGTCGCGCGAGCGCCGCCGCGAGCGTCGGCAGCACCGCGGTCTCGGTGACCCGCTTTCGCACCATCTCGAGAGTGGTATCCGAGGGCGGGGCCGCGACCGGGAGCTGGCTCGGAAGCTCGATGGGATTGGCCGAATCGGCGTGGCGCAGCACCGCGTCGAAGAGAGCGTCCTTGCTCTCCACGTAGAGGTAGAGGGTCCCCTTGGCGACCCCCATGCGGTCCGCCACGTCGGCCATCTGGGTGCGGCGGTAACCCTGCTTGAGGAAGACCGCGGTGGCGGCTTCGAGGAGATCGTGGAAGCGGTCCTTGGGAATCGAACGTGCCATGGTCGAGCAGTATAACTGAACGACTAGGTCAGTCAATGACCAATTAGGTCATTTTAAAAGAACCTCTCGCACGCTCGTACCACGGCGCAACCGGAGAGCCGGTATCCGCGGACACCGGGGCGACACGTCACGGGCTCGCTTCGCTGTCGCCTTTCGCCGGCGCGATCCGATCGAGCAGCCATTCGCTCAGCCAGCTGGCCGCGGGCCCCGAGAAGTGCACCCCGTCTGAACGCAGCAGCATGTCGTCGAGGTAGCGAGTACAAGCCGAATTCGGGCAGAGGCTGCCCGCGAGATCCAGGAGCACGGCTCCGTTGCGCGAGGCCACGGCGCTTCGCACCCGATTCTGGCACCGCATGTGATCTTCGAACCGCAGCTCCAGATCGGCGAGGTTCTCGGGGCCCCATTGTGCGACATAGTGGTCCGAGAGGTCCGCCATCGAGGGCGGCATTGCGGCGAGGAGCGCCACCCTCGAGCCGGCGGCCTGGAGTCGACCGACCAGGTCTTCGAGGTCGGATTCGTAGGCGCCGTCGAATGCGGAATCGCACGGCTGGAACCAGCCTTCCGCGAGCTCCTTCGCCCCACCTCCCGCCCACCCCTCCAGGATCAATACCCATGGCGGCTGCATCGCTTCGGCCTCTTGAATCCAGCTCGAGCGGGTTTCCAGGCACGGCGAGATGTCGAGGGTTTGCCCGTCCGGGAAGCGCATCCGTGTTGCGCGAAGCGCACTGCACGCGAGGCGCGCCCGCACGACCCCTCGCAGTCCTCGTTCCGCAGCGACCCGGCGAAAGGATGCACCCAGATTCTCTGCGAGTGAGTCTCCGAGGAGCAGGACCACGGGGGCGTCGTCGGGCACTGCGATCGCCAACGGCAGCTTCCCTGTATCCATCGGCGCGCGCGTCGACCAGGCAACGCATGCAAGAGTCATCGAGCATCCTGCAATCGATCCCACCAGCACGGTTCGCGGCGCCAGCGCTCCGCGCCTCACGGGGCGCTCGATCGACACGTAGGAGACCCACGAGACAGCGAGGGTGACGGCGATTCGCACGGCCGTCAGTGGCGCACCATCGAGCCCCAGTCGATCCGGGCTCAGTGCGAGATAGATGGGCCAGTGCCAGAGATAGACGCCGTAACTGATGACGCCGAGACCGCGGAGTGGAGCGAAGCCGGCGATGCGAGCCAGGCTTCCCGCCGGCGACCATACGGTTGCCGCGACCGTCGCGGCACCCGCACATGCGAGCATGGCGAGCAGCCCGCGATAGACAGCGGGCTCTCGCCCATCGAGACCGACCCATCCCACGAGGAGAGCGAACACGCCGAGCCATCCGAGCACCTCGAGTCCAACATGCTTCTCGTCGGACGATCCGCGAAGACGGTCCCGCGCGAAGGTCGCCACCACGATGCCCACCAGCAATGCGAAAGCTCGTGTGTCGGCCCCATAGTAGACCCGCGCCGTTCCCTCGTTCGGGTCGAAGAGCCAGGCCATCCAGAGTGCGGAAGCCAGGGCGAGCCCGGCAGCCGCCACGGCGATCGAAGTGATGGATGCGTGTAAGCGACCTCGCAGGAGCAGTACGAGCGGCGGCCAGACGACGTAGAACTGCTCCTCGATGGACAAGCTCCAGGTGTGTTCGAGCGGTGACGGTGCGCGGAATAGCTCCCAGTACTCGTTGCCCGCAAGGATCGAATGCCAGTTGGCGACGTAGAAGATCGTCGCCACGGCGTCGGCACGAATCCGCGCCAGTTCCTCGGGCGCTGCGAGCACGTAGGCGTACGCCGCCACCCCGAACAAGGTGGCGAACAGAGCCGGAAGCAGTCGTCGTGCTCGCCGAGTCCAGAAGGCGCGGAGTGCAACGCGTCCGGTGGCGTCGTGTTCCGCAAGCAGCAGGCTCGTGATCAGGAATCCAGAGACGACGAAGAAGAGATCGACGCCCAGCCAGCCTCCGCGGAGATGGCCGGCATGAAAGAGCAGGATCGCGAGGACAGCGGCGCCTCGGAGACCATCGAGGGCGGGCATGTAGCGCAGCCGCTCGCTGCCGCGAACGTTCGGAGCAGCAGAGGAGTTTGCGTGAGTCGACACCCGATTCCTTGCGTCGTACGGCGACGACGTGCCGACGATTCTGCCACGATCCCATGATTCGCGCGCTGCGTGCGTCAGCGCTCCCGAGCGCTCGTGAGACTATCGCGAGGGCTCGCCCATGTCCCTGCCCCGTAGGGACTGGTCTCGGCTACGGATCGGTCGAAGTCGGGGCGCCGTGTCGGTCGCGAGCTTCGATTCGAGCGCGAGTCGTCAGCCCGGCAGACGGTCGAAGCGGATGCCGGTCAATGTCTCCGAAATGTCCCAGAGTCGTCGCCCCGTCTCCGCGTCGTGCGAGCGCCCGTTCGACTGGACCTTCTTCGGGTGTCCCCAACTTTCGAAATAGTCGCTCGGGCCGATGTAGTCGCCGCCGCGTGCGCCGGGCGACGTTGCGGCGTAGAGGGTCGGTAGCGCGCCCATCGCCGCGCTCTGGGCGAATACGCCGTTGGCCCATTCCGTTGCGCGCTCCGTCCAACTCGAACCGGTCATGCGCGGTCCGGCGGCCTGGAGATTGGTG
>CAXMSF010000178.1:0-3580 GCA_964196055.1 uncultured Gammaproteobacteria bacterium | reverse complement strand
TACGCCGCCGCACCGCCCAAACATCATGGGCGCCGCGGACGGCGCCCATTACCGATCTTGGGTAACTCGCCCCCCGGCTTCCGTCAATCGCTCACGACGCGCGAGCCTCGCACGCGGCGGGCTCGGCTGGTAGCGTTCGCGAACCGTGAAATGGTTATTGCTCTTCGTTGGCGGCGGCCTCGGCGCATCCTTGCGGTTCGCGCTCGCCACATGGGTGGATTTGCGGGCGCCGGTGGCCTTTCCGTGGGGCACGCTCGCGGTGAACGCGGTCGGCTGCTTTGCGATCGGACTGCTCGCGACCTTTGCGGACGAGCACCACCTGCTCAGTGCAGGCATGCGGCTCTTCCTGGTGGCGGGCGTACTCGGCGGTTTCACGACCTTTTCGACCTTCGGGCTCGAGACCTGGACGCTGGTCGAAGACGGCGCATTCCGGCTCGCGGTCGCGAATGCGATCGGGAGTGTGGTGGTCGGTCTGGTCTCGGTGATCGCGGGCGTCGTGATCGCTCGCCAGCTCGGCTGAGAGCCGCGACGCGCGAAGCCCTGACCCATCGGCCTAGCGAGAGTCTTGGGGCGGCTTGCTACAAGGGGGGCAGCGGGTGCAGTTCGCCGGCGACCCGAACCGCAGCGCAGTCGCCTCGCGCCTCGACGGCGTTCATGAACTCGGCCTGTGCGGCATGACTGAAGCGCGCGGGCAGGCCGCCCGCGACAAGCTCGAACTTCACCTGACACAACAGCGCGCCGTCGCGCTCGGAGGGGGTGAGCCTTGCGATGTCGAGCAGCTCGCGACTCCCGTCCGACAGCGCGACTTCGCCGCTCTCCGAGTCGAATTCGCGCACGAAGAAGCCCGCCTCCTCGACCTCGATCTCGCCACGGTAACGCTGCACCTGCACCACGTACTTCTGCTCATCGGGCAGATAGCGCACCGACTTGTCGAACAGTGTGCGCAACCTGCGGTTGCGCACGGGCTGGCCTTCGTGGGTCCAATGCCCGTCGTGATGCAGCACCAGCCCGAAGGGAACGAGCGAAGGCGGCCCCACCGGCCTGGCCACTCAGACACCGACGCGGTCGGGCGTCATCGATCGCACTCACCGCCGACCATGTTGATGAAGTCGAAGGTCGGAATCAGGTCGGCGAGCATCGCACCGCGCAGCATCTCGGGCAGGGGGGCGAGATTGATGAAGGACGGCGGGCGGCAGCGCACTTTTACCGGCCGGGAGCTGCCGTCGGATACCAGGTAGAAACCGAGCTCGCCATTCGCAGACTCGATCGCACCGTAGGCCTCACCCGCAGGCACGCGCGGCCCCTCGGTCACCGATTTGAACTGCTGGATCATCTCTTCCATGCCGCCGAAGACGCGGCCCTTCGCAGGCCAGCGCACGCGCGGATCCTGCACGTCGACCGGCCCCGGCCCGAGCCCTTCGAGCCGCTCGAGGCACTGCTCGACGATGCGCAGACTCTGGCGCACCTCCTCGACGCAGACGAGGTAACGGTCGTAGTTGTCGCCGACGCTGCCGACCGGGACGTCGAAATCGATTTCGTCATAGACGAGATACGGCTCCTGCTTGCGCAGATCGAGCGGCACACCCGCCGCGCGCAGCATCGGCCCGGTGACCGCGTAGCGCAGACAGTCCTGCTTCGACAGCACGCCGGTGTCCTTCAAGCGGTCTACGAAGATGCGATTGCGGGTGACGACCTTCTCGAAGTCGACGAGCAGCGCACGGATCTTCGGCAGCAGTTCGCGACAGGCTGCGGGGAACTCATCGGGCAGACCGTGCTTCACGCCGCCGATGCGCACGTAGTTGGACGTGACGCGCGCGCCGCAGAGGATCTCCTGGAGGTCCCAGACGAGTTCGCGCGCCTCGATCCCGTAAAGGAACGGCGTCATCGCCGCGAGTTCGAGGCAGGCCGCACCGCAGCGCGTGAGATGGTCGCCGACGCGCGACAACTCGCCCGCGAGCACGCGCAACCATTGGCAGCGCTCAGGGGTCTCGAGGTCGAGCAGTTTCTCGACCGCGAGGCAGTAGCCCTGATTCGCCAGGATCGCCGAGTTGTAGTTGAGGCGGTCGGTATAGGGGATGACCTGATACCAGCTGCCGCTCTCGCACTCCTTCTCGAAGCCGCGGTGCAGATATCCCACCTGCACATCGAGGTCGACGATGGTCTCACCGTCGAGCTCGATCATGAATTTCACCGTGCCGTGCGTGGCCGGATGCGACGGCCCCATGTTGAGCAGCTGATGCTCGGTGTGGAGATCGCCCCGGGTGTCGTTCGGAAGAGCATCCGCGGCGCGCGCGTCCTTCGATTCGTCCACCGCGTCAGCCCTCGGGTCCGATGAGCGGCTGGCGCTTCAGCTTCGAGTAGTCCTTGCGCAGCGGATGGCCCTCGAACTCCTCGTAGAGCAGGATGCGGCGCAAGTCGGGGTGGCCGTCGAAACGGATGCCGTAGAGGTCGAAGGCCTCGCGCTCCATCCAGTTCGCGGACGCGTAGAGTGCGGTCGCGCTCGCGACGACGGGATCGCCTTCCTGGACCGCGACCTTGAGGCGCACGCGCTGGTTCTTCGCAACCGAATAGAGGTGATAGACGACCTCGAAGCGCGGCTCCTCGTCGAGGCGGTCGACGACCGTGAGATCGGTCAGCATCTCGAACGCACAGTCCGCGTCGTCGCGCAGGAAGCGCAGCAGCTCGACCAGCCGGGTCGCCACGACCCTTGCTGTCGCATCGCCGTGTTGGGAATGGGTGGCCTGCACGGCATCGGTGCAGTGCTCGAGCAAGCGCGCCAGCGCGGTGCTGCCGAAGTCATCCATCGTCCGGCTCTCCGGTGCGCTGATCCTCCGAAGGCTCGCACTCCGCGCGCTGGTATTCCGCACGCAGGAACGCGAGTCGACGCTCGAGCAGAGACTCGGGTACCAGCAGCTCGCTCTTGCCGAAAACCAGCGACGCGCGGTCGTAACTCGCAATCTCGAACTCGCGACTCATCACGATGGCCTCTTCCGGGCAGGCTTCTTCGCACAGGCCGCAGAACATGCAGCGCGACATGTCGATTTCGAAAATTTCGGGAAAACGCTCGACCTTCGCTCCCTCGAGCTCGGCGGCCACGATATCGATGCAGTCGGTCGGGCACGCGAACTCGCACAGCCCGCACGCGACACAGCGCGGTTGGCCGTCCTCGCGCTGGACGAGCACCGGCATGCCGCGGAACGCATCCGGAGGGTCGATGCGCTCTTCCGGGTATTGCACCACGAAGTCGCGGCGATTATTCCCGGTCACGAAGCCACGTAGATTTCGGAAGAAGTGCCTTCCCGTCACGAACAGTCCCTGCGCAATCGCGGGCAGGTAGAGGCGTTCGAGCAGGCCGAGGTTCGCGTCGCGCTTGACCTGAATCAGCTCGCCGGGCATGGGCGCAGGATAGCCGACCGACGGACTCTAGGGCCGAGCGCGTCTTGGGTCAGGCTCCTAGTCTGCGGCCGCGTGCGAATACGCGGCTTTCGTAAGCACGAGTGATTCGCGGAGCTCAGCAAGCGCTTCGGGCAGCGCCTCGGCGAGTGCCCAGGGCTCCGGAAGCACCTCGCGGCACGCGACG
>CAXMSF010000177.1:0-5367 GCA_964196055.1 uncultured Gammaproteobacteria bacterium | reverse complement strand
GCTGCTCGCGCTTGCGGTCCTCGTCTGCTGTGCCCAGAGCTTCCTGCTGATGCCGCAGCTGCTGCGCCGCAGCCTCGGGAGCGCAGCACTGACCGCAGCGCTCTTCTTCGGCCTGCTGCCGGGCCCCGCTCGCGCCGAGCCCATCGTCTGCGACCAGCGTGAAGACCCCGATGCCGCCGCGCTGATGGCCGAAATCGAACGCACGGTCCGCGCCACGCCGGTCGCGATGCGCATGCAGATCGAAACCCGCTTCCGGGGTCGACTCGCGACGGCGTTCAGCACTCCCATGGCACCGAAGACCGTCTGGGGCCTCGCCAACGGCGACCCCGATGAAACCTGGCTGCTGTTCGTCTTCAGCGGCCCCGGCCGGATGGCCGGCACGAGCCTGCTGTTGCGAGATGTCGCGCAGGTCGACCCGGAACGGCCCGAAATCGACGACGCGATGTGGTTCTACCTCGACGCCTTCCAGAATTTCAGCCGCCTCGGCAGCGGCGGGGAGCGCAGCGTGATCCCAGCGACGTCGCTCACCTATGCGGATGCGCGCGGCTTCTTCGCTGCCGACCTGTTTCACTTCCGGAACACCACGCGCTCGAGCGATTCCGACAGCCCGTGGCGGGCCATCGCCGGTTGCCCGCGGACGCCGGCCATCGCGGCCACGCTCGGCTATGGGGCCATTGTGCTCGAGGTCGATGCCGAGCGGGCACTGGTGCGCAGCGTGAACTACCAGCGCACCGGCGGCGCACCCCTCAAATCCTATCGGGTCACGCAGGTCGTGAAGCACGGGGATCGCCACTACCCGAGCGTCGTCGAACTCGAGCACGCGGTGGAGGGTTTCGATAATCGCATCGAGTACGAGTACTGGCCCGCGGATCAGAAGCTGCCCGCGGCGCTGTTCCGACCCGAACTCGAACAAGAGACCTTCCTCGCGCGCATGCGGCGCTACCTCGAAAGCCGCGAATTGGGTGGTCGGATCGCGGCCGAGATCGCCGCCGCGGAGCAGCGAGTCCGCGAACACGAGGAGCGATTCGGAGACGACTCGAAGCAGCCATGAGCGCCGCTCAGCCCGTAGTTCTCCGCCCGACGAGGCCGGCAACGCTTCGCACCAGCCAGCGCGGATAGAGTCGTGCGGCACTCGACATCAACCTGTCTGGAAGACCCGGCACGGCCACGGCTCGGCCGGCCATGCACGCCTCGTAGCCTCCCCGGGCCACATCTTCGGCGTCGGAGAGAAAGAACCCGGGCACGTTGCGCAACATCGCATGCTGTCCCTTCGCGCGTTCGTACATATCGGTCCGCGTGACACCCGGGCACAGCGCCGTGACCGTCACGCCCGTTTCCTTCAGCTCCTCCAGGAGCGATTCGGAGAGGGAAAGAACGAAGGCCTTGCTCGCCGCATAGACAGCCATCGACGGCACCGGTAGGAAGGCGGACGTCGAAGCGACGTTCAGGATCCGTCCGTGACCGCGTTCGATCATCGCGGGCAGCAATCGGCGCGTGAGCGACGTCAACACGACGGTGTTCAGCCGCAACAGACGCTCGTGTCGCTCGACTCCGATGTCCGCGAAGCCGCCCATGTCCATCAGCCCGGCGTTGTTCACCAGCACGTCGACGTCGAGGCCATCCGCCTGCAGCCGCCGGACCAGCTCCGCCGGGGCATCCGGAACGAGCAGGTCCATGGGCAGGAGGTGGGCACGCGCGTCGCATTCCTTCCGACAACGCTCCGCCAGTGCCTCGAGTTCGGATTCACGCCGCGCAACGAGGATCAGATCGAAGCCGTGCTCGGCGAACACCCGCGCCAGCTCCAGGCCGATGCCGCTGGAGGCGCCGGTGATGAGAGCGGTCTGCCGAAGTCGAGCCATGGCCACACCTCGCGGTCGCTTCCGAACACCCTACCACGGCGATCGCGGCGAAATCCTTCCCGACGATCCGGGCAGGCGGATCTTCGATGCGGCGCCCGAGCCAAAGGCGTTGGTTGTGCCCTGAAGATTGTTGGTGGATCTCCAAACTATTCGAATTCAGAAGGAAATCCAGATAGATAGAGCGAATTTCGGCAACCGTGCGCGGCCGCTGGGTTTCATGCCGATTCGCCAACAATCTTCAGGGCACAACCAAAGGCGTTCGAGACCTGGTGCCTGATTCAAAAGAACTCACCAACCGATCGTCTCGGATGGGTATATTTGCCACACGGTCGATACGCGTTTTCCTGTTCACGAGCTCATCACAATCCATCGACCCCTTCGCAAGGGAGCCTCTCATGTCCGACGACTCGACCGACTCAGCCACTCCAAGCACGGCCCTTGGCCGCTCCGCGATCCTGGCCTATGGCGTCATTTCTTACGCAATCTTCTTCGTCACCTTCCTCTATCTCATCGGCTTCATCGGTAGCGGCATCGTCCCCAAGACGATCGACAGTGGAAGCGCAGGGCCGGCCCTCGATGCCGCCCTCATCAACCTGGCGCTTCTGGGCCTCTTCGCAGTGCAGCACACCATCATGGCCCGCCCCGGCTTCAAGCGCTGGTGGACGACGATCATCCCGATCGCCATCGAGCGCAGCACCTTCGTGCTGATCACGAGCCTGCTGCTCCTCCTGCTGGTGTGGCAGTGGCGTCCGATGCCGACCGTGATCTGGAACATCGAGGGCGCCGGCTTCTGGCTCCTGCATGGGATCTCGGGCATCGGCTGGGGAATCGTCCTGCTCGCGACCTTCCTGATCGACCACTTCGATCTGTTCGGCTTGAGGCAGACCTGGTCCTACGCCACCCGCACGCCCTATCGCGGCCCGCAGTTTCACGAACGCCTGCTCTACCGCGTCTGCCGACATCCCCTGATGCTCGGCTTCCTCATTGCATTCTGGTTCACGCCGATCATGACGGTCGGACACCTCTTCTTCGCCGGCGTGAGCACCATCTACGTCCTGGTAGCGCTCCGGATCGAGGAGGCCACCTTGATCGAGCTGCACGGCGACGCATACAGGGACTACCAGAAGCGAGTCCGAATGCTGCTGCCGATTCCCCGCTGAGAACGAATACGCCGCCCGGTGTGTTCGGAAACGTGGGCATTCCTGCAGAAGCGACCCGCTACAGTTCGTATTCTGAACGGAACGGGTGCGGCCCAGGCCGCGCTTTACGGAGCCTGTATCCGGATGTCGCTCCGGTCGTGGCCTATCGGGGAATACCCGATCGCGAACAAGTACCTCGCTTCGTATATTCCGCACCTCACAGAGGAGGGTTCGATGACCGACCGGATCGGTTTCACAATGGCTGCGGTGATCTTGGTCGCCTGTGGCTCACAGGAACCGGGGATGCCAGCCGCTACGGAAAGCCCCGCGGCGGCCGTCGAGGCCCCCGCTACGCTGGCCGACACGATCTACACCAACGGCAAGATCTACACGATGAACGAAGCCCGGCCCTGGGCCGAGGCCGTGGCGATCAAGGATGGGAAATTCCTCGTCGTCGGATCGACCACCGATGTCGCGGCCGTTTCTGGCGAGGGAACCGAGGTCGTCGACCTGGCGGGTAGTTTTGCCATGCCCGGCATTGGTGACTCGCATATTCATCCGGCACTAGTCATGCCCAAACGGGCGTACTGCGGATTGCCTGGCACGTTCTTCGAGCCCACCGAGGAGCAGACACTCGACGCTATAAGGGATTGCATCGCCAACTATCCGGCCGATCGCGAATGGTTCGTCGCGGCGGGATTCACCATACCCGCGATGTCTCCCCAGACACTGACGCGCGAGTTCCTCGACCAACTCATTCCGGATCGACCGGCCTTCATCGAGGACGAGACCGGCGGACACACGGCCTGGTTCAATACAGCAGCGATGAAGGCCGCGGGGGTATCGAAAGAATTCGAAGATACCCCGGAAGCATTCTTCAGCCGCACAGAGGATGGCGACATCGCCGGACTCGCTTACGAAGGTGGCTTGAACCCATTCCTCGAAGCAATGCCGCCCTTCGATGTCGAACTGAAGAAGGTCGCCTATACGAAACTCATGGATGAGGCCCTGTCGAAAGGAATTACCGCCTTTGGCGACGCCTACGTCGGCGTGCTTGACGGTGATCTACAGGCCTACGAGGAGTTGCACAAGGAAGGCAGAATCAATCAGCATGTCGTTCTCTATCTCAAAGGCAATCTCGGTACCGATGAGCTGACGCCGGTCGAGACACTCGAACAATGGTGGCGCGAGCATGACCTGCCGGGCGTCAAGGGCGTCAAGCTCGGCATGGGCGGCTCTCTCGAATCCATTTCGGAAGCACTCGTCGACGGCTACCCGAGCGACAGTCCGGAGCCAGTCGATGGCCCACTGCCGGGCGATGACGCCACCCTCGAACGAAACGCGCAACCCATCATCGGCGCCGAGAAGTTCGCAGACTACATGGCTCAGCTCGATGCTGCGGGCTTTCAGGTTAAGGTTCATGCTATCGGCGATGGGTCCGTGCGCGCGACGCTCGATGGATACGAAAGCGTCATCAAGGCGAACGGCAATAATCGGCTACGCCATCACATCGACCACTGCAGTTTGATTCACCCCGACGACTATCCCCGTTTCGTCGACCTCGACGTGAGCTGCACGATCTGGCCGCCTCTGAACGCGCCCGTCAGCTACAACGTCGGTGCCATCAAACCGGCCATCAAAGCGAAGACATGGGATCGCATGTATGCGAATCGCGGTCGCTGGGACGCCGGGATTCGCCTGGTCAATCATACCGACGCTCCGGCAGCAACGTTGTGGCCGTGGTGGGGCATGGAGGCCTCGATTACTCGAGGTGTCCCAGGCAAACCCGAGAAGGGCACGATGGGCGAGGAACATGCCCTGACGCTCGAAGAACTCATCGAGGCGTACACCATCAATGTCGCATGGTCGCTCCACTATGAAGACGTCACGGGCTCGATCGAGGCCGGCAAGTACGCCGACATGATCATCCTGAATCACAACCTGTTCGAGATTCCGGTGACCGATATCCACAAGACGGAAGTGCAACAAACCCTATTCAAAGGCAAGGTCGTCTACGAACGCGAATAGCCCCCCAAACATTTCGAGCTACGGCGGACGCGACGGCTCGCTCTGGATCGAGGACTCGACGCGAAACGTCCTCTGACGCGCGTCCGATCGCAAATCATCAGATCCGCTTCGGCGTGCAATTCGCGGGTTCGCGATACTCTATGCCTCGAAGGAGGCCGGCATGTCGCAATCGACGGAAGATCTGATCGCGCGTCGCGAGCGTGTCCTCGGAGTGGGTGCGCCGCTCTTCTACGAACGCCCCCTCCACATCGTTCGTGGTGAAGGAGTCTTCCTCTTCGACGCCGATGGCAAGCGCTATGTCGACATGTACAACAACGTACCGTGCGTCGGGCACGCCAACC
>CAXMSF010000176.1:0-17958 GCA_964196055.1 uncultured Gammaproteobacteria bacterium | reverse complement strand
GGGCGGCGCCAAGCTGCGGCCTCGCCACTGGCTCTCGCCCGCGGTGCTGCTGCTCATCATTCCCTTCATCTTCGCGCGGGTCTACACCCAGCGCAGCGTCTCGTGGCGCGGCCGCACCTACCGCCTCGACGGCACCGGGCGTCTGGCCGACCGCAAACGCTGAGTTCGGCTGCTCAGAACTCGATTTGCGCTCGCATCATGAAGAGACTGCTGCCGCCGTGGCCGGTGAGATAGAGGTAGTTGGTATCCAGCCGCACGCTCGACCGAAGATACCAGTTGAGCGCGACCCCGAACTCCCCGTAGGTCTCGGCACGTGGATCGTCGGAGCCGACATTGGTGTTGATGTCCATGTAGGAAGCGCGAAGTGAAAGCTGCCACGCCCCCCAACCGCCGCCACTGAACGCAACGGGGTTCTTGGGCCGCACCCGCGTGAAGATCCCCTTCTCGGCGTCGTAGGGCCGGTGCTCGCCCGTGAGGAAGACGCCGGTCTGAAGGTAGGCCGACTTCGTGTGGGTCGTCTCTTCACCCCGGCGGTTCTGCCACACCATCGAGGTTTCCAGCTGAAACTGGAAGGGACCGTAATTGGCCGCCAACTCGGTGCCAAAGGTGTCCTGAGCATTCGTCGAAAAAGGGCCCGTCGTGGGAAGCGAATCGGCGAGGTTGGCTTCGGGCCGCTGCCGGTAGGTCTCCGTCGCGTCGTCATCGCGAAAGGAATGCACGTAAGCCATTCCGAAATGGATCAGCTTGCGACCCTCTTCCCGATAGTAGGGCAGACCCGTCAGCCGTAGCGCGACATCCCAATCGCCCTTGTTGCCGAAGAAGCTGCTGTCGTCGGTCACTTCCTGGAAGCCACCCACCGCCCAGGTCATTCGCTGGTCGAACAAGTGGTGGTTGAGCATGACCCCGAAACTGCGGCCGGGCGTGAAGACGGTGGAGTTCGCCTCCTCCATGAAGACGCGATCGCCCGCATAGGTGAGATGCTGGAGGGAATAGGGCTGCTTCATGTTGCCCACGCGCAACGTGCCCAGCGGGCCGAGATTCTGCACGCCGATGTAGATGTCCTTGTAGTCGACATCCGGTTCCGCGAGTCGATTGCGCGTGAACGAAACGTCGTACTCGAAACGGAAGAGGAAGTAGTCGGCGATGAGTCCGTCGACATCGAGGCGCGCGCGTCGTACCTGGCCGTCCCAACCTTCCGGCGTCGCGAAGGCGTTCTTCTCGATGTAGCCCCAATCCCCCTGGAAGAGCCCACCGAAGGAGAGTGCGGCCCGCTCGCCCCATTCGACCAGGACGCCATCTTCGGAGAAGCCGACCGTGGGCAGCCAGGGGTTGGGAGCCGGCCCCTGTACCGCGCCGGCCGGAAGACCCGCGAAGACGCAGAGCAGCGAGACCAGCGCGACACCGGGCGAACCGACAGGGAAGCGGCGCCGCAAGCGCGTGAAAACGTCCATGCAAGTCTCTCCCATCAACGATTGGAGGCTGATCCGGCAGCGCAGGCGCCGCCGCAGCGCGCCACGCTACCACCCACCTCGGGGCGAATCAACGTACTCGCCGCGATCGCGGGGCGATTCCATGCGGTGGACGGCCTCGATCAGCGGACGGAGATCAGTGGTTGAACGAGCCCCGAGCGCCATCACAGATTGCTCCGTAACGATCCCGCACCGGGTCTTCACCCGAGAAGGTCTCGAGCATGGTGTAGATCCCGGCGCTGCACTTCGGCTCGAAGTCGACCCACGGCCGTTCGAGTTCGAAGCGTTCGTCGTGGGTGAACGCGACCAGCGGAACGTGACTCATCAACCGATTCTCGATCCAGGGGGGCGGCTCGACCGTGGCTTCGATCGACAGGTCCTCCGGATCGAGGAGCCGGTGCATGGCGCCGATCACGCGCGGATCGAATTTCCCCTGGCGGTAAGGCGAAGCCGTCGACAGCGCATCGACGACATCCCGCATCCAGAGCGACGCATCGTCCTCCACCCGGGCCCGCTCGAGCTTCGCCGCCACCTTGCGGGCCAGGAAGATCGGACGCCGCAGCTGATACGGAATGCGGCGGCGCTGCGCCAACCTCAGCTTGCCGCGCGCATCCATCCGGCGCCGCAGCTTCGACATCTGTTCGTTCGTGAGACCGAAGTCCCGCGCCAACTGCGCCCACAACAGCTCCGGCTCCAGGGTCCGCAGCTGCTGCACGGCCTTGCGCGAGTACCCCACACGAACACCGACTTCGAGATCGCCCCAGCGCCCGTTCACGCTATGCAACGACGGCGTGAACTCGATCAGGGGGCCGTGCCCTCCCGAGATCCCGTTCATGAAACGCAGGTAACCGTCACCAAGCTCGTCGTCGAAGGTGTTGCGATCGCGCTGGAAGTAGGTCGACACGATTTGCGGCGGCTGCCACTCCCCCGTCGGTCCACTCGCGCGCACCACACTCGTCACGGTATGGAGGTGATCCTCGCCGAGATCGATGAAGGCCCAGAAGCCCCGCGCGCCGGTGCGGTACTGGACGAAGTGCTCCTCGGGCTGCACCGGGCGCACCGGCGGCGCGAGGCCCGCCACCGGCGACAACGTCACGCGATCCTCGCGCGAGCCGAGCGATTGGCCCGCCAGGAAGAAGAGGTGCGCCGAAGCGTCGCTCGTCTTGAAGACCGAGTGGATCTCGGTGCCCCCGACCCGCCCCTCGATGCCCGAGAAGTCGCCATCGCGAATCAAGCGACTCAAGGCGTCGCTCCAGGCGGGATTCTCCCGCGTCGCCTCGGAGGGGAGCTCGTAGAGTCGGCCTCCGACGTCGCCCACGCGGCCCGTGTGAATCGCCATCGGCAGGCGGAAGATGACGAAGTTGAGCCAGGCCTCGAGGCGGCTCTCCACATACTTCGACACATCCCGGTAGACCAGCATGCGAGCGTTCTTCTGCGACAGCACGTCGCGCGACACCCGTACCAGGCCGCCAGTCCAGTCCGCACCCACCGGCCCCAGCGAACCGTTGATCGATTGCGTCGTAACCCCCAGGCGCCCATCGAGATACGACTCCCGAATCAAGACGAAGTTCTCCGGCAGACGATCCTTCCACACGTGATACGGAAGCCGAACACTCAGGATGGTGTTGCCAATCGTGTGGGCCTCCGCGCGCGTCCCCACCGGTTGCACCAGGGTGTACGAACGCCAGAAGCCCGTGGTGCCCGTCACGATCAGCTGGCCGCCGACGCGGAGCCCGAGCAACATCCGATCACGCACCAGGAAGTAGTCGTCGTCCCCGGTCGGTAGCGGGTTCTCCTCCACCTCGCGCTTGATCGTGACGTGGAGCCCGACGAGCACACCCGTCGGGAGACCCGAGGAGTCTTTGTCGAAGATCAGACCGGGCACCGTACCGATCGTCTGCTGCAGTGTCCCGATCCCTAACAACTTGACCTGCTCCCACACCGGGCCGAGGAACTCTTCCCAGTAGTTGTCGAATTCCTGGGTCGCTCCTTCGAATACGCCGTCGATGAGTTCACCCTCGACTACGTGGCCGTCGGCCGTGGTGAGCTGACGGTCGACCGCGAGATATCCGATCGGACCCGAAGGAGTCATCTCTCCCGCCAGATCGAAGACCACCACCAGCTGGTTGCGGCGGTAGATCAACTTCTCCACCAGCAGCTGCGCGACCGACTCCGGCCAGGCGCCGAGTGCCACTGCCTCGGTGATCTGCTCGCGCGTGAGCTGTGCAATCAGGCGCGTGGCCCAGCGCGCATCCGAGTAGGTGAGGAGCTTCCGGAGCGTCGGGCTGACCACGGAGTGGTAGTTGAAACGGATCCGGCCCGAAACGGTCCGCTTCACGATCTCCCACGGATAGGCTTCGATCTGTTCACTCATGACGCGACCAAATGCGCTGCCCGGGTCGTGGAGGACGTGATAGGTCGAAAGACTCCCGTCGGAATCGGGTCGAAGCACGAGCTTGTTGTTTTCGGACTCCTTCACGTCGACGTTTCCGACCCAGATGTTGAAGAGCCCCAGCGCCCGTGCCTCACGCAGCCCGTCGTTGCCGTTCGCACCCCAGGGCCAGGGGCCGACGCGAATCAGTTCGTCGGGGCTAAAGCCCAGACTGGCCTCCTTGGCGATCAGATAGCGACCTCGCTCGTCCTCCCCGAACACCAGGTAGTCGTCGAAGCGGTAGCTCAAGTGCATGCGCTTGAATTCGAAGTAGCTGCGCCACGCATCGCGCAACTCGTCGACATCGGTGTCACCGATGTCGATCCTGAAGTTCTTCACGTGAACGACGACGTCGGTGTTGAAGCCCAGGGTCGCGAGCAGGGCGCCGACCGTCGGCTCCGCGTGAATCTCGCCCCCGACCTTCAGCTTGTAATCACGCTCCTTGCCGTCGGCGTCGACCTCGACTTCGAATTTGGGCTTGATCTGGGTTCGCCGGATCTCCTTCAAACGAGCTTCTCGGGGAAACGGCAAGTCCAGACCGTCGTGGACCGGATGATGTCCACCGAGATAGGCCTCGCGCACGTCGACCTTCCCGATGACGCCGGGATTCCGCCAGATCGTCGAATCGGAGGCGGGACCCAGGCGCGAGATATCGACTCCACTTCGAATCAGCTCCGCGAGCTCCGCCGCGGCGTAGTATTCGCCGGCGTCGGCGTTCCAGAGATTGGAGGCCTCGCGCTCGGCCTCTTCGGCATTCGTGCCATTCTGAACATCCCAATTCAAGATCGAAATGGCGGCAATGTACTCGCCGGTCTGGATCGACGGCGGCCGCGCGCCTTCGAGAAGCAGCGCATAGTCGACTTCGAGAATCCGCCCGGCCAGCCGCCGGGCCGCCACGGGATCCTGCTCGCCCGCGAGCTCATCGAGCCAGCCCACACGCTCGCCGCGGCCGAGCAGTACATCGTAGATGCGAACTTCCTTCTTGCGCAGCGCACGCTTCTTCGCCGACTTGCGCTTGCGTCCGCGCGCGAGATGGCTGGCGGTCATCACCGAAACGACTTCGCGCCGGCGAACTTCGATCTCCGCCCGATAAGCCACCAGCTTTTCGGGCGAGACCCATCCGTCCACGAAGAACCGCTCTTCGATCTCGGCCGAGAACGCGGGAGTAAAGGGAAGTGGCGACCCGGCGAAGCTCGAGGAAGCCCCGAGACAAACGACCAACAGTGCGAGAAACGGGAAACGCAGAGCGTTTCCCGCGACGACGCCGAGGCCTCGGCCGAAGAGCCGCCAAGGCGCAGCAAGTGCAACACCTTTCACTTCGACGCAGCCGCTACTCTCGGACGTGCAGAGTCCGAACCGGTCCGTCGCAATGAGAGATTTCCCCAACACGCGCGGGAGCATACAAGATCGTTCCTGTACCGGACCGGATCGAGCATTCGAATCGGCGGACCCGCCTCCTGGCCGCGCGTTGGTCGCTTCGCGGCCAGAGCTTCCGCGTCGTCGCGCAAAACGCGCTATGCGCGTTTCACGCTCCTAAGACTTTCCTTCCAGCCACTCCAGGATCGCAGGCAGCACCAGCAGATTGGCGGCCAGCATGAAACCGATTCCGACGGTCAGCAGTTGGGCGAAGCTCGCGATCCCCAGGTGATTCGAGAAACCGAGGGTCGAGAAGCTCACGATGGTCGTCAGGGCACTGAAGAAGACCGCTTGAGCGGTCCCCGTTCGAAGGATGGTATCGGCGCCGAAGAGTCCCATGCGATGCCGGTGCACCAGGTGGATGCCGCTGTCCACGCCGATGCCGAGGAGCAGTGGAAGCACGACGACATTGGCGAAATTGAAGGGCATGTCGGCGAGATAGGTGAAGGCGGCCGTCATGACGCTCCCGATCAACAGCGGGATCAACGTGATGACCGCATATCGGGGACTCCGCCAGAGCAGCAACAGCAGGCCGGCGATCACCACCAGCGCGGTGATGAATGCCTGCTGGAGCGACTCGATGATCGCCCGGCCCAACTCGACCGTCGCCACCACGGGCCCGCCGGCCGCGGACTGAACCGACTCGACCGCATCCGCGAAGTCCTCGAGCCCACCCCGCTCGCGCAGGTCGAGGCTCGAGAAGACCTCGATGCGCACGCGACCGTCCGGCGCGAGATAGCGCCGAGTCAGCGACTCGGGTAGATCCGAGAGCGTGAGCTCTCGAGCAGGCAAGGAGTGTTGCAGACCGGCGAGCGTCGGAGGCAGTCCCCCGACCACCGCCCGATCGAGGGCGGCGAGGTCGAGCGGCGCGGCGTCGGTTGCGACGCCGGCACCGAGCCTCCGCACGAGTTCATCCAACGCGATTCGCAGTCGCGCGATTTCAGCCGACAACGGCGCATCGCTCGCGACCCCCCGCGCAGACCTCGTCTCGAACATCATCCCATAGCTCACGATCGCCTGTTGCAGGGTAAGCCCCGGGACGTGACCCGACTCGAGTGGACCATTGTTCGGAGAAGCCGCCAGTGCACCACGCATCCGCTCGAAGAGCGCGAGCTTCGCGGCCTGCTCGGCCGGGAGAAAACCGTCGGGGCTATGGACTTGTCGGACTTCCGGCAGCGCCTCGAGGCGTGCCACCGCGACCTCGGCCGCTTCGCGGTCGTCCAGCAGGAACTCGATCGTCCAGGCCGAGATCTCACCATTGCCCAGGAGTTCCTCGAGAGCCTGCACGGATTCGACCCGGGTATCGCGCACACTCTGTGGGTTCATGTCGAATCGCACCATCGGGAGCGCGGCCAGCGAGGCGAGGGTCACCAGAAACGCCACAGCACAGACGCTGCGCGGTCGCCGAATGGGAAAGCTCGGAAGCGCGAGCTGCATCCGTGCGAGACGCGAGGTCAGGAGCTTCTCCGACTCCCCCATTCCCAACTCGATGAGGGCCGGGTAGAGGGTCAGGGTCGCGAGCAGACTCAGAAAGATCCCCGTGCCGGAGATGATTCCGAGCTCCGCCACCCCGGTATAGCTCGTGGGGATGAAGGCGAAGAAGCCGACCGCCGTGCTGAGCGTGCAGAAGAAGAGCGAGCTTCCGACGCGCTGCCCGGTGAGCCGCAATGCCTCGTCGGTCGGCTCGGATCGACGCCGCCCTTCGAGATATCCCATGGCGAAGTGAATGCCGAAGTCGACTCCGAGCCCGATGTAGAGCACCGGAAAGGCCGTGGTGAGCATATTGAGGCGACCGACCAACACCCCGGCAAAACCCGCCGTCCAGACGAGGCCCGCGAGCAGGGTGAGAACGGTTGCGATCAGGAGGCGGAACGATTTCAGGGCCGAGAAGAGGATCAAGATGACGAGTGCGAGGGAGAGCAGACCTGCGACCAGGATCTCGTCCAGCAGGAGCGACATTTCTTCCGTGTGGACCGCCCGGTCGCCCGTCACCTGAATACGCAGGCCCGAGCGCGCTTCGACGGCCGCCGCAGCCGCCCTCACCTTCGCGAGGGATTCGAGCGCGGCGTCGATATCCGAGAGGTCGGTGGTCGGTTGCACGAAGAGCACTTGCAGGTTCCGATGTCCGACCGATGGGGCCGGGCTGAGTAGATCGTCCCACGCAACCGCTGCTAGTTCGTCTTGATTGAAGCTCTCTACCGCTGCCGCGACGCTCGTAAGGATGCGCCCGCCGTCGCTTGCCAGCGAATCCAGCCCACCCTCGCTCGCGCCCGCGGCGGACACGGCAGCGAGCAACGTCGCCAGCCGCGGTTGCTCGGCAAGAGCAGCGAGCAACGGGCCCACCCTCTCGAAACGCTCCGCCATGGGCTCGATCTCGGCCGGATCGAGATAGAAGAAACCGTTGTCCCGGAAGAAGGGGTCGGCCCCGGGCAAGTAGATGTAGGAATAGTGCTCCGAGTCCCCTCGAAGCAGCCCCGCGAGTTCCTCCGCGGCCGCCCTCGCATCGTTGCCCGACTCCGCCTCGACGAGTACGACAAAATTATTCTGGAGTTGGGGAAATGCGGTTCGGAGCGCCGCGTTGGTCTTGCGAAACTCGAGATCCGGCGACGTCAGGAAGTCGGGATCGGTGTCGACCGAGAGCTGAGTCGCGGCCGCCACGGCGGCGAGGATCGTCACGAGGGCGCACACGAGCAGGGTAGAGTGCGGATGAGTGCGGGAAGCCTCGACGACCCCGCCCGCCATCCTCCCGAGACGCTGCTCCAACTTCTCTTTCATGTACCGTCGAGGACCTCGAAGGCAGCGTCGGGCATCAGCCACACCCGGGCCCGGGATCGGAAATCGCGAATCGAGACGCCCTCTTGGAAGAGTGGTGCTTCTCCAGAAGGAGCGATATCCCGGTAAACTAATCCTTTACGGGGTTCGGGGCACCCGCGGCGGTCGCCCGGCGTGAACGCGCTCCGGCGGCGTGGCGACCCGCTCAATCGCGCCCGAGTATCGCGATCCCGCAGGCGGTGGGGTGGCCGCCAAGGTTGTGCGAGAGGGCGAGCTTCGGATTCTCGACCTGGCGCTCGCCTGCACGCCCCTGTAGTTGCAACGTGTTCTCGTAGATCATGCGAACCCCGGTCGCGCCCGTCGGGTGGCCGAAGGTCTTGAGGCCCCCATCCGTGTTGACCGGGAGGTCACCACCGAGCTCGAACGTGCCGGCCGCAATGTGCTCCTTGGCGCTGCCCTTCTCGCAAAAGCCGAGATCCTCGTAGGCGAGAAGCTCCGTGAGCGAGAAGCAATCGTGCACTTGCGCGATACCGATCTCACGGCGCGGATCCGTGACGCCCGCCTGCTCGTAGACATCGCGCGCCGCCCAGCCGTTGGGCTTCCAGGAGAGGAAATCGTTGCCCGGATCCTTCTGCGGGTTCGGGCCCGAGCGGATCGTCACGGCCTTGACCAGGACCGGGTCGTCTCGGTGCTTCCTCGCGAGATCACTGCGAGTGATCACGACGGCCGCGGCGCCGTCGGTCTGCGCCGCACAGTCGTAGAGACCGAAGGGCCACGAGATCATGCGCGCGTTCAGAACATCGTCGACGGTGATCTCGCGCTTCAAGAAACTCTTCGGCGCAAGCGTTCCATTGTGATGGTTCTTAACCGCGATCCGCGCCAGGTCCTCGCGGCCCGCACCGTACTTTTCGAAATAGGTGGCGGCGCAAAGCGAAAACCAACCGGCCGGCGTCTTCGGCAGATCACGAACGCCGTCCATCATCACACTGGGGCCCGACACGCCGCGATCCTTGGGTTTGTCGTAGCCCACGACGAGTACGCGCTCGTACATCCCCGCCGCAATGCTCATGACGCCGTAGCGAAACGCGTCGGTTCCCGTCGCGCAGTAGTTCGACACCATGCTCACGGGTTTATCGAATAGCTTCAGCGCGTCGGCACATTCGTGCGGGCCCGCCTGGCTATAGAGACTGCCCGTGAAGACGGCGTCGATCTGCTTCTGCGGATCTTCGATGCCCGCGTCCGCATAGGCCTCGTAAGCGGCATCGACGATCATGTCGGAGGGAGACTGGTCCCAGTTCTCGCCGAACCGGCAACAACCCACACCGACGATGGCGACCTTGTCTCGGATTCCATCCCTACTCATCGTCCTGTCTCCCAAGGCACGCCACGGGCGCTGGCAGCGCGGCTTCGCCGTCCGCTAATCAGCCGAACGCGGCGTGGCCTTCCAGTAATAGTTGGGGCGACCGCCGGCCTGGTGAATGCGCCGAAACTCGAACTCGAGCGGAAGGCCCGTCTTCGTTTCTTCTGGTGGGCAGTTCACCAGCTGCATGTGGACCCGCGCGCCGTCGATGTCCACGATCCCCACGACCGTCGGGGGCTCGGGTGTCGGGAAGAAGTAGTCGAAGGTGTAGGTCACGAGCCGGCCGTCGCGATCCGACAGGCGGTAGCGCTCGAAGTCATCCTTCGCGAAGCAGCTCTCGCAAACGCGCTGCACCGGAAACTGCACTGCGCCACAGGCGTTGCACTTCTGTCCGCAGAAGCTGATGTCGTTGTCGCGATCGCGAAAGTGGATGGTGGCGGAGAGGCCGGGCCCCGCCGGAGCCTCCCACTCCGCGGCCTGAAGCCCGCGCGCCTTCAGGTAATGGTCGTAGTTCGCGACCGAATATCTTCGTTCGAGATGCCACGACACACCGCGCCGCGGCTCGAATTTCAGCAGCCGATCGGTCGCCGAGAACGCGAGCGCATCCGCACCGTCGCCGTAGTTGGCAACCAGGAGTTTCTCGCCGGGCTTCGCTTCTTCGAGCGCTGCGGCGAGCAGCAGGGGAGCAAAAGCCGCGCCCGCGTTTCCGAGCCGCCCGAACAAGGGATCGCAAAGCGAGTCGGCCGCCACCCCGAGCTTCCGCGCCACCGTACCGATGCTGCGCTGGTCCGGGCCGTAGAGAACGACCTTCGCGTAATCGCTCACGTCGGTCCCGCTCGCTTCCAACAGGCCCTGCACGGCCTCGACGATGCGCGGGACGTAACCCTCCTGGAGAACGAAGCGGTCCTCCCAACTGTGAACGAAAGCATCGCCTTCGCCGCGCCACAGGTCGACGATTTCGTCCGACAACGCATGCGCAGCCTCGAGCTGGGCGATCACGTCGGAGTCGCTGACGAGAAACGCTGCCGCAGCGTCGCCGAGGCGAAGCTCGAGCCCCGAATTCGGTGCGCCCATGCGGCAGTCACTCGCGACGACGAGGACACAACGCGCCGAGCCCGCTGTTACCGCGTCGGATGCGGCGCGCAGCGCAGTGGTGCCGGCGCGCAGCGAACCCCCAAAGTCGGCACAGCGCAGATCGCGACGCAGATCGAGGGCGCGCGCGACGAGCGCAGCCGCCTGCTTCTCGCGGAACGCATAGCTCGTGGACGCGAAGTAGAGAGCATCGACGCGTTTCCGGTCGAGCCCGCGCAGGCAGTTCACCGCCGCGCTCACCGCCATGGTGACGCTGTCCTCGTCGTTCCACGCAATCGCCTTCTCGGGCCCGCCTTCGCCAGCGGTTCGCCCGCCGATTGCGGCGAGCGACAGACGGTGGCGCGGGATGTAGGCACCGTAGGATTCGACTCCGACCATGGGCGGACTCTCCTGGTGGCAGTGTTCCTGATTTCAGCGCTGGCGACCTGCTCGAACGAGAATCACTCAACCTCCCATCTGCAGCCCGGCGACGCTCGTACCGAAGATCTTCGTGTTGACCGCATCGCCGATCTTCGTGGCGTCCCAGCGCTGCGGTTGCTTGCCCGCGCTAACGGCCGCGCCGAGCTTCCACGGCTGGTAATGGGCGATCTCGTCACCGACCGCACGAAAGATCTGCCCGGTCACGTGCAGTGATTCATCGCTCGCCAACCAGGCGACCATCGGCGCGGAGTTGCCGGGATTGAGCTTACTGAATTCTTCACCCACCTCGTTGGCCTCGACGGTTTCCATACCGGGGAAGGTCTCGGTGACGAGCCGCGTCGCACCGCCCGGTGCCACCGCGTTCGCCCGCACACCATAACGTTTGCCCTCGAGCGCGGTCACGAGGGTGAGCGAAGCGATCCCACCCTTGGCGGCGCCGTAGTTCGCCTGGCCCTTGTTGCCCTGCAGTCCCGCCGACGAAACGGTGTTGATGATCGACGCCCGCCGGGCCCTGCCGGCCTTCGATTCCGCCTGCCAGTAGGCGCACGCGTGGTGGGTCAGGTTGAAGCTGCCCTTCAGGTGGACGGCGATGACGAGATCGAAGTCCTGCTCGGTCATCTTCGCAATGGACCGATCGCGCAGGATCCCGGCATTGTTGACGACGATGTCGAGTCCGCCGAAGCCGTCGATCGCCTGCTTCACACAGGCTTCCATGTCGCTCCACGACGACACGTCTCCGGTATTGACGACCGCCTGCCCACCTGCCTTCTCGATCAGCTGTACCGTCTCTGCGGCGGGGCTCGTGTCGCTGCCGTCACCCGCAAGCGAAGCGCCGAGGTCGCTCACGACCACCATCGCGCCGTGCGCTGCGAGCTCCAAAGCTTCGCCACGGCCGATTCCCCGCCCGGCCCCCGTCACGATCGCGACTTTTCCGTCGAGCAGTCCCATGATTCCCGTCTCCTTTGCGGTCGCTGTGGCGGACCGGCTGATGGATGCGCTCTACACCGGGGCTACGCGCGCGTGTAGATTGCCACGATGCACGTGCCGCCGCCGAGGCCGAGCCGGTCGCGGTACTACTTGGACGACATCCACCCGGCGCTTCTCTGGCGACCGAATGCTCCGGGGCGCGACCTCGGCGCGACCGTTGGTCTTCCGCAGGGGATTCGGCGCTGCGTACACGCATCCAGGAGTCGTGGGGGGCATTGTGGATCCTCGGCGCGTGTGATTGAATAGCGAAATCTGACGCATCGTCAAATTGCTTTCAAACGGGTTTTCGAGTGCTCTGAAGCGAGTTCCGAGTCTGCGTCTCCGAGAGCCCGACGCTGCCAGCCGAGCAGAAGAAGTGCCGAGAGATCGACGACGGGCCGACCCGGGCCGGCGGAGAGAGGAGAGCCAATGACCTTCGAGACCCTGCTGTACGGCGTAGAAGATCGTGTCGCGACCATCACACTCAATCGTCCAGAACGCCGCAATGCATTCGACTGGACGATGGCGGAGGAGCTCACGCGTGCCTGGGAAGAGGTGAAACGCGACCCGGACGTCACCTGCGCGATCCTCACCGGAGCCGGCGACCAGGCACTCTGCACGGGTGTCGACGTGAAGGCCGTAGCCGAGGGCGGCGGCTTCGATCGCAAGGACGTTCCGCAAGACGAGCCGCCCTTCCTCCACATGACCGCACTGCAGAACCAGTGCTGGAAACCCGTCATCACCGCCGTAAACGGCATGGTGTGTGGTGGCGGCCTCCACTTCATCGCGGACAGCGACCTCATCGTGTGCGCCGAGAACGCGACGTTCTTCGACACGCACGTGCGTATTGGCGTCCTTTCCGCCCTCGAGCCGGTGGGGCTCGCGCGCCGTATCCCGCTCGAGGCCGTCATGCGACTCGCATTACTCGGAGGTTCCGAGCGCATGACCGCTCGCGAGGCGCTGAACCTCGGGCTCGTCGGCGAGGTCGTGCCGCAGCAGGATCTCATGCCGCGCGCGCAGGAACTCGCGCGGAAGATCGCGGTGCATTCGCCGACCGCGCTCGCGCGCTCGAAGCAGGCGATCTGGCAAAGCCTGGAGATGGGACTCGACGAAGCATTGAAAAATGCCTGGCAGTTGATCCGCGCCCACGCACAACACCCGGATCATTCGGAAGGCCCCCGCGCGATGCTGGAGAAGCGCGATCCCGAGTGGGCCCCCTACGTCGGAAGCTGAGTACGAACCAGCGCGAGAGGCAGCATGTACCAGACGATCCGCTACGAAGTCTCCGAAGGCATCGCGACCATCCGTTTCGATCGGGCCCAGAAGCTCAACGCCTACACGCCGGAGATGGGTGACGAAACCGTCGCGGCCTTCGAACAGGCGCGCGACGACGACGCAGTGCGCGTCGTCATCCTGACCGGCGAGGGGCGCGCGTTCTGCGCCGGAGTCGACCTCGACGCCTACAAGGCCCACATGGCGGGCGACAGCCCGAGCAAGGGACCAAAGCTCGGTGAGGAAGCCTTCGTCCGCAGCTGGCCACTCGACCTGCTTCAGTTCCCGAAACCCGTCATTGCCGCGATCAATGGCGCGGCGTACGGGGTCGGAGTGACGATGACGCTGGGCTGCGACGTTCGGATCGCGGCGCGCAGTGCCGTGCTCGGACTCAATTTCACGCGTCTGGGAATGCTCCCCGGCCTGGGCAGCACCCATCACCTGCCGAGACTCATCGGCATCGGCAAGGCCAGCGAACTGTTGCTCTCCGCCGCCAAGCTCTCGGCCGAAGAGGCACACGAAATCGGACTCGTGCAGCGCGTGGTGGATGACGATGCGCTCGTCGGCGAAGCACGCGATCTCGCGCTCGCCATGGCCGAGATACGCCCCGAAGTGTCAGCGGCCGCCAAGCAGGCGTTGCGTCACGGCGCCGAGGCGTCGCTCGCGGACGCCATGCTGGAAGAGCGGCGCCTGAGCGGGGAATTGAATCGAATGCGCAAGCAGCGAGACGGTGCATGACCGTCGCGTCCTCCGAAGCCGGCGAGGCCTTCCGGATGAAACCGGCCAACAGCGCCCGCGCGTACGCGAAAGAACACCTGCGGTTAGGATCCTGAGGGACCGGCAGTGGGCACGCTCTCCTACGGACTCAGGATCACGCGTCTCGCCGAAGCAGACCCCGACCGCATCGCCATCGCCTGCGACGACGAGCTGCTCACGCGCGGCGAACTCGAGCGTCGCGCGAACCGCATGGCACGCGCATTCGTTGCGCGAGGTGTCCAGCCGGGCCGGTGCGTAACGATTGGGCTGCCCAACGGCTTGGCATTCGTGATCGCCAGCGTGGCAACGTGGAAGTGCGGCGCGGTCCCCAACCCCATCTCTCCGCGGCTCCCCGCGGCGGAGCGCGTCGGCATCCTCGAACTCGCCGACCCCGCACTCGTCGTCGGCATCGATGACCTCGAGCACCGCTACCCCGCACTAGCGAGCGAATTCGAGCCGGCCGAAGACCTCGACGACAGCCCGCTGCCGGACGTCGTCTCGCCGCACGAGCGCGCGATCGCGTCGGGAGGCAGCACCGGGCGACCCAAGCTCATCCTCTTGCGCGCGCCGGCCGAACACGACCCCGACACTCCGGCGACCGTTCTTACGCCGAAGGGCTGCGTGCTGGTACCCGGCCCGCTCTATCACGCGGCGCCCTTCGGCTCGCTCACGCAGGGCCTGCTCGCGGGCGAGAAAGTGGTGCTGCTGCGCCGTTTCGACGCGAGCTTCTGCCTCGAACTCGTCGAGCGCCACCGTGTCGAACAGATCCTCTTCGTCCCCACCATGATGCTCCGCATCTGGCGCCTGCCCGAGGCGGAGCGTGCAAGGCGCGACGTATCGTCGCTGCGCATGGTGCTGACGGGAAGCGCCCCGTGTCCGCCGTGGTTGATGCAGCGCTTCATCGAGTGGCTGGGCCCCGACGTCATGCACGAAGTCTACGGCGGCAGCGAACGCATCGGCGGAACCTTCATCAGCGGCCGCGAATGGCTCCGGCACCCGGGCTCGGTCGGTAGGCCGACGCGCGCGACGAAGATCCGCATTCTCGACCCGGAGACCGGCGAGGAACTCGCGTGTGGTGAGATCGGCGAAATCTACATGCTCCCGGCCGGCGGGCAGGGGTCGACCTACCGCTACGTGGGCGCAGACTCGCGCACCAACGATGAGGGTTGGGAGTCGGTGGGCGACATGGGCCACCTCGACGAGGATGGCTACCTCTACCTAGCCGATCGCCGCAGCGACATGATTCTTTCGGGTGGGCGCAACATCTACCCCGCCCAGGTCGAAGCCGCGCTCGAACAGCACCCCGCCGTCGCGTCGAGCGCCGTGATCGGCCTGCCCGACGACGACATGGGGCAGTCCGTCCATGCGATCGTGCAGACGATCCACGCGGTCGGCGACCAAGAGCTGCGCGATCACCTGGCGCAACTCATCGTCCACTACGCGATTCCGCGCAGCTTCGAGCGTGTCGCCCAGCCGCTGCGCGACGATGCGGGCAAGCTGCGCCGCTGGGAGCTGCGAGCGGCGCGGATCGGCGACGCGTAGGATGATCTCCGACGACATCCTTCTGGAGCGACGGGCAGCGTGAGCAAGCGGAACGGAGTCCTGGGAGGCCGAACCGAGGCGGCCTTCCTGAATTGGGGTCGATTCGTCGTTCGACATCGCTGGAGTTGCATCGCCGTTTCGATCCTTGCCACCGCCTGGTGCATCTCCTGGTTGCCCCAGCTCAGTATCGACAACTCCACCGAGAGCTTTCTCCACCGCGACGATCCGACCTCGGTGCGGTACCGCGACTTCCGCGACCGCTTCGATCGCGACGATCGGATCATCGTCGCGTTGGCGCCCGAGGACGTCTTCGCCGTCGACTTTCTCGAAAAGCTCCGTCGTTTTCACCTGGCGTTGGAGGAGGAACTTCCGACCACTCAAGAGGTCACGAGCCTCTTCAACGCGCGGCTCACGCGTGGCGAAGACGACGAGCTGATCGTCGAAGATCTGTTGGAGGGCTTTCTGGACGCTTGGCCCGTGGATGCGGCCCGCCATACCGCCGGCCTGCGCGAGCGCGTCTTCGCGAACCCCCTCTACCTCGACACCCTCGTCTCTCGCGACGCCCGCCTCACCGTCGTCAGCATCAAACCCTTCACCTACTCGGCAATTGGTCAAGAAGATGCGCTTTCCGGCTTCGACGACGGAGACGTGGCCGACGGCGCAGCGGAAGGCGAAGCGCCACTGCTCACCGCCGCCGAGAACGAGGCACTCATGGTCGCGCTGCGCGGCGTGGTCGAGCGCTTCGAGGCTGACGACTTCCCCGCCCACATCGGCGGGGCACTCGCCATCACGGATGCAATCAACCGCTCGATGGTCGGCGACATGGGCAAGTTCATGGGGGTCTGCGTCACGGTCATCATCGGCCTGCTCTTCATTCTCTTCCGTCGCATCACGGGCTCGCTGCTGCCGATCGGCGTGGTGCTGCTTTCGGTTCTCGCCGCCATCGGGATCATGGTCTTCCTGGAGATCCCCGCCTCCATGACGGTCCAGGTCCTGCCGGTTTTCCTGCTGACCGTCGGTGTCTGCGACGCGGTCCACATCTTGACCATCACTTATCAACGCCTCGCCGTGGGCGACTCGCAGGAGGAAGCGGTCGTCTACGCGATCGGCCACTCCGGACTCGCGGTGGTGATGACGAGCTTGACCACGGCGGCAGGCATGATGTCGTTCATCACCGCCGAGATGGCGCCGGTGGCTCAACTCGGCACCATCGCGCCGATCGGCGTCATGCTCGCCCTCGTGTACTCACTGCTGCTCTTGCCCGCCATCCTGGTGGTGGTGCCCCTCGAGGCGCCCAAGCAGGGGGGTGGGCGCGCAGCGGGCGCCGCGCTCACGCGCGGCCTCGTTCGCATCGGCCTGTTCGCCGCCGATCACCCCAAGCGCATTCTCGCCGGCGCGGCCGTCGTCATGGCCGTGAGTTTCATCGGCGCCAGTCAGGCGCGCTTCTCCCACTACGCCATGCGCTGGTTCGACGAAGACCACCCCATGCGAATTTCAACCGAGTTGGTGGACCGCGAGCTGAGAGGGTCGCTCTCACTCGAAGTGGTGATCGACACCGGCCGCGAGAATGGCCTGCACGACCCCCACGTACTGCGCCGCGTCGAAGCCGCCATGCGCTTCGCCGAACAGATGCAACGCGGCGAGATCTACGTCGGCAAGGCCATTTCAGTGGTCGATATCGTCAAGGAAAGCCACCAGGCGCTGAACGAGAACCAAAGCGACTACCACCGGCTACCCGACGATCGGCAGCTGATCGCGCAGGAGCTGTTGCTCTTCGAGAGCAGCAGCCCCGATGACCTGCAGGAGTGGGTCGACCCCCGATTCCGAACCGCCCGGATTTCACTGCGCGCACCCTTCGTCGACGCGATGCTCTACCGACCCTTCATCGACGAGGTAGAGGTGGGAATGCGTCGGATCCTCGGGGAGGAAATCGAAATCGAGATGACCGGCTTCATGCCGGTGCTCGCCGGCGTACTCAGCACCCTGCTCGTGAGCATGGGGCGCTCCTACGTCTTCGCGCTGCTCGTCATCACGCCGATGATGATCGTGCTGCTTCGGAGCATCAAGCTGGGACTCTTGAGCATGATCCCCAATCTCATTCCCGTCATCTTCACCCTCGGATTGATGGGCTTCCTCGACATTCGCCTGGACGCCTCGACGATGCTGATCGGCGCCATGGTGATCGGCCTGGCGGTGGACGACACCATCCACTTCACCCACAAGTTCCGGATCTATTACAACGAACTCGGTGACACACGAGCGGCAATTCGGGAAACCCTTTCGAGCACCGGTGCCGCACTGCTCTTCACCAGCCTGGTGCTTTCCTCCGGCTTCGGCGTAATGCTGCTCGCGACCATGATCAACACCCGAAACTTCGGCCTGCTGGCCGCGCTCGCCACCCTGGTGGCCTTCGCTGCCGACGTGCTCGTCGCACCCGCACTCATGACCCTCTTCGTGCAGCA
>CAXMSF010000175.1:0-14434 GCA_964196055.1 uncultured Gammaproteobacteria bacterium | reverse complement strand
GACCTGCACGCAGCGCTCGAAGAGGAGCTTCCGCACGTCACCGAGGTGAACAGCCTCGTCAATGCTCGCCGCACACGCGGCGAGGGCGACATGCTGATCGTCGAGGACCTGTTGGATGACTGGCCGACGACGCCCGAAGCGTTCGCCGCGCTTCGCGTTCGCGTTCTCTCGAACCCTCTCTACATCGACGCCTTGATCTCCCGGGACGGCCGGACGACCACGATCACGATCGAGCCCGACCTCTACGCGACGGACGACGCTGAGGATCCGCTTGCGGATCTGTCCGGAGGATTCGACGCCGAAGAGACCTCGGATCGGCCGAGCCGGCCCGACTACCTGAGCACCGAGGAGAAGCGCGAACTCCTCGTCTCGCTCGATCTCATCCTCGAGCGTGCTACGCAGCCCGGTGTCGAAATCCAGGTCAGCGGCGGGGCCGTCGTCGAGCGTCACATCAATGCGATGATGAACTCCGACATACGGGCCTACATGGGGATGTCCGGACTGGCGATCGCCCTGTTCCTATACGGCCTCTTTCGTCGGATCTCGGGTGTCCTGCTGCCGATCGTGGTCGTCGCCGCAAGCCTCGTCAGCACGCTCGGCACGATGGTCTGGCTCGACATCCCCTTCTCGCTGGTGCTCGGGATGCTCCCGATCTTCACGATGACCGTCGGCGTCTGCACGACGGTCCACGTGCTGGTCGTCGTCTATCGCCAGATCGGAAGCGGGCGCTCGCGCGAGGACGCGGTGGCCGGCGCGTTCCGTCACTCGGGACTTGCGATCGCCATGGCGAGCGCAACCACGGCTGCGGGCTTGTGCTCCTTCACGTCGGCGGAGCTCGAGCCCATCCGCGACCTGGGCGTGATCGCTCCCTTCGCAGTCGGATATGCCTTCGTGTTCACGATGACGCTGCTGCCTGCGCTGATGTCCATCATTCCCCTGCGGAGAAAGGTGTGGGGGGGGCGACGCGCGGCCGTTTCGATCTCGGAAAGACTCCTGGTCTGGACGGGCGCGGTGGCGGTTCGTCACGCCCGCGGTGTACTCGCGTGGTCGTTCGTTCTGCTCGTCTTCCTCGTTGCGGGAGCTGCGCGTCTGCATTTCTCCCATCAGCCGGTTTCGTGGTTTCCGGAGGGCGACCCCACGCGGGATGCAATCGAGACGGTCGACCGGGTGATGCGCGGTTCGACGAACGTCGAGGTGGTGATCGACACGGGAAGGGAGAACGGCCTGCACGAGCCCGATGTGCTCCGGCGGATCGAGGCGGCGATGAAGATGGCGGAGGAACTCGAGGTCGCGCCGATCTTCGTCGGCAAGGCTCTCTCGCTGGTGGACATCGTGAAGGAGAGTCACGAGGCCTTGAACGGCGGCGTTCCGGAGGCTCGCGTGATCCCGGACTCCCGCCCCGTCGTGTCCCAGGAACTCCTGCTCTTCGAGAACGGGGGCAGCGATGACCTCGAGAAGTTCAGTGACAGCCAGTTCCGCGTTGCGCGCCTCAGTCTGCGACTTCCGGAATCCGATGCGGTCGTTTATCAGCGCTTCCTCGCGGAGCTCGACCTTGGCCTCGATGCGACCCTCGGCGAGCTCGACTACGAAGTGACCGGCCGGACGCTGCTGGCCGCTCGCTCGATGTCCGCCCTCATCACGAGTATGGGGACCTCCTACCTGATCGCGCTGCTGGTCATCACGCCGCTCATGATTCTCCTGATCGGGGATCTGCGTCTGGGCCTGATCAGCATGGTTCCCAATCTCTTCCCGGTGATCTTCGTGCTCGGCGTCATGGGCTGGCTCGGCCTCCCGCTCGACGCATCCAACGTCATAATTGGGAGCATCATCATCGGCCTTGCGGTGGACGACACGATCCACTTCCTGCAGCGATTCCGTCGCGAGTTCGACGAGACCGGGGACGTCGAGGAGGCCGTACGCGAGACGATGCGCGTTACGGGTTCGGCGCTGTTCTTCACCTCGCTCGTGCTCAGTACCGGCTTTCTCGTCATGGCGTTGCGCGGCACGATGCTCAACACGATTCAATTCGGTGCACTCTCGGCGGTCGGAATCAGCTTTGCATTCATCGCCGATGTGATCGTCACGCCGGCGTTGATCACTCAGGCGCAGGGGCTTCTGCGGACGGCTTCCGTGCCGTCTCCGGATGTCTCGCGGCCGGCGACCGAGCAGGGATCGATCGGGTGAGATTCGCAGGAAGGACCCTCATCGTTACGGGCGCCGGCAGTGGTCTGGGCGAATGCCTGGCCCTGCAGCTGGGCCAGCGCGGCGCCACGATCGCCTGCGTGGACCGCAACGAGGCGCTACTTGGGAAGGTGATCGAGCGGCTGGAGAAGCAGTCGACGCGATGCAGCGGGCATCTCGCGGATATATCCGACGCGGAGGCTGTCGAGAAGCTGATTTCCGAAATCGACGATCTCTACGCTGGCTTCGACGGCTTGATCAACAATGCCGGAATCATGCAGTCGTTCACCCCGATATCCGACCTCGCGATCCCGGACATCGAGCAAATCACCCGAGTCAATTACTGGGGCATGGTCATGCTCGTGAAGGCGAGCCTTCCGATTCTCGAACGGCGCCCGGAGGCGCTGATCGTGAACATTTCGAGTCTGAGCGCCCTCGTGCCCTTTCCGGGTCAGACCGCATACGGTGCGAGCAAGGCGGCGGTTCGGAGCTTCTCCGAAGGCCTGCGGATGGAGACGGAGGGCTCGAGCATCGAGGTCGTGCTGGTGATGCCGGGGGCGATCCGCACGGGCATCGTGGATAACTCCCCCTTCTACTCGGAGCAGCAGAAGGCGGAGCTTCGCAGCCTGTCGGAAGGGCGGAGCTTCGGGCTCGAGCCGGAGCGGGCCGCCGACAAGGTCCTCTCCGCGATCGAGAAGGGAAGGCACCGGATCGTCCTGGGGGGCGACGCCTGGCTGCTCGACAAGCTCTATCGGGTCGCGCCGATCGCGACCAGTCGGCTCCTACGCTGGGCGGCCCGCTTTCTGCCGGCGATCGAGTAGGTGCGAGCGCGATTCAGTCTGGTGCTCAATCAAGTGATAGACTGCACCTCCCAAGTTTTACTTTCTCGCACCCGTAAGGGTCCCATCAGGTACCAGGGAAAGCACGTGAATCTCACAGCGCAAGCAGCGGATCTTCGAATGCTGGCTCGGCCCGTCGAACGCTCGATCTCGCCAGCGGCTCGACGAAAATTCTTGTTGTGGACACTGGCCTGGTGGGGCGGGGTGGGGGTGTGCGCCGCCTTGTTCTTTTTCGGAGCCCTGGACTTCGTCGCGAGTGCCAAGATTTCGCTGTATGGGATCAGCATCTGGCTGAACGGGTGGTTGTTGGCCCTGGTGGTGCCGCGGGCTGAAGGCCGGTCGAAGCTGAGTCTCTATCACGACTGCCTGGTGATCTGGATGCTGTCCTATGCCATGACGAATGTGCTGTGGGAAATCCCCTGGGTGATCCTTTCGCCGCATATATTCAGTGGCCTCAACAACATCGACGACGTGCTGGCGTATACCGATTACATGCGTGAGAGCCTGCTGCATATGTATTGGTGGATGCTGGCTTCCTTCGGCTCGGTGGATCTGCGCACGGTCAATCATGATCCAACTTTCTACACCGTCGAGATCTTCGCATTCGTGAATGTGGCGACGACCATCTGGTTCTTTCATCTGAACAAGAAGCGCTCACCGTATCGCTATCTGGTGGCAGTGCTCGGTTGTGGTGAGCCGGTTGCTGCGACATTCATCTTTTCGTTCGCAGAGGTGTTCGCGGGTTTCGAGAATATGGTGGGCGGGGTCGCGGATATCTTGCTCGCCCTGGTCTGGACCCAGTACCAGTATTTCGTCTTCCCCTTGATCTTCGGCTATCTGGGTTATCAGCTCTTACAGGACGACTGGCGACAATGCTATTTGAAAGGTGAATAGTCTCCAGTCTGCTCTGCCGCATTCAAGCCATCTTCTGGCAGGGCAGCATCACTTCTATCGTGCAGTGCTCAGTCAGTCGAAGACGTGCGCGCAAGCGCTGACGGGGCGTTCTCGGGCGTTACTTCCGCAACCGGCCGAGGCGGGTGAAGTCGGTTTGCCGCTCGACCTTGTCGGCCCCAACTCCAGCGCTGAAGTGGACGATGTTTCCCAGACTGCGGAAGCTCATCAGTTGCATGTCGGGGATCCAGAGTTCGCCGAGTAGTTCGATCTGCTCCAAGCGGATGATATTCCCGTTTCGGATCATGGGTCGTGCGATCATCACGACGGCGGCGAGGCTCACGCGCTCTTCGCCATCGGGGAGGACCCGGTGGATGGCGAGACCGAAGATTCCATTGTCGAGTTGGGTGAGTTCGCGGTAGCCGAAGGAACCGCCGCCCAGGAGGGCTTTGTCCTCGAAAAGGAGGACCTCGCCTTTGTACTGGACCTTGCTCTTGGATCGCTCGCTGGAGCTGCACCCCTCCAGGCTCACCGCAGTCGTGACGGGCGCGGCATCTCCTTGGTGCATGGCCAGCGCGTGGACGCACGCAGGGTGCACCGGCTCGCCTCCGTACATGAATTTGCTCTGTGCGTGGGCTTCACTCGCGGCCATTGCGATCGACAAGACGCAAAGGAACTCCAATGAACGTCTGGAGCATCTCGATCGGACCTGCGATTTACGACGATTCATCCTTCCTCCTCCCGGTATCGACTTGCCTCGGGCGTGACTCGCTACATACCCTAACACCGTTTTCGGTCGTGGGATTCTCGCAGCTACTTCGGCCGGTCCTCGATGCCGGCCGCGCCAACCATGGATCTCTCCCGGCGAGTCGGTGAGATCCATGGATCAGCGGGTCGCCGAGGGCGCGATCATCCCGGGCCGGCTTTCCGGGCGACAATGAATCGACTGGGAGGGGAGGGAGGATAGAAGCCGGTTTCCACGATTTCGAAGTCCGCGTTGCTGATGATGCCCTCTAGCTCGGCGACCTTCAGGCAATCGACGTAGGGGGCGAAACCCAGTGCTTTCATGACGGCCACGAGGAGACTCCAGAGACGGCTTTGTTCCGCAAGGCAGACCGTTTTCGAGATGAACGATCCACCGGGCTTCAGCAACTCGTGGACCCTATGGACGGCGCCGGGGATGTCCTCGAGCAGGTGGAGGAAGTTGAAAGCCATGACGACTTCGAAGGATCCCTTCTCCAGGTCTTCATCGAACAGAGTGCCGCGATCGAAGCGGACATTCTCCACCCCTTGAGTGTCGGCCTTCTCCCGGGCAATTTCGATCATGCGGGAGGAGATGTCGCTGGCGGTGATCTGCTTCACGCTGGGGGCCAAGAGGAGGGCGGTGCTTCCCGTCCCGCACCCCACCTCGAGGACGTTGTCGCTTGCAGACAGGTGTTTCCTGGTGCAATCCAGGGTCTTGTCGTAGTTCTCCATGTCCTTGACGGACTTCTTCGAATACTTGTCGGCGTGCTTGTTCCAGAATTCTGCAGAGTCACGCATTGCTTTCTCCATAGCCCGACGGCTACTTCCTCTGGTCCGGGTCGTAGACGACGTCGATCACCTCGAGTCGGCTCCGGTACAGCGAGAAGACGACGCGCCCTTTTCCTTGGTAGATCCAGTCGCGCAGATTGGCGCCGGGGCCGTTATAGAATGGGATCCAGGCCTTGGCGGTCACGCGGTCGATCCTGCCGTCGGGAGCTCCGAGGATTTCGCGCACGTCGTAGTGGCTCATCCCGAACTCGATCTCCGACAGCAGGCTGTCCGGCGGAAGGCCCGGAAACCGTCGCGGCTCCGGGATCGGGGGCGCAGCCTCGGGTTCCGGGGTCCGGGCCGCCAGCTCCACCGTCGCAGCCTCGGGTTCCGGGGTCCGGGCCGCCAGCTCCACCGTCGCAGCCTCGGGTTCCGGGGCTCGGGCCGCCAGCTCCACCGTCGCAGTCTCGGGTACAGCCGGTGCCGACGGCGACTTCGCGACCTGGGCTTCCGGGGGCGGCTTTGCGGCCTCGGCTTCTGGGACCTGGACGGTGCGATTCGGATCGGGTCGCCGGGCCCGCGATTTCGCAGCCGTGGCCTTGGGCGGCGCCGCTCGGGCGACGACCTTTGCCCAGGGCGAATCGCCGAGATCCGCCGGCGCATCGTCGAAGAAGGACTCCCGATCAGCGGCCTCGTTGCTGAGGCGGCTTTCCTTCAGGTTCACCATCCGGGTTCGCTCGAGCCAACCGGCGAGTCCGGATTTGGAGACCACGCCGGGGCGAATGCGCTCGGCGATCCGTCGCTGCAGATCGTCCTGGAATGCCGTCTTCGCGTCGATGCGGTCTCCCCGCCTGACATGCAGAGTGCCCATGAATTCCACGCGACCTGGGCCGATCGTCGTCAGCGTCCGCTGAATCAATTCCGCGGGAAAAATCATCGCGTCCGAGCTCGTACTACTCCATGTGGTCTGGGTGACGCCGACGATCCGATATTCGTTCCAGGGCGGCGCGTAGGCGGCGGTCACCGCCACCACGGAGTACGTCCCGGGCTCGGGATCGAGCAGGTACGCTCGATCCCACTTGACGAAGGTGGCGGGAATGAGGTCCGGGAGTTCCTCCAGTCCGCCGTGGATGGGTCCCCTGGCAAAGTAGACCTGCACGAGGGAAGGGTCGCGACTTAGGGGAGCCGGGAAGACGACGTCCACCGCCAGGAGGGAACTCGCCGACGAGATCGCAACGCCGGTGACGGGAGCCGACTGACAACCCGACAGAAGCGAAACGAGAGCCAAGCACAGCAGGAGTGTTCGAGCGCTTCGGGAGGATTGGCCCATCGCTGGAGAATACCGTGAGTTGTGGCTCGAAGAATGGGCAAGTCCCCGCACCGCCTGGAAACCGCCTGCTGGGGCGGATCCGCTGCTCGGGCGTGCGCCGGATCGCCCGCGCCATTGGCCTCTCTCGTGTAAGATCTGGATTCACACAGGGAGAACGCAGATGTCGGTCGATCGGGAAAAGGCCGTTGGCGCCAGCATGGGCGAGCGCGAGGGTTCGTGGGAAGTCGATGACGTAATCCTCTACCACCTGGGAATCGGCGCGGGCGTACCGGCCACTGATCCGGGTGAGCTCGAGTACACCTACGAGAAGAACCTCAAGGTGTTGCCCAGCTTCGTGGTCGTGGCGGGCGGACGGCGCCCGCGATCCAAGTCCGAGACCTCCGAAGGCTTCAAGCTCCCGGGCATCGAGTTCGATCTGGCGCAGCTTCTCCATGGCGAGCAGGACATCGAGATCCACAGGCCGCTCCCCAAAGCGGCCAAGATTCGCACCCGCGGTCGGATCAAAGACGTCTTCGACAAAGGCAAGGCGGCGTTGGTGATCCTCGAAAGCGATACCGACGACGCCGAGAGCGGCGAGGCGCTCTACACGAGCCGGACCTCCATGTTCATTCGCGGCGAAGGCGGCTTCGGCGGGCCCTCGGGCCCCAAAGCAGGCAATGTTCCGCCGGATCGCGAGCCGGACGGGGTGCTCGAGTCCACGACGATTCCCCAGCAGGCGCTTCTCTATCGCCTGAGCGGCGACAAGAATCCGCTCCATGTGGACCCGGAGTTCTCGAAGCTGGGCGGCTTCGACGTGCCGATCATCCACGGCCTCTGCTCGTATGGGATCGTCTGCAAGGCGGTCGTGGATCGTCTCTTGGACGGCGACCCCTCTCGGGTGGGACGCTACCAGGCACGTTTCGCTGGCGTGGCCTTCCCGGGCGAGACCTACCTGACCTCCTACTGGAAGGAGGGTGATCGGATCCTGTTGGACGTGAAGTCGAAGCAGCGCGACGCCAAGATCATCTCCAACGCCGCGATCACGCTGCGTAGCTGACCACCCGCGCATTCTCTTGCGCGGATCCCGATCGATGCGTGGCGGCGTCGTTCATGAGGTCGGACGGGCGGCGATCTGGCGGTTGCGCTCCTCTCCCCTGGCCGGAATCGACCAGGATGGGGACCGATGCGGACAGGATCCCGCTGCCGCCGGCCCGCTATTCTTCGCTTCAGGCTGGGGATGCACTCGAGGCAATCGATCATCCGGCGGGCCCGCCGAGGTGTCCCGCCGAAGCACATGGTTAGGACACACGGCGGGGCCGAGTCTGGGCCCCATCCGCAGCGTTTCGAGGAAGAGGCATGACGACCGATTCAGACTCGAGCGGCCTTCGCTTCATCATCATCGGGGCCGGAATGTCGGGGATCCTCAGCGCAATCAAGCTGCAGGAGGCCAGCCTCGATAATTACGCGATCTACGAGAAGGCCGACCGCCTCGGTGGGACGTGGCGGGAGAACGAGTACGCGGGCGTGGCCTGCGATGTTCCCTCACACATGTACTGCTACTCCTTCGCCCCCAACCCCGAGTGGAGCCACCGCCACTCGCCGGGAGCCGAGATCCAGGCCTACTTCGAGGATGTCGCGCGCCGCTACGAGGTCGACTCGCGGATTCAGTACGGCAAGGAGATTACCCGCTGCGAGTTCGTGGATGGACGCTGGAAGGTCGAAACGTCCGACGGATCGACCGATGAGGGCGACATCGTCATCGCTGCGACGGGCGTTCTCCACCACCCCGCATACCCGGACATCGAAGGGCTCGACGCGTTCGGGGGCGCGATGTTCCACAGCGCGCGCTGGGATCACGACGTGCCGCTCGAGGGCAAGCGTGTCGGGGTCATCGGGACCGGCTCGAGTGCGATCCAGATCACGACCGCGGTGATCGACAGAGTGGCACGGTTGTCGCTCTTTCAGCGCACCCCGCAATGGATCATGCCCATCACGAACCCGGCCTATACAGACGCCGAGAAGGCCGAGTTCCGGAAGAATCCCGCGGCCATGCAGAAGATCCGAGACGAGGTCACGCACCAATTCATCGACGGCTTTGCCAACGTTCTTCACGAACTCGACTCGCCCGGTCTGCAGGTGATCCAGACGCTCTGCGAAGCCAATCTCGAGAACAGTGTGGAAGATCCGGAACTCCGGGAGAAGCTCCGCCCGAACTACCGGGCGGCGTGCAAACGCCTGGTCATGTCGGAGAACTTCTATGCGGCGATCCAACATCCCAACGCGGAACTCGTCAGCGAGGGAATCGAGCGGATCGAAGCGTCCGGAGTGCGAAGCTCTGATGGTCGGCTGCACGAGCTGGACGTGCTGATCCTGGCGACCGGCTTCCGCGTCGATCGTTTCATGCGACCGATGGAGGTGGTGGGACGCGACGGCAAGAGACTCGAAGACACTTGGGCGGAGGGACCGTTTTCCTACAAGGCGATCTCGATCCCCGAGTTTCCGAATCTCTTCATGCTCAATGGTCCCTATGGACCCGTCGGGAACTTCTCGTTGATCGATGTCGCGGAAATGCAGTTCTCGTACATCATGCAGCTGATCGATCAGGTCCGATCCGGTTCATGCAAGGAGATTTCCGCCTCGCAGTCCGCGACGGAGCGTTTCGACGCCGAACGCATCGAGGCCGCCAAGAAGACGATCTGGGCCAGCGGCTGTAATAGCTGGTACCTGGATGCCGATGGCATCCCGGCGGCCTGGCCGTTTACCTTCGATCGCTTCACGGACGAGATGGCGAAGCCGATCCTCGACCACTACGACATGAAGTGAGTCGCTAATTCGAAGCCCATTCGAATTTCTTCTTGATCTCTCTGAGGAATTCGACGACCGGAATGTAATACGCCTTCGCGACGGTGCTGTGCGGGTTTTCCTGGTCGACTCCAATGCCGATCGCGAACTCTTCCTTCTGTTCCGGAATGTAGAGCGATCCCCAAAGCCAGTCCCAGATGGCGAATATTTCGCCATAGTTCTTGGTCATTCTTGATGGGATCGTGGTGCACCTGATGCATCGCCGGGCTGATGAACACGTAGCTGAGCGGCTTTCCCCAGGACAACCAGACGTGAGAGTGTCTCAGGTTGGATCCGAAGAAGTTGTAGATCACATAGATCGTGTTGAGCCCGAACAGGATTTCGAAACTCGGGTTTCCGTAGAATACGAAAAGAAAGATCCCTTGAAAGATGCCTGTGAAGATCTTCGACACGAGGCCCGCCAGCGAATTCCAGAGTGGGTGTTTTCGAAACAGCGTGAACGGCGTCATCACTTCTGCAGAATGATGCAATGCGTGGATCGGCCAGAAGACCTTCGATTGATGATGGAAACGATGAATGAGGTAGACGGATAAATCCGACACCAGGGTGAAGCCGACGATGAACGACAGGTAGGTCGTGGTGCTCCAGTCGCCCTCGATGATCGGTCTGCCCGCATTCAAGCCGATCAGGAATCTTCCCAGAGAGGTGGCGATGTAGGTCTGGACGCCAACTTGAACGAAGGCATGCACGGGGGAGATGAACAGATTGATGAAGTAGATGTAGTAGTCGACGATCGCGGACTTGTGAGTGTAGATTTCCTTGGGGAACAGAAATTTGAAGAAGGCCGATCGTTCAGTCTTGTAATATTTCGAATAGCTGAAGTACGCGAGCCCAATGAAGCTCAGGATGTAGGCAATGTAGAAATTGTTGTTGATCGAGACCGGTGCCCTGGCGATGTAGAGAAGCACGCTGGTCGTGTGGTCGAAGAGCCGTTCGAGCACTAGCATCCATTCATAGCAACCGATTTCGGCCGAATCCCTGGGCCCACTCTCGACACCGGCATCGGCAGATCGCAGCATGTGTCCGAGCCGATTCGACGGCGTACACTGTAACGTCCAGCCGGAACGCGCACAGGAGCGGGGATGCCGTGAAGGAGGATCGAGAGCTTCCGGCGGATTCCGGGGACGTCATCCGGATTCGCGACGAATACTACATCCTCGCGAGTTCGAGCCTCGCGGATGACCGCACTCGAGTCCTCAAGAGCGGCGAGGCGTTCGCGGTCTTCGATCGAACCGGCGATCTGCACCCCATCGGGCGCGGTCAGCAGGGTCTCTATCACGACGGCACGCGACATCTGTGCCGCCTCGAGCTGCGCATCGGCAACGAGCGCCCGCTCCTGCTGAGCTCGACGAGCACCGAGGACAACGCGGCCGTCGCGGTCGACCTGACCAACCCGCCGCTGGGCTCCCCGTCCGAGGGCGGCGTCGCTCAGGATTCGATCCACGTCCTGCGCTCAGCGGTGCTGCTGGATGGCGTCTGTCAGCATCGACTACGGATTCGCAGCTTCGCGCTGGAGCCGATCCAATTCGCCATCTCGCTGCTCTTCGACGCGGATTTCGTAGACATCTTCGAGGTGCGCGGCTTCGAGCGATCTCGCTCGGGCGAGCGACTGGAACCGGTGCTGGCAGACGCCTCGGTCAGCTTCGCCTACCGCGGACTCGACGATGTCGTGCGGACGACGTCGCTCCAATTCACGCCGGAGCCGCAGTCGCTCGACGCCGGCGAAGCCGGCTTCATGGTGTGGCTGCCGCCCGGGGGCGAAGAGGTGTTCGACCTGCGGATTGCGTGCGACGCGCCTGCCGACGGAAATCTCGAGCTCGGCTACGAGCAGACGCTCGAAGCCGCGCGCAACGCGCTCGCCGCCCGTACGGCCGACGGCTTCGAAATCGAGACGTCGAACGAGCAGTTCAACGACTGGTTGAAGCGCGCGACGGCGGACCTGCGCATGATGCTCACGCAGACGCCGCACGGCCTCTACCCGTACGCGGGCGTCCCGTGGTTCAACGCGCCCTTCGGCCGCGATGGGATCATCACAGGCCTCGAAACGCTGTGGATGGACCCGTCGATCGCGGCCTCGGTGCTGCGCTACCTGGCCGCCACCCAGGCGGACGAGGAATCGCCGGACTCCGAGGCCGAGCCTGGCAAGATCCTGCACGAAGCGCGCGGCGGCGAGCTGCCGATCCTCGGCGAGGTTCCCTTCAGGCGTTACTACGGTTCCGTCGACACCACGCCGCTCTTCGTCGTGCTGGCCCACGCGCACTTCGAGCGCACCGGCGATCTCGATTTGCTGCGCGAGATCTGGCCCAACATCGAACGTGCGCTGGCCTGGATCGACACCTGCGGCGACCGCGACGGCGACGGCTTCGTCGAATACCAGCGCCGCGGGCCGACTGGGCTCGTGAATCAGGGCTGGAAGGACTCGCACGACTCGGTCTTCCACGCGGACGGCCGACCGGCCGAGGGGGCGATCGCGCTGTGCGAGGTCCAGGCGTACGTCTACGGGGCCAGGAACGGGGCGGCGGAGCTGGCCGATGCACTCGGACAGCCCGAGCGGGCGCAGAATCTGCGCGCGGAAGCGGAGTCGCTGCGGCAACGCTTCGAGGAGCAGTTCTGGTCGGACGAACTCGCTAGCTATGTGCTGGCGCTCGACGGTCGCAAGCAGCCCTGTCGCGTGCGCAGCTCGAATGCCGGCCAATGCCTCTTCACCGGCATCGCGAGCTACGAGCACGCCCAGTCGGTCGTGACGACGCTGATGGGCGAATCGTTCTATTCGCGCTGGGGCATCCGGACGCTCGCGACCTCGGAGAAGCGCTTCAACCCGATGTCGTACCACAACGGATCGGTGTGGCCCCACGACAACGCGCTCATCGCGGCCGGATTTGCGCGTTACGGCATGCGGACGCCCGTGGTCGAGATCATGAACGGCTTCTTCGACGCGGTGCAGTATCTGGACCTCGGCCGGATGCCCGAGCTCTTTTGCGGCTTCACGCGCCGACACGGACAGGGGCCGACCCCTTTCCCGGTCGCGTGTGCGCCACAGGCCTGGTCGGCGGGCGCGGTCTTCCTGCTGCTCCAATCCTCGCTCGGGCTGCGGGTCTCCGCTCGTGCGAATCAGGTGCTCGTCAGCAACGCCTTCCTGCCGCCATTTCTCGACCAGGTCCGCATCCGGGGCCTGCGCGCCGGCGCGGCGACGGTCGACCTGCAGTTGCAGGGGCGCGGCGATGATGTCGCCGTTCAGGTGTTGCAACGAGACGGCGACATCGACGTCGTCGTCGTCAAGTGACTCGCGCGCCCGCCCAGGCCGGCAATATCTTCGACGGATGCCGCAGCACGCGCCAGTTTCGCACGCGACGGACTCGTGAGGCCGCGAGCACCAGCTCGTAGGCCGCGAGGTAGTCGTCCGCCATGCGTTCGATGCTGAAATTCTGCTCGACCCGCCGCCGGCAGGCTTCGGGAGAGATCCGGTAGAGGCGATCCAGCGCCGCGACCATCTCCGGGACGCTGTCGACCACGTAGCCGGTCACGCCGTGTGCGACGACCTCCGGCACCGAGCCCATGCGGAAGCCGACGACCGGAGTTCCGCACGCCATGGCCTCGGCCATGAACAGCCCGAAGGGCTCGTGCCAGGTAATCGGCGCCAGCAGGCAATGCGCGTTCGCGAACAGCTCCCGTTTCTGGGCGGCGTTCGCCTCTCCGACGTAGCGGATGAAGTCGCCGTCCACTTTGGGCAGCACCTCGTTCTCGAAGTACGGGCGGTCGACGTCGTCGATGTTGCCCGCGATGACGAGCCGCCGCCCCGCGCGGAGCGCCACCTCGATGGCCAGATGGGTGCCCTTTTCGCGCGAGACCCGACTCAAGTACAGCAGGTATTCGTCGCGCGGCCCCGCGTTGAACGGGAAGCTCTCGACGTCGACGGCATTGTAGATCACACCCGCGAAGCGACCCTTATCGGGCAGCAGACCCTTCGCGGACCGGCTGATCGTGTTGTACCAGCCGCGGTAACGCTCGAAGAGCAGCAGCCAGTCCCCATCGAGCCCGCCGTGAAGCGTCGAGAGCATCGGCGTGGAGACGAGCCCTGCAGCCGCCAGCCCCTCGAGTGTGGTGTGGTTGTGGATGATGTCGAATTCGCCGGCCCGCTCCAGGCAGGACATGACCGAGAGCACCGTCAAGATGCCCTTGTTCCGATCGGTGCCCCGCAGGAAGTGTTCGCAGCCCGGAACGAGCTGCGCGTGGGTTTCGGAGTCGCCGCTCGCGAAGAGCGTCACGTCGTGTCCGCGCCGCACCAGCTCCTCCGTCAGCAGGCTGACGACCACTTCGGTACCGCCGTAGCCCGGCGGGGGCACTCTCATTTCGAGGGGAGAGAGCATCGCGATTCGCATCGAATTTCCTCCTCTGGATCGACCCGATCGGCCGAATGCATTTCGCCTTGGCAACCATCGTGTTACCGGGGCCTCTGCATGCTGGTATCGGAAATCGCGATTCCGTCTTTAGTCCTTTTTTCCGTTCCCGATGCGGCAGCCGTAGATCGAAAGGGAGCGAAAGCGAGATTATTGAATGCGCACTGGGCTTTGAGAAACAACTGAGGCGCGAACCCCTCAGTGTCTCGACATTCGGAATTTCACGGCCCCGGTGGCAGCGCTCGCCCCTAGCCGTCGAAGCAGTGCGTTCATTGCCGCTTCGAGCCGTCTTCGAAACGCTCGTCGTCGACCCCGAGGCCCTCGACATCGAGGCGTTCTATCATCGGGCGGGCGCTGTCGCGGGACCAGCTGCGTCGGAGTCAGCGACACGGCGGTTGCAAACCATCTGATCCAGATCACGAAGGCAACCAGCCTCATGGGCT
>CAXMSF010000174.1:0-35275 GCA_964196055.1 uncultured Gammaproteobacteria bacterium | reverse complement strand
CGATGGCGATCCAGCGCTCGACCTTCGGGAGGTTACTGCGCGCGGGAGAGATGGCGGCCACGAACTCGCCACGCGCGAACAACAGGCGCGACTCGGAGTCGTTCACGATGTAGGTCCACTCCGGCGGCGCCAGCCGGTAGTTGAGCGGGACCGGAACCACGCCGGCTTTCGACGCGGCGAAGTACATCAGCGCGTACTCGACGCAGTTCTTCGACAAGAAGGCGAAGCGGTCGCCCGGGGCCAGACCGGCCGCGATCAGCGCGTTCGCAAAGTGGTTGGCGGCGGCGTCGGCCTCCGCGTAGCTCATGCACTGGTCGCCGAACTCGATGAATGTGGTCTCAGGCTGCGTTCTGGCGCGGTATTCCAGGAAATCGTGAAGTCGCATGAGCCGCCTCCCTGCTTCCGATTCTACGCGCACGAGAGCAAGAAGACGAATCGGAACGGGCGGAAGGACGCTCGCGCCGATCGGCGTTAGACTCCCGCCTCCGATGCCGCGCGAACGCTCGAAATCCACGCTTCCGGTCTTGTTCAGCATCATCGTGATCGATGTGATTGGTTTCGGGATCATCATCCCGGTACTGCCGTTCTACGCCGACGAGTTCGGCGCAAGCGGTCTCGTCTTGGGCATGCTGTTCACGAGCCATGCGGCGATGCAGGCGCTGTTCGCGCCGCTGTGGGGCCGCCTCGCGGATCGGATCGGCCGCCGCCCGGTGATGCTCTGCACGATCGCCGGCACGAGCGGTGCGCTGCTGTTCCTCGGGCTCGCAGACACGCTCGCGCAGCTCTTCGTAGCACGGATCCTGAGTGGGATCTTCGCGGCGAACATCTCTGTGGCGACCGCCTATATCGCCGATGTCACCGACGACGACGAGCGGACGCGTTGGATGGGCATGGTGGGCGCCTGCTTCGGAGTCGGTTTCATCGTCGGCCCCGCGGTGGGCGGTCCCTTGGCGCTGTTTGGCTACGGGGTGCCGATGCTCGTGGCCGCAGGCCTTGCGGCCGTGAACTTCGTCTACGCGATCTTCGTGCTGAAGGAGCCCGAGAAGCACCATGCGACCGCACACGACGGTGCCGGAAAGATCGGCGTGCTTGCCGCTCCCAATATTCGCAATCTGTGCATCACGTACTTCCTGTTCACGTTCGCCGTCACTCAGCTGGAGACCGTTTTCGCGTACTTCATGATGAGCCGTTTCGACTATGGGGTGCTCGGAGTGACCGGTATTCTCATCGCGATGGCGTTCGTGATGGTCGGCATCCAGGGAGGCGGGATGCGCTCGCTGGTCGCGCGGCACGGCGAAAAGACCCTGCTAGTCGTGGGCCTCGCGTTGATGGCCTTGTCGTTTGCCGTGGTGCCGTGGGCACCAGTCGTGGGACTGCTGATGGTGCCGTTGATCGGGTCGGCGATCGGCCGAGCGATCAGTCAGCCCTCGATGATGGGCCTGGCGTCGTTCCAGGCGAGCGCGTCCAATCGCGGTGCGGTGATGGGGACCTTCCAGTCCAGCGCTTCGATGGCGCGTGTGCTCGGGCCGCTCGCGGCCGGGGCGCTCTACGATCAGTCCGACGCAGCACCCTTTCTGCTTGCGAGCGCGCTGCTCTTCGTCGCACTTGCGAGCACTGTGGCATTGTCGGCTGGATCGCGGCTTCGGGTCGAGGCGTCCTGACGGCGATCAACGCCGGAAGCGCCGCCAGACAGCTTGCCGCCGCGCTCGACCTGCACGCGGACCCGGATCCGCGGGATTCGGTCTCGTGGATCCTCGCATCACGCCCGCCGGCGGAATACTACGGTCGCTATTGGAGCGACCAGGTCGCGAACGGTCTGCGCGCGATCGCCTCGATTCCGCCTGAGCGCATCTGCGAGATCCGGTTCGAGGACCTGGCGTCCGAGCCTCAACGGGTGTTGGGCGAAATCTGCGAATTCTTCGGCCTCGAAGCGAATCGCGGTGATTGGATCGAGCGCGGCGCCGCGCGAGTGCGTGGGCTTCCGCCGCTGCGGGCGCCGGAACTCGGGGCCGGGGAGCGGGGGCGGCTCGAAGAAGCCTGCCGTCCAGGGCAGGGGCTGCTCGGGCGGAGTTCGTAGCCCGGTAACGAATTCGCTGCCTCGGCTTGCTTCAGTAAGATTTACTAAGTATATTTTTTCCATGGCGAGACTGGCCCGAGCTGAGGATGAAATCGAGCGCTACCGCGAGCGCATCGTCGAGGTCGCCGCTCGCCTCTTCGCCGAGCGGGGCTATGCGGGTGTGACCTTCCGCTCCCTGGCCGAAGGGCTCGGTTGTAGTCCCATGACTCCCTACCGCTACTTCAAGGCGAAGGAAGATATTCTTGCCGCCGTACGACGTTCGGCCTACGACCGCTTCGCGCGGACTCAGGTCGCTGCGGCCGCCTCCGCCGACCCGCAGGAGCGTCTGCTGGAACTCGGTCGTGCCTACATCCGCTTCGGGGTCGAAGAGACGGACGCATACCGGCTGATGTTCTCGCTCGCCCAGCCGAATCCGAGCCGTTACTCGGATCTTCGTGAAGCAGAGCTCCGAGCCTGGCGCCCGCTTCGCGCGGCGATCGGAGCGGCGATCGATGCCGGTCTGCTCGTCGGCGATCCCGACGTCCTCGCCGCCGTCTTCTGGAGCAGCGTCCACGGGCTCGTATCCCTGCATGTTGCCGGGAAGCTCGTCCACGGTGCGGACGTCGACCGCCTCGTCGAGCCCATGCTCCACACCCTATTCGAGGGCAACCGTCCGCCAGTCTCCCGGAACCGGGACGAGTCAGGAGAGAGTTCATGAAAGAGATCGACTCACATTGGGATGTCATCGTCATCGGCTCGGGGCTCGGAGGCCTCAGCGCCGCGGCAAGGCTCGCGCATTCCGGGCTGCGCGTGCTCGTGCTCGAGCAACACGAATACAGTGGCGGCTACGCCCACCACTTCCTGCGCAAAGTGAGGGGCACGAAGATCGTCTACGAATTCGACGTCGCCCTGCATCAGACGGGCGACCTCGCTCCCGGGCGACAGATGGGCAAGTTGTTGGACGAGCTCGGCGTACTCCAGCACGTTCGTCTCAACCGTTTCGACATCGCGTACCGCACGCGCGGACCCGCCCACGACCTTCAGATCCCTGCGGACGCCGACGCCTTCGAGAGGCTCCTCTGTGATTCCTATCCCGAAACAGCCCGCGGCGTTCGCGACCTGTTTCAGACACTGGGCGAGATCGACGCGCCCGGTGCCGACGGCGGGCTGAGCGACGCGGCGCTCGCCACCATGGATCTCTCGCTTCAGGACTTCATGGATCAACACGTCCGTGACGAGCGCATCCAGGCGATCTTCGCGACGCTTTGGGGGTACCTCGGTCTCCTACCCTCGGAAGCCTCTGCTTTCCTCTACTCGCGCCTGTGGGCCAGTTATCATTTCGGCGGCTGCTTCTATGTCCAGGGTGGAGGGCAGGCCCTCGCGAATGCCTTCGTGAGCGAGATCGAAACGCATGGCGGTCGAGTTCTGCTTCGCACCGCGGTAACCGGGCTCCACACCTCGGGTGGTCGCGTCTCCTCGGTCGAAACCAAGAAGCGCGGAAGCTTCCATGCGCCCGTGGTGGTCAGCAATGCGTCGGCGCCGCAGACCTTTCACACGCTTCTCGACGACCCGAAGCTCGCGGAGACGGACTTGGAACGGGTCGACGGCTTGCCGGTGGCATGCTCGATTCATCAAGCCTATGTGGGGATTCGTGGCGACGCGTCGAAGGTCGGCCTCGCCGACCGGGGCTCATTCTTTTCCGACAGCTACGACTTCGCCCTCGAGGCCGAGGGACTCGCGACCGGCGACTATTCGAAGCAGGGGTGGCTGACGGGTAACCATAATCTCGCCGACCCGGGCCATCATCCGCCCGGGCGGTCGATCCTGCACGCGTCCGTGATGGCGCTCGGCGAGCACTGGGTGGGTCTCGATGAGAAGGAGTATCAGGAGAAGAAGCTCGACTTGGAGAATCATCTGGTGGACAAGCTTGCCCTCGCCATTCCCGATATTCGGGAGCGCATCGAGATCTGCGAGGTCGGGACACCCCACACCATGCAGCGCTACTCGTGGAACCCGAATGGCTCGATCTACGGATACGCGTCGACGCCCACCTCGCATAGCATCCACAGGCCCGACGCCCGAACCTCCGTGCCCGGCCTCTACCTGGCCGGGGCGTGGACGTTCCCGGGCGCAGGATTCACCGGCACGATGCTCTCCGGGTACCGAACAGCCGGTCTCATCTTCGAGGACGGCAAGGGCCGCAGCTGAGCTGCGGCCCCGGGGCGGATGGCTCGGCCGGGACGAACAGCGTCCAAACCAGCGGAGGGCGCCGCGACCAGGCGCGGTGCCCTCCGCTGATGCCTGTATTCGCTTCGCTCAGCGGCCCTTGGTGAGCCGTCCGACGTCGATGTAGCGGCGGATCTTGCCCTTGCTCGGAAGCGGCGTTCCGTGTGCATCCCAGAATTCGATGCGGTTCCCGGTTCCGGTCTGGGTGTTGACGATCGTGTCGCTCACGACAGCCAGGTAACGGGGCTCCGGAATCTCGTTCCAGCCCGGGAACCAGACGCCCGTGAGCCGCTCGTCTTCGCTCCAGCGCTTGTTGTGCCAGATGATCTTCCAGAGTTCTTCCTTCTGGTCGTACGCGAAGGAGTAGAGCGGTTGCATCGCCTGCTTGTCGATGTAGATGTCCTTGTGGTGGTACGGATGGTCCCCATTCTTCGGCGTCATCCGGACGACCCAGGCGTCGCGAAGCTCCCAGCGGTCATCCGCATACGAGAGGCCGTAAGGCCCGAAGTTGTGATCCTTCTCGTACGGGTAGGCCTTCGTCTTCGTATTCGTCGGGGCGATGATCTTGCGCGACGACAGGCACTTCCATTCGTACTGCGGGATGATGCCGTTGAAGCTCCGCAGGTCGTCGAAGGTGAAGTCGGTACCGGAGATCGCGTCGGTCCGCTGCGCGGTCGAGATCCGTCGGACGCGCCGGAGGGTCGGAACGTAGACCCAGGTGTCGTCGTTGCGTGCATCCTTCCGCGGTGCATCCGAGGACTTGTAGCGGTAGGAGAGGAGCTGGATTCCGCGGGCGTCGAAGGGCGCGGTCACGTCCACGCCGAACGCGAACTTGCGCTTCTCGCCGCGGAAGATGTCACCGCCGTTCTTCTCGAGGTACTCGGGCTCGACCCGGTGCGACAGAGCGACCGTCTGTCCGGTCCCCTCGTAGTAGAGCGGCAGTTGCTCGCCGCGGTCCCAGTAGGAATAGAAGAACGATGCGTGACCGTCGCCGCGCAGCGCCGTGAAGTTCCAGATGATCTTCACGCCGGCCTGCGGGTCGCCCTTGCAGTCGATCTTGTCGCGGTCGAAGGGATAACCTGCGGTCCAGTTTTCGAGGCTGTTGTCGGGCCCGATCTTGGCCTGGCCAGCGAATTTCTTGTTTGCGTCGAGGGTCTGCACGTTGGTGTCGTAGTCGAACTGCGTCGGTCCGATCTCGAGTTGCATGCCTTCGTAGAAGAAGAAGTCGCGGTTGTCCCAGAATTCCTCGGGGAGGAAGGGCTTGAGTTTCTCGATCTGGTCGAAGGTAACGACGTCGCCTTCCTTGAACGCGGGTGTGAGACCGTCGGCATCCTCGGCCGCCTGCGCGAGCGCGGGCGCGACGAGTGTCATTAACATGAGGACCACGAGGAGGGTGGGGCGCTTCAATCGCATTCTGGTACTCCTGGATTCCATGAAATCTCGCTGGGTTGGAGGCCGTTAGAATGCGTCGAGTTCCCCCCTCGCGTCAAGTTGCGGGGGAGTGTGCACTTTGCCGACGATCCAGGCGACTGGCGGTCAGCCCGTGTGCGGAACGGGCGGATCTTTCGGCTACCCTCACGGGGCGTTCCGTGCGAACGAAGGGGGGGGTGGCAATTCATTCGAGTACAGGCGATGTGGGCTTCGCGCCTGCGGATTCCCCGCCGAGAGAGTCGGGTTCTTTTGCGAGTTCCAGTTCGGAGCGCGCATCGCAGCTCGTCCGAGACGCGGTGCTGAGCCACCAACCGGATTGCCCGGTGTGTGGTTCCCCCCGCCGCCGACTCGAGTCGAACACGTCTCGCCTCAATCGCTACATCCGGGCGATTCCGCTCGTGACGCCGATGCGCGTCTCCGAGATCGTCGATGTCTTGCAAGCCTGGCTGTGTGAGGACTGCACCACCGTCTATTGCGATCCCTGGTTGTCGCGAAGCGCTTCGGCACACCTCTTCACCACCGGGATCGGGCAGCACTACGATGGCTGGAAGGTCCTTTACGAATCGGTCGCGAACGACGATGGTGAGACCCACGCCCATTGGCGGGAGCACACCTGGGCACGTATCGCGGCGATCGCGGGCCCGGTGTCGACTTACGCCGAGTTGAACTGTCTGTTTCGCGGTCTGCTCCCCTATTTCCGTCGGAATGAGATCGGTGTCGCGGCTTACCGGCGGTTCGCGCGCCGTGCGCGGCGAAGCGCTCGGTCGCGACGCCGTCATCCGCGTGGAATATTGCGCACACTTCGGCGGACCTTCGATGTGCGCCCGCCCGAGTCACCGCCACTGTTGCAGTCGGCTGGAGCGATCGCTTACCCCGATGAACGCGTGCTCGTGCTCGAGCCGACCGCTGCGGGTTGGGGCAACGGCTGCGTTTCGCAGGGTGTTACCTGTCAGTCGCTGGCCAGCGGGCTGCTTGCCGCGACGCTCGCGACGCAGGGCGACCTCGAACGTGACGGCCGGTGCTTCGACGTCGCCGTACTGACCCAGCTCGACCATTTCATCGAACCAATGACGGTGTTGGAGCGATTCCTCGAGCGTTCGCGGCTCGTCGTAGTGGCCTGTCACCTGTCGAACTATTTCAGTAAACAGCATCCTTTCGCATTCGGACCCGGTATCGCCGAACACTTCCGTTCTCGCGGATGGTCGGCTGTCGATCTGACCCCGGAAACCGTGCACCCCGCGAAACACGCGGTGAATCAGTGTGTGTTCGTGTCGAAACAGATGCGGATATCATCTTGATCAGGCCTTGCGAGCGCGCTGAAATCGAAGTAGGTGGTTTGGCGGCAGGCGACGGTTCAGCCGCTTCGATCGAACATTCTTGGAGTGTGTGGTGAATCGCGACGCGATGCGGGCGCGTCTGGGGGAGGTCGATCGCGTCTGGGACGTCGCGATCATCGGTGGCGGTGCCACGGGGCTCGGCTGTGCGGTCGACGCGGCGTCGCGCGGCTACGACGTACTTCTGCTCGAGCGCAGCGACTTCGCGAAGGGAACGTCGAGCCGCAGCACGAAGCTCGTACACGGTGGCGTCCGCTATCTCCAGCAGGGGAACTTTTCGCTCGTCCTCGAAGCTTTGCGCGAACGGGGGCTGTTGCAGCGGAACGCGCCGCACCTGATCTCGAATCTCCCGTTCGTCGTGCCGAACTACGAGTGGTGGGAGGCGCCGTTCTACGGCATCGGGCTGAAACTCTACGACATGATGGCGGGGGAGCTCGGCTTTGGCTCGTCGCGGGTCCTCTCGGAAGAAGAGACCCGCGAGCGGTTGCCTACGATCGAGACGAATGGTCTGCGCGGTGGGGTCATCTATCACGACGGACAATTCGATGACGCGCGACTCGCGATCGCTCTCGCGCAGACGGCCGCTGATCAAGGCGCGACGCTGATCAACTATGCGCGGGTGTCGGGGCTCCTGAAGGACGACGATCTGATCATGGGCGTCGAGGTCGAAGACATCGAGAGTGGTGCGATCTATCGGCCGAAGGCACGCGTGGTCATCAACGCGACCGGCGCGTTCTCGGACGACGTCCGCCGAATGGACGCGGCCGATGCCCAATCGATCATTCAACCCAGCCAGGGCATCCACATCGTTCTCGATCGTGCCTTTCTGCCGGGAGGCGACGCGATCATGGTCCCCCACACCGACGACGGTCGTGTGGTCTTCGTGATCCCGTGGAACGAACACGTCGTGGTCGGCACCACCGATACGCCGATCGACGAAATTCCGATGGAGCCGATCCCGCGCGACGAGGAGATCGACTGGCTGCTCGAAACTTCCGGGCACTACCTGACTCGCGACCCCGAACGCGCGGATGTCCGCGCGACTTTCGCCGGGATCCGACCGCTGGTGAGGAGCGGGGGCGAAGACAACACGGCGGCGCTCTCGCGCGATCACACCGTCAACGTTTCGAAGAGCGGACTCGTCACGATCGCGGGGGGCAAGTGGACGACCTACCGCAAGATGGCCGAGGACACGATCGACTGCGCCATGGTGATCGCGCAATTGCCGGGACGCCCGTGCGAGACCCGCGAGCTGCGCCTGCACGGCTACGCGCCGGGAGCAGATTCCGACGCGGACGGAGATTTCGCGATCTACGGTTCGGATGGGCCGGCGTTGCAGCGCCTGGTCGAAGAGCAGCCCGATTTCGCGAAACAGCTGCACCCGGATTTCGACTACGTCGCGGCCCAGGTCGTCTGGGGCGTGCGACACGAGATGGCGCGGACGGTCGAAGACGTGCTCGCGCGTCGCCTGCGTGTGCTGTTCCTCGATACGCGCGCGAGTATCGCGATGGCGCCGGTCGTAGCGGCGTTGATGGCTGCGGAACTTGGTCGCGACTCGGTCTGGGAGCGCGAACAGGTGGAGGCCCTCCGCGCGGTCGCCGAGCCGCTGCTAGTGACCTGAGGTCGAAGAGCAGCGCAGGGGAACTCCCCCCGAAGGAAGGCTAACCTGGGGCGGTCGCCGGTCGCCGTGCCGGCCGCCTCTCGTGGAATTTCGCGAATCGTCGATCTCGTCGCAGCGCCGAACAGTCACTGGAAGAACTGAGCGCAGCGTGCGGGTCTCGGAAAGGAATGGATCTTGGGCGCGTTGAAAGAGCTCCATGAGTTGGGTCAGAGCATATGGCTCGACAACATCACTCGGCCGTTGCTGACTAGCGGAACGCTTGGGAGATACATCGAGGAGTTGTCGGTAACGGGCCTCACCTCGAATCCGACCATATTCGAGCGTGCGATATCGGGTAGCACGGACTATGACGATTCGATCAAGGCACTGTTGGGTCGCGGCCTCAGCTCCGAGGATTTGTTCTTCGAACTCGCGATCGAAGACCTGGTGATCGCCGCCGATTGCTTCCGTCCGGTGTACGAAGCCTCCGGCGGCACGGACGGATACGTTTCCCTCGAGGTGTCGCCCGAGCTCGCGCATGACGCCGCGGGGACGATCGACGCAGCACAGCGACTTCACGCGCGGGCCGGCCGAAGCAACCTGCTGATCAAGGTTCCGGGGACTCGGGAGGGAGTCGCCGCGATCGAGGAATTGACCTCGCTCGGTATTCCGGTCAACGTGACGCTGCTGTTTTCGACCGCGCATTGGGCGGCCGCAGCCGAGGCATACACACGCGGAATCGAACGCCGGGTTGCGGTCGGATCGTGCCCGGATGTTGCGTCGGTGGCGTCCATATTCATATCGCGCTGGGACCAGTCGCTGGCTCCGCAACTCGAAACTTCGCTCCAGGACCGGGCTGGGCTTGCGATCGCGCACTGCACGTACCGAGCTGCGAAGGATTTCTTCGGCGGCGAACGTTGGCGCCTGCTCGAGGCGGAGGGAGCGCGACCGCAGCGACTCCTGTGGGCGAGCACCGGAACCAAGAATCCGGAACTGCCGCCGGGCTACTACGTCACTGCACTCGCTGCGCCCGGTACCGTGAATACGATTCCCGAAAATACGCTGCTCGCGTTCCACGCCGACGGCGTCTTGGCAGGCGGCATCGGTGAGGACGTGAGCGCCGCCGACACGATATTGCAGGAGATCGCTCGATCGGGTGTCGACCTCGATGCGCTGGCCGGGCGGCTGCAGGCGGATGGTCGCGATGCGTTCATCGCGGACTTCGGCAAGCTCCTGCGCGGCATCGATGTCAAGGCGAGCGATCTGGGCTAGGGCACGCATGCGAAGCAGTTCGTGCGACGATGCGGAAGCATCGACCACACGCGCATCATGTCGCGAAGTCCGGCGCTGGAGAATTCGTTGAAGATCGTCATTCTCGGCAAGGGTAAATCCGGAACGACGGTGCTCATGCATATGGTCGCAGCCGCCTTTCCAGAGTGCCGGCCGGTTCCGGGCGGATTCCGCGCACATGTTCGTGACCGTCGGGAGGCGGGCGTCAGCGCCGACAGCCTCGTCTGCAAATTCACCTACAACGACAAGAAGGGGCGCTCGTTCGACGCGGTCGAGCGTCATGTCGCCGACGAGGATTACCACAAGAAGATCTGGGTGACGCGCGATCCGCGCGACAACGCGGTCAGTGATGCGTTGTTTCGCTGGCGCCGTCGGCACGGCAAGAGCGGGCGGCAGTTTCGTGCATGCCTCCCGCTCGTGGAGCGCAAGGAGCGTGATCCGCGCTCGGTCGACTTCAGCGAAATCTACCGCTTCACGGGAGATCGGGGCGGTCCGGAGACGCTCGAGAAGATGATCGCAAACGAGCGCGTCCGGTATCAGCGGATGACCGATTTCGTCAGCAGTCTCGGTGCGGATTGGTTCATCTTCAAATACGAAGACCTCGTAGATGAGAATTTCTCGGCGCTTTCCGAGTATCTCGGTCGCGAAATCCTGCCGATATCCGAACTCCCTCGTGAGGACCGCGCGAAGGCGCGGACGAAGTCGTACGGCGATTGGCGAAACTGGTTCACCGAGGAGGATGTGAGGATCTTCGAGCCGTTGTTTGCGCCGTACATGGAGTTGGTCGGTTACGACGGTGACGATTGGGCTCTCGCCCCTGAACCGAGGCTGGATCCCGCTACCGCGTCCCTCTACATGCGCCGGATCGCCGCCGAAGGGCGCTTCGATCGGCTGCGCGACGTGAAGGAAGGCATGCGCCGACTGTACGGAGTAGCCGCCGGTTTCGTCGGGCGAAATCCATCTTGAGCGCTGTCGAGCCCGCAGTTCGGGCCGGCAACCGGCCGCGCGTTCAGTTCGTGCACGGATTGGAGGGAAGCCCGCAGGGCGCCAAGGCGAAGCTGTTTGCGGCGCACTTCGAAGCGTGCACTCCAGCGATGGACACTGCGGATTTCGACGCTTGCGTGACGGTGCATGCCGAGGTCCTGCGAGACTTCGCGCCGGATGTGCTGGTAGCTTCTTCGTTCGGTGGCGCGGTCGCGGTCGAGTTGTTGCGGAGTGGCGCGTGGCGGGGCCCGACCTTGTTGCTCGCGCAAGCGGCGCTGAAGCGTGATCCGAGTGCGCGCCTGCCCCCAGAGGTTCCCGTGTGGCTCGTCCACGGTCGCGAAGATGAGTTGATCGATGTCGAGGACAGCCGGATGTTGGCGAGTACCGGCGATCCAAAATGGGTGCGCCTGTTCGAGGTCGACGACGATCACGCGCTGCACGCGACCGTGCGTAACGGTCGGTTGCTCGACATCGTGCGGGAGTTGCTCGATCGCGCTGCGCGCTGACCCGGTTTGCGGTCTTCGCGGCACGGGACGCCAAGGACCGGTGCCGGTCTGCTGCGGTCGGTTGCTGTATGCTGCTCACATGTCGAACCCGTTGGCCCGGGCGGACTCACCTGAGAGCGCCGGACTCGATCTCGCTGCGGTGGAGAAGCTCGTTTCGCGATTGCATGCGCTGGTCGAGAGCGGTGCGGTTCCGTCTGCGCAGTTCGCCATCGCGCGCAACGGCTGCATCGCGGTCGAAGCGGCGGCGGGCGAGTTTCGGGCGGCAGGGAGACTGCAGTCTGCAACCCCGAAGTCTCTCTACCTGGCATTTTCGACCACCAAGGCGGTTACGTCTTCGGCCATCTGGCTGCTGTTGCAGGACGGCAAGCTCGGAATCAGTGACCGCGTGGCCGACCACATTCCGGAGTTCGGCACGAATGGCAAGCAGGACGTTCTCGTCGAGCACCTGCTCACCCACACAGCAGGGTTTCCCGTAGCGCCCTTCGCCGCGCTCGAATGGGGCGACCGCGAGCGCCGACTCGAGAGATTTTCCGAATGGCGACTCGACTGGCCGCCGGGCGAGCGTTTCCAGTACCACGGCCTTTCGAGCATGTGGGTGCTCGCGGAATTGATCGAACGCGCCGGGGGGCAGGATTTTCGCACTTTCATTCACGAGCGCATCGTCGATCCGCTCGGACTCCGCGACTTCTACGTCGGACTGCCCGTCGAGGCGAATGCACGCGTCGCCGACATCGAAGAGGTCGGCGACGCACCCGACTCGGAACGACTCCGCACGACGGGTTTGTCGATTTCGCCGGAGATGGTGGGCGCCAATCGCGAGATGCAGCGGTACAATCGCCCCGAGATCCGCGCGGTCGGTGTGCCGGGTGGGGGGCTGGTCGCAAGCGCGTCCAGTCTGGCGATGTTCTACCAGGCGTTGTTGTCGGATGGATGCGCGAGTGATGGCACCCGGATCTGGCAGAGTGACACGCTGCGCGAAGCGTTGCGCGTTCGAACCGGCGATCTGCTCGATCCGATGACGCGACAGGCGGCGAATCGGGCACTCGGTGTGGCGGTCGCGGGTGACGAGAAGCGGGTCTTTCGCGCATTTTCCCCGAAGAATTCACCGACCGCGTTCGGGCACGCGGGTGCGGGAGGGCAGATCGCCTGGGCCGATCCCGCCAACGGCCTGTCGTTCGTGTTCTTGACCAACGGCTTCGATCGCGACCCGATGGCGCTCGGGCTTCGCGGTATCAAATTCTCGAGCGCGGCCATCCGCTGCGTGAAACCACGTCCGAGTGCGTGAGCGAATAAGGAGATCCAGAATGGCGAGTGAAGCATCCCGATACGAGCAGATCCTCTACGACGTCGAGGATCGCGTGGCCACTGTCACGTTGAATCGCCCCGAGCGACTGAATGCCTGGACAGATCGAATGGGCGCGGAGGTCAAGCACGCGATCGCGGTCGCAGAAGCTGATCGCGACGTCGCGGTGATCCTGTTGACGGGAGCGGGCCGGGGCTTCTGCTCCGGCGCCGACCTGAAGATGCTGAAGAGCATCAGTGATGGTGCGGCGAAAGGGCAGAACGTCGACGGACTCGACGCCGATCCGGGCGATGCCGACATGGAGGACGGATTTCGCGAGACCTACACCTACCTCATGTCGGTCCGCAAACCGGTGATCGCGGCGATCAACGGCCCGTGTGCGGGCATGGCGGTGCCGATCTCGCTCGCTTGCGATTTGCGCTTCGCCTCCGACACGGCGGTCTTTACGACCGCCTTCTCGCAGCGCGGCCTGGTGGCGGAGTGGGGGATCGCGTGGTTGTTGCCGCGGCTCGTGGGGCCCGCGAACGCGCTCGATCTGCTCTTCTCGGCGCGCAAGGTCTCCGCCGGAGAGGCCGAACGGATGGGCCTGGTGAATCGGGTGCTTCCGGCCGACGAACTGATTCCGTTCGCCAGGAAGTACGCGCTCGATCTGATCGCGAACTGCTCACCTGCTTCGATGCAGATCATGAAACGTCAGGTCTACGAAGCACTCCACGAGCCGCTTGGGCCGGCTCACGACAAGGCCGTGCGTCTGATGTTCGAGAGCTTCAAGAAGCCGGATTTCAAGGAAGGCGTGGAGGCCTTCCTCGAGAAGCGGTCTCCGGAATTCGATCCGGTCTGATCGCGACGCTACGGAGTCACGCTTGCTGAAGAGCAGAAGGGAATTGCGAGGACGGGTCGAGCGCTTTCGGCTCGATTCGAAGTTGTTGAAGGGGAATGCGCTCGGTGATCGCCATCGCCGCGATGTGGCCGTCTACCTTCCGCCGGAATATGCGCGCGATGCTTCGGCACGATTTCCCGTCTTCGTCGACCTGGTGGGTTTCATGGGTGCGGGGGAGTCCCACCTGAACTGGAAGGCATTCGAGGAGTCGCTGCCGGAACGCCTCGAGCGACTCGTCGGCCGAGGCGTGATGGGCCCGGTGATCGCGGTATTTCCAGACTGCTGGACGCGCCTCGGCGGCAATCAGTACATCAACTCGTCCGCGGTCGGAAACTACGCGGACTATCTGCTGCAGGAAGTGCTGCCGGAAGTGGATCGACGCTACCGGACGGCCGGTGATCCGAAGCGACGCGCAGTGTTCGGGAAATCGTCCGGCGGTTACGGAGCGATCATTCACGGAATGCGGTACGCGCGGCATTGGGGCGCCGTGGCGTGCCACTCCGGTGACATGTATTTCGATTTCTGTTATCGCAATGACATCCCACGCGTACTCGACTCACTGGCGAGGCATCGCCGTGACCCGGCGCGGTTTCTGCGCGCGTTCTACGCCAGCAAGAAGGTGAGTTCACGCGATACCATGACGCTGATGTTTCTCGCCATGGCGGCCTTCTACGATCCGGATCCGAAGGCGACGTTGGGATTTCACCTGCCGATGGATCTGCGGACCGGCGAGGTCGACGAGCGACGCTGGGCGCGTTGGCTGCGTCACGACCCGATCTACCTGGCGGAGAGGATTTCCGCACGCCGTCAGCTGCAGTCCCTCAGCGGCGTCTTCATCGACTGCGGGCGAAGCGACCAGTTCAATCTGCATTACGGCGCCCGTATCCTGCACGATCAACTCGTCGAGCACGATGTCGATCACTTCTACGAAGAATTCAACGACGATCATTCGTCGATCGACTACCGCATGGACGTCAGTCTGCCATGGATGTATGCGAGGATCGCCTGACTCTGCGACGGAGAGTGCGTTCCCGAATCGTGCAAATTCCAACGGATGGGAGAAAGAGAATCATGGGTAAATGGAGCCGCGCCGAACTGGAACAGGCCTTCGAGGATTATCAGCGTGTTGCGCTCGAAGCCGGGGTCTCGGGCGATTGGAACGCCTGGGCGGACCAGTTCACGGAGGACGCCACCTACATCGAGCACTTGTTCGGGACCATGGGTGGGCGCGAAGCGATCCGCAATTGGATCACGACGACGATGTCGAAGAGTCCGAATAACGAAATGAAGTACTTCCCCATCGAGTGGTACATCATCGACGAGGAGCGCGGTTGGGTGTCGTGCCAGGTCTGGAACCGTATGGTCGATCCCGGCGACGGCAGCCTCCATCAGGCCTACAACTTCACTCTGCTGAAATACGCGGGCAACGGAAAGTGGTCCTACGAAGAGGACATCTACAATCCCGTCCACTTCCAGAACATGATGAAGGGCTGGTTTGCCGCGAAGGCGAAGAACGGGCACTGATCGATCGGTTCAGAAAGCCTCGGCCGTCTCGGCGTTCCGGTCTGCGCTTCGGCCGCGGTTGCGCGCCCAGGTTCGGATCTGCTCGTTGAAGCGCAGAATCTTCTCCGGGTGCTTGCCGGCGACGTCGTGGCGCTCGTCCGGGTCGGACTCGAGGTCGAACAGCGCCTGTCGGCCGTCGTTGTACCAGAGGTAGTGCCAGCGGCGGTTTCGCAGGAACGAGCCGCCCGCCGGACCGTCCGGACGATCGCTGCGCAGCGCGGCTGCGGTTCCGATCAACTCCGCGCGCGTACCTTCCGCCTTTCCGTCGAGGATGGGACGCAGGTCGCGCCCGTCACGGTTCGAGGGTAGGCGCGAACCCGCGAAGTCGAGCAGCGTTGGAAAGAGATCGACGGTCGAGATCAGCGAGTCGTCGGTTCGCGGGGAGCCGATCCGTCCGGGCCAGCTGAAGATCACCGGAGTTCGGAAGCCGACTTCGTACAGCGACATCTTGCCCTGATGTCCGCCGAGTACGTAGTCGTAGTCGACGCCGTCTCCGGGTGCCTGCCAACCATTGTCGGCCAGATAGACGATCAGGGTAGTTTCGAGCAACCCCCGCTGCGCGAGATGATCCACCAGGCGGCCGACCGAATCATCGAACCAGCTCACGCTCGCGTAGTAGCCGGGTGCGAACCACGGCAGGTCGAGGTCGTCGTAGGGTTCCTTGAAATGTTTGGGTGGGTTGTGGGGAAGGTGAGGGAGCTGCGGAGCGAACCACACGAAGAACGGTCGCTCGACGTGCTCGTCGATGAACTCGAAGACGGGATCCATGGTCTCGCGAGCGATTCGGATCCCTTGTTGGCGCCCCACTTTCCCGCCGGTTCGGGTCATCCCATGGGTGAAGCCCGCGTTTTCGAAGCTCCCCTCCTGATACTTTCCGCTCTGGAAGCTCGCGTAGCCTCGTTCGGCAAGCAGCGCCGGCAGGGTCTGGAACATGTCGCGAAGCGGTGGCTTCGGTCCGCCCTTGCTTCCCTGGCGGATGCGTCTCTGCTCGAATCGCTCGAATTCCAGCGGGTGGAGGCCGGTGAGCAGTGAACGCAGTGATGGGCGGCAGACACTTGCAGTCGAATAGCCGAGCGGGAATACGACGCCGCCGGCCGCGAGCCGGTCGAGGTTCGGTGTCTCGACGATCTCGGACCCCATGAATCCGAAGTCGCGATAGCCGTGGTCGTCGCCGATGATCAGAACGATGTTCGGGGGCCGCTCCGGGGCTCCTTCAGGGGTGCAGGCAAGGGTGCAGAGCAGGCACAGGACGAACGCGCCAACGCGCCTCATCGGGCCGCCTCGCCGAGCTCGTACGCGCTTCGGTTCGGACTCGTCGCGATCGGCCGGAGTCCGAAGCCGCCTGTTTCGACCGCGCGATCGAAGCGCTGTTGCGTCGCACGACCGAGTTGATTTCGCGGTCCATGATGCACGACTACCGTCGTGAATCCGAGCTCTCGTGCGCGCTCCAATGCGGCGGGTTCGGGGAGTTCGCGACTGAGTTCAGCGAGTGCGCGAACCCGCTGCGGGATGAAGGAGAAATAGCAGCCCGAGGTGCGGCGGTGGTGGTAGGCGCTCAGCAGTTGCTGCTCGGGCGCGGCGCGGAAGGTATAGCCACGATTCGTGCGATCGATCGGTAGCTCCAGCAGCGGGCCGTCGTTGCCGGATTCGGCGAGTGCGTCGAAGAATGTGAGGGCGTCTTGGGGAGGGCGGATCGTGAGGGCGCTGAATCGAGGTGCTGAAGCCGAAAAGATCCCGGCCAGGCCCGGCGTCTGAGTGAAGGCCATGAGGATCAGGACCGGTGCGGCAATTCGCCCGAGGCGTTCGGGCAGCCGCCCGAGCAGCCCCGCTGCACCGAGGCCGGCGAGCAGGCAGACGATCGCGCGGGTCGCGAGCGAGAACTCGCCTGGCAGCCGGACGTTCCGAAGCCCCGGCAGCCAGTCGGATAATGCCGCAAAGAGGTTCGGGATCACGAACGGTGGAGCTTCGGCTCCGCTGAGGACGCTCATGCGCGCGTGGTAGTTGCCGCCCGTCGCGAAGGCGGCGACGAGCAGCGCCGCGATTGCGAGTGCCGCCCTCGGGTCGCCGCGCAGGCCCGCCAGTACGCGGTCGCGGCCCGGAGCGAACGCCGCGATCGCGAGCAGTGCCGTCAGCCAGCCAATCGCGTTTTCGCCGCCGGGAAGGAACGTCGACCAGGGTGCGTAGAAGATCTTTCCACGACCGCTGAACTCGGCGGCGGCATGGCTCAGATAGGGAGTGAAGATCAGTGCGGCGCCGACCGCGACGCTGACGGCGACGAAGATCGCGCGCGAAATCGGGATTGCCTTCACACCGTAGCGCCAGCAGAGCCACACGAGCAGCGGCAGTGCGACGAGCGTTGCCGCGAAGAACGGGTAGAAGCTCGCGCCCATCTGCAGCAGGCAGGCGGCCGAGAGGCCGATTGCGTCGATCCAGCGACCACGCTCGAATAGCCGCCGCGCAAAGAACACGCCGAACAGCATCCAGGCGTTGTCGGAGGTGAACAAGTGGTGGGGATGTTCGACCTGGACCGGGTGAAAGGCGTAGAGCAGACCGGCGACGATCGCGGCCGGCGGCGAGCGGGTCCAGTCCCAGACGAGCAGCACCATCGCGGCGAATCCGATCGCAACCTTGAGCAGCACCGCGGCATTGAACGTGACGATCGGGTCTCCGGTCGCGGCCGCAATCGGTGCCGCGACGAGGGCCGGCGTGATGACGGGGTGGTGGAGCGCGAGCGCATTGGGGGTCGGGTGGCAGGGTTCCGCCTGGAAGAGCCGGGTCGGCTCGGAGATCAATGCTCGAGCGTTTCGCCCGACCGCCCAAACTGCCATGCGGTAATCGGCCTCGACGACCGGCTTTGGGCGGCCGGCGGGGGCGTCGCCCTGCGTGAGCATTCGCGACGGAATCGGAACCGTCTCGCTCGGGTCGCTGCCCCAGTAGCCGCCGAACGCGGCAGCGACCCCGGCTGCGCAGACTGCCGTTGCGACAGCCAGCCACCCCCCGTTCCCGCGCCTCGCCCGTTCCGTGCTCTCTGCACCTGGCTTCGATTCGCTCAAGCCGCTCCCCGTACCGCGAGAATACCGGGTTCGGAGGATTCTCGTAAAGCGACTGTCGGGAGTCCGGCCTCCGGTCGGTCCAGTCGTGCAAGCGGATCCGTCTTTCCCGCCGCTCCCGATCTTTCGGAACCAAAGCGTTCGTTTGGATCAGTCGATGGCGCGTCGCCGCCCGCGCCCGGAGAGCGGCCGTCGATTCATGCTGACCGTGTTAAGATCGTGTTGCTCGGGCACCGCATTGCATGCTGACGCACTGGGTACATGGGAGGGAAGATGTCGAGATTTCATCTGAAATGCTTGGTTCCGGTCGTGCTGCTCACATTCGCGATGACCGGCTGTGCGTCGATCGAGAACAATCCGAAGACGGCCATCGGCGGCGCCACGGGCGCCACGGCCGGTGGCCTGATCGCTGCGGCGGCCGGTGGTGGGGCGGCGGGAATCGTCGGTGGCGTACTGCTCGGCGGTCTGGTCGGTGGCGCAATCGGCAACGCACTCGATCAGCGCGACAAAGAGCTCGCGATGCAGGCCGCGCAGCAGTCGTTCGAGAATTCGCGTACGGGAACGTCGACGAGCTGGCGGAATCCGGACTCGGGGCATTCGGGGACGATCACGCCGACGCGCACCTACGAGAACGGCGATCAGTACTGCCGGGAGTACCAGCAGACCGTCGTCGTCGGCGGCGAGTCGCAGGACGCCTACGGGACGGCCTGCCGTCAACCCGACGGCAGCTGGCAGGTCCAGTAACGCGCCGGTCCGGCCCGGACTTCGAGGACGAGCTCGCGCCCGCCGGCCTGGCCCAGGAGCGCAGCTCAGGTCAGTAGACCGTGTGTGACCGCTTCGCGGCGCTCGCGAATGTCTGCTTCCGATTCCTCGACGACGACTTCGTCCGGCCTGATCTTGAAGATCATCTGGCCCGCGCGGACGATGTGTCCGTCGGAATCGGCCATCGGGTTTTCGACGACGGTGCCGGCGCACGGTGCATAGACCTTGTTGAACATCTTCATCACTTCGATGATGAAGAGCGGCTGACCTTCTTCGAAGTGGTCGCCCTCGTTGACGAGCGGCGGCAGGTGTGGGGCCTCCCGCGCGTAGAAGGTTCCTCCGGACGGAGCGACGATCTCGTCGGAGCTGGCCTTCGGCGGCGGCGCCAGCGCGCGGACGAGCTTCTTGGCGATCTCCGGATCGAGAAACTGCTCCGGAAAGACGGGCTCGAGCTTCTCGTCCACACGGATTTCGCTGAACCCGGAGCGCAGGGCGATGCGTGGGATCAGCAGCAGGATGTCGAGGCCGAGCTGGAAGCCGCGGTGCGCGGCTGCGCAGCGATCGAAGAGTTCGGCGTCACCGCCCGAGATTGCGTCGTTTCCCGAGCCTTCGAGGAGTCGCTGGATCTCGGTCCAGTCTCGGGTTCCGGTGCGGTGAGTGATTTCGTCATAGAATGCGGTCGCGGCTTCGAGGTGCTCGTGGTCTTGCTCCCAGACCATCTCGGACGCGGGCTTTCCCGGCGCGAAGTCCATGTGTAGGTAGTGGTAGAGCTCGGTGAGGAAGTGGACGGGATTTTCGCGGAGCAGCACGGAATCGCCGTCGATCGTCCAGAGTTCTCCGTCGTGTCGGCCGAAGAAGCCTGCAAAACCGTGCGGGTCGGCGAGCAGCCTGCCGAGTGGTCGCAGGAGCAGGGTTTCCTTGCTGCGGAATACGGCCTTCGATTCGGCATCCGGCAGGGTGCGGAGCATTTCGACCGCCGCAATTTGCAGGTCGACGTTGCGCGCGATGGTTTGAATCGAGCCGACTGCGGCCAGGTAGTGGGTCAGGAAGCGGGTGTTCGGCTTGAGCATCGGTTCCGTGCCGATGAGCCAGTTGATCAGGCCGTATTGGACGGGCGAGTTGGTCTTGAGGTCGTCGCCGCGAAGCTCCATCTGCCGCATGATCTCGGAAAGACGCTCGAGGTTGTGCTCGCGACTGTCGCCCGCCGCGAGAATCAACGCGATGTTCGAGTCGTACGCGCCCGCAAGATTGTAGTAGGCGAAGGCACCGGTATCCGGGTTCGGCGCGCCGATCCCCTGGTCGTCGCGGATTTCGTATGACAGCGGCCGCGACCAGCTCCGAATCATCCCGCCCGCGTGCGGTTGCAGCGCGGCGTTGGTCGCGTTGACTCGGATCTCGGCTCCCGAAACGTGTCGCGAGACGCGCGTCGGTTTCGGCAGCCGGGCTCCGTGCAGGGCGAGCAGCACCATCGCTTCGATCAGCCGATCGACGTAGAAGAATTCGCCCTCGTCGTCCGGATTCGTGAATTTGATGTAGTAGGCGAGCTCGGACACACCGTGCTCGACCTGAATCCTGGGATTCATCTCCATGAAGAAGTGGTCGGCGCCCTCGACGATGCATTCGAAGGTCGAGACGCTATCGAGTCGAACTCCCTCGCCGAAGCGCTCGCTGTCCGCCTCCATGGCACGCAGGCATCGAAGGTCGGCTTCGAGGGTGGTGCGTGTCTCGCCGGTGGCCCCCTCGAGTGCTTGCTGGAGCATTTCTTCATTGAGCGAAAACTCGAGTTGCTTCTGTTCGTGCATCTGGATCGAGCAGTCGCGACCGCCGACGTTGATGCACCACTCACCGTTTCCGACGACCTGGATCTCATTGTGGCGGGTCGTCTCGAGGTTCAACTCGATCAGGAAATTCCGGTTCGAGCCGGGCTCGATCACTTTCTGCTCGGCGAGGATGTCCATCACCGCAGCCGAAACCTCGTCGACGCCCGTGACTACGCGCTGGCCCTTGCCGCCGCCGCCGCCGATTGCCTTGAAACGGATGCGCTTGCCCGGGTATTCCTGCCAGATCTCCTTCGAGAATGTTTCTGCCGCCGCTTGGAGCTCCTCGATCGTGACGAGTTCGACCGTCTTCGAATAGCCGGCCTGGAGCAGCGCCTCGGCGTTCTCTTCGAGGGAGAGAGCGCTGTCGAACTCGAATTCCAGCTCGTGCTTCTTCGCCAGCTTCTCGAGTGCGCGGCGGTCCTTCGCCTTGATGACCAGCGCACGCGACGAAACGTCGTCGATTCCGGGAATGACCGAGTTGCCGAGTCCGCGCGCGAGCTTCTTCGCCTCGTCCTTTGCGCCGGCCCGACGGATCACCGAGGCCGAGGGGCCGATGAATCCGATGCCGGCATCCTCGATCGCCTGGATGAAGTCGGAGTCCTCGGCCATGAAACCGTAGCCTGCGAAGATGTGGCTGTAGCCGTGGGTGGTTGCGATTTCGATGATCTCGCCGATCCGCGCGAGCTTCTCTTCCTGGCCCACGCCCATGTAGTCGGGAACCCGATGGATGTTCTTCGGGAAGCGGATCGAGCGCAGCTCGGGTGCGAAGCAGCGCGGGTAGACGATGGAGTCCTTTTCGGAGAGCAACATGCCGTATTCACGCACGCCGATCGCATCGAAGACCTCGAAGGCCTCCATCCGAACGGGCCCGCGGCAGACCACCAGGCATTTCACGTCCTCGAGCGAGAACGATTGCAGCCACTTCGAGTCGGCTTCGTGGAAAGGCCGTTGCTGGAAATCCGAAGTCAGCATTACTCGTGCTCCCGCTGCACACCGGTCATCGGCGATGGTTCGTACCGGCTCATCAGGTAGTCGAGGTTCTTTGCCAATACGCGCCGGCTCTCGCCCGGCATGACGACGCGGCTCACGGAACCGAGAGAAAGAGCTTCCTTGGGGTTCATCAGGTCTCGCTCGTAGCGCGTCGAGAGCGCGGCCAGCGCGCCGTCCCGGGCTGCAGCCGCCTCGGCTTCGGATGCGCCGTCCTTGAGGGCCGAGCGGTAGGTCTTTTCGATTCCGCGCATCTCGTCTTTGTAGACGAAGTCCTTGCCCGCTGGTCCCATCACCGCGATCCGCGCCATCGGCATCGTGAAGACCATGCTCGCGCCGACGAAGTGCGAGTTGTAGCTCGCGTAAGCACCGCCGAAGGCGTTGCGGATGATCATGGTGAGGCGAGGCGTTCGCACGTCGATGATCGAGTCGAGCAGCTTGCGACCGGCCAGGATGATGCCCTGGCGCTCCTGCTCGGTCCCCGGCAGGAAACCGGTGGTGTCTTCGATGAAGATCAGAGGAATGTTGTAGAGGTTGCAGAAGCGGATGAAGCGCGTGCCCTTGAGCGCTGCGGCGATGTCGATCTGGCCGGACGCGACCGCCGAGTTGTTCGCCACGAAGCCGACGGCGTGCCCACCGAGTCGTCCAAAGGCCGTGATGAGGTTGCGGGCCCGCTGCGGTTGGATCTCGAAGTACTCACCATGGTCGCAGATGTTCTGGAGGTACAGCGTGATGTCCATCGGGGCATTCATCCCGGCGGGTGAGTCGAAGGTCTTGCGGAAGAGCAGGTCTTCTTCCCAGACGTGGCGATCGATCGGATCCGAGGTTTCGGCGAACGGCACATTCGAATGGTTGTTGTCGGGGAGGTACGGGAGCAGGCGTGTCGCAGTGCGGAGCGAGGCGAGTTCGTCCTTGGTGACGAGGTCGCAGACGCCGCTCTGACCGTGGACGCCGGGTCCGCCCAGATCGTCAGCAGTGACGTCTTCGCCGAGCACCGATTTCACGACGCCCGGGCCGGTGAGACCGATGAAGGTGTCGTTGCACTGGATCATGAACGAGCCCTGCCGCGGCAGGTAGGCGCCGCCGCCCGCGTTGTAACCGAACATCAGGCTGATGCTCGGCACCACGCCGCTGATCTTGCGCAGTGCGGTGAAGGCCTCGCTGTAGCCGTCGAGGCCGCCGACGCCGGCGGGCACGAAGGCGCCCGCGGAGTCGTTCATGCCGATCAGCGGAATGCCGTGCTCGCCCGCCATGTAGATCAGCCTCGCGAGCTTGTCGCCATTGGTGGCGTCCATCGAACCCGCGCGCAGGGTGAAGTCGTGGCCGTAGACCGCAACGTCCCGGCCGTCGATCTTCAGGATGCCGGTGACGATCGCTGCGCCGTCGAGGCCCGGGCCCCAGTTCTGCCACAGGATGTTGGGCTCCTCGGCGGTCAGGACCTTGATGCGCTCCCAGACCGTCATCCGCCCCTTGGAATGCTGGGTCAGCACTCGTGCCACACCACCGCCCTCGAGCGGCTTGTCCAGCAGTTCTTGTCCGAGCTGCTGAGCCTCGTTGTAGAGGGCTCCCGCCGAACTCGTGCCGTCGGCGTCGGGCGCGGGCCGGGGGTCGGGGGCTGAGAACGGGTTGGTGGTCGAATAAGCCGGTGTCGTCATCGTCTGCTCGGGCGGTTGTGGTCGTCCTGCCGTAGTCGGCTGCGTCCGGATTGAATGGGATCCGCGAGAGCGGCACCGGCTCGACGCCCTGTGGGCCTCGTTCAGGGGCGCGGCAGCGAGCGTGACAGGCGCCGTGACCCCTCCGGGGGACTCTCGTGGCCCCACAGATTAGTGGGTTTGCGGCTGCCAAGCGAGCTACGGAACCGGCGCAGATGTGTCTCCGAGCGCGCGGCCCAGGCTGCGCTCGCTTCAGCCTTTTTCGGCGGCGTTCCCGATGCGGTGCTTCTGGATGCGGTAGCGGAGGGTCTGACGGGTCGTGCCGAGGATCTTGGCAGCTGCGGTCGCATTGTAGGAGGTCCGCTCCAGAACCGACTCGATGATCTGTTTCTCGATTTCGTCGAGTGACCGGCTGCCGTCGATCAAAACCGGCAGCACGTCTCCGGTCGGCGACATCGCCTCGACCGCGGTCGCGAGCGGGGCTGCGGCGAGTTGCAGCCACTTCTCCGGGAACACTTCGGTATCCGAGAAGAGCACGCAGCGCTCGACGACGTTGCGCAGCTCGCGAACGTTGCCGGGCCAGCTGTACGCATGGAGGGCCTTCCAGACCGAGTCGGAGATCGTGCGCACGTTCTTCCCGGCCTTGAGGTTGAACTCTGCGATGACGATCGGAAGCAGCTCCTCGATGTCCTCGATCCGCTCGCACAACGGCGGGAGGTCGAGGCCGAAGACCGAAAGGCGGTGGTAGAGGTCGCTGCGGAACCCGCCCTCCTGGGTGAGTTCTTCGAGTGAGCGGTTGCTCGCCACGATGACCTGGATGTCGACCGAGACTTCCTTCTCGCTGCCGAGCGGTCGGAAGGTGCGGTCTTCGATGACCTTCAGCAGCTTGGTCTGGAGGTCGAGGTCCATCTCGGAAATCTCGTCGAGAAACAGCGTTCCCTGATGGGCCTGCTCGACCAGGCCTCGGTGTCGCTTGCGCGCGCCGGTGAACGCGCCCGCTTCGTGGCCGAGAAGCTCGGACTCGAGCAACTCCCGCGGCAGCGACGCACAGTTGATCTCGATCATCGGACCGGAGGTGCGACTGCCGTTGTGATGCACGATTCGTGCGGCCAGGCCCTTTCCGGTGCCGGTCTCACCGCCGATCACGAGGGCGCTGAAGGGTACACTGCTGAGCTTTGCGAGCAGCTCGCGCACTTCCTTCGCCTGCGGGCTCGTACCCACGAAGGAGTCGATGGTGTAGATCGAATTCTGGAGACGCGCCGCATCGTCGAGCCGCCGCTGCGCACGCGCGGCGCGCACGGCGCCACCCACGACGAGGTCGAGGCGGGACGGCTCGCAGGGCTTTTCGAGGAAATCGTAGGCGCCGAGTCGGAGCGCGCGCACGGAGTCGGCAACCGTTCCGAAGCCGGTCAGGAAGATCCACTCACCGCCGTGTCCGTCGTCGCGCACCGACTCGAGAAGATCCAGTGCATTGCCGTCGGGCAGGCTCATGTCGGAAAGAACGACGAGCGGCTCGTGAGCCTCTTCGAGCAGCAGTCGGCGCGCATTCGCCAGGTCGACTGCGCGTTCTACCTGCCAGCCGCTGCGCTCGAAATGACGCATCAGCTCGTTTCCGAGCAGTTCCTCGTCTTCGATGATCAGTAGGGTGTCGGGCATGCTCGCTACCCCTGGTTGGCCTCCCCCATCCTATGCCAGCCGGAGCCCTGCTGGAAACCCCGGTGTCGGCCCGGGCGGGATGGGGCGCCGGTCGCCGACACGAGAGTGCGAAGTCGCCGTTGGGACAGCCTCCGCCGGGCGGGGTATGCTGAGCGGTGAATCTTCTGGGGGAGACGGCAATGATCACTGGGCTCGTTCTGCTCGGCATCGTGTTGGCGCTGGTCGCCTTCGTCGTGGGGATCTACAACAAGCTGGTCACATACAGCAATCGCTACAAGAACGCGTTTGCGCAGATCGAAGTCCAGTTGAAGCGCCGCCATGACCTGATCCCGAACCTGGTAGAAACCGCGAAGGGCTACATGGCCCACGAACGCGAGACCCTCGACGCGGTGATCAGCGCGCGCAATCAGGCGAGCGCCGGGCTCGAGCGCGCCGCGGGCGACCCCACCAACGCCGACGCGGTGAAGGGGCTGGGGAACGCTGAAGGGGCACTCTCCGGTGCGGTTGGGCGGCTGTTCGCGGTGATGGAGGCCTATCCCGACCTCAAGGCCAACCAGAACATGATGCAGCTCTCCGAAGAGCTGACCTCGACCGAAAACAAGGTCTCGTTCGCGCGGCAGGCATTCAACGATGCGGTGACGGCTTATAACATCTACCGACAGAGCTTCCCCACGGTCGCCCTGGCGGGAATGTTCGGGCATCCGTCGGACGCCACACTGCTCGAGTTCGACAGCGAGGCGATCGCCGAGGCCCCGAAGGTCTCGTTCTGATCCGGACCTTCCCGCGCGCCCTGGTCGCTCTGCGGCAGGCGGCCTGAGTATCGACTTGGCGACCAACTTCTTCGAGAATCAGGACCGAGCGCGCAAGAAGACCGGCTTGTTGGTGTTCTTCTTCGGGGCGGCGGTGATCGCGATTCTCGCGACCCTCTACGCGTTTGCGGTGTTCGTCGTGGGTTTCCAGGGGCAGGATCCGTCGACGGGCGCGATCCGTTGGAATCTCGACTGGTGGTCGCCGGAGCTGCTGTCTCAGGTGGTGCTGTTCACGTTGCTAATCGTCGGCGGCGGAAGTCTCTACAAGATTGCGCAGCTCCGCGGCGGTGGTTCGGCGGTCGCCGAAGGCTTGGGCGGGCGCCTGCTCCACGCCAATACGGTCGACCCGAACGAACGGAAGCTGCTCAATGTCGTCGAGGAAATGGCGATCGCGTCGGGCACTGCAACGCCACCCGTCTATCTGCTCGATGGTGAGGCGGGAATCAACGCGTTCGCCGCGGGCTTCACGCCGAACGACGCGGCCATCGGCGTCACGCGCGGTTGCGCTGAGGGACTCACTCGCGACGAACTCCAGGGTGTGATCGCTCACGAGTTCAGCCACATCCTGAGCGGCGACATGCGGCTGAACCTCCGCTTGATCGGAGTGATTCACGGCATTCTGATCATCGGAATCCTGGGCTACTGGTTGCTGCGCTCTGCGGCGTGGAGCGGGGCAGGGCACCGCCGTGGCGGTCGCGACAACAGCGGTGCGGTACTGCTGGCCGTCGGTTTCGGGTTGATGGTCATCGGCTTTCTGGGCACGTTCTTCGGAAATCTCATCAAAGCGTCGGTCAGTCGACAGCGTGAATTCTTTGCCGACGCGTCCGCGGTCCAGTTCACCCGCAACCCGGATGGCATCGCCGGGGCGCTGAAGAAGATCGGCGGACTCGCTGCCGGTTCGCGGATCGAACATCCCAGTGCTCCCGAGGCCAGCCACATGTTCTTCGGTCGCGCGCTGCCGTCGCTGTTTTCGACCCATCCGCCGCTCGAGGAGAGGATTCGCAGACTCGACCCGAGCTTCGATCAGCAGCTCGCGGAGTCGGCGGCGGAGCCCGCTGCAGCGGGCGCAGTGTCGGGCTTCGCGGCCGGGTCGCTCGGCGCCGCAGTGGACCAGATCGGCGAAGCGACCCCCGCACACGTGGACCAGGCGGCACGCCTGATCTCGAGTCTGCCCGCGGCGATCACCGAGGCGGCCCACGAAACCTGGGGGGCGCGCGCGGTGATCTACGCGCTCTTGTTCGCGAGCGAACAATCGGTCCGCCGCAACCAGTTCGACTGGCTGGAGCGGTACGCGGATGACGGTGTTCTCGAAGAAAGCGAGCGGTTGTTCCCGATGGTCAGCAGACTCACAGCGACTCAGCGACTGACGCTGATCGACCTCGTGATCCCGGCGCTGCGGGAGCTCTCCTTGCCCCAATACCACGCCTTCAAGGACAACGTGGGTGCGCTGATCGCTGCGGACCGCAAGATCGATGTCTTCGAGTGGACGCTACAGCGGATCCTGTTGCAGCACCTGGCGCCCGCATTCGAGCCGGTTCGACCGTCGCGCGTACGGTTTCGGTCGCTCGAGCGGGTAGCGCCTGCGTGCGCGGTCGTGTTGTCGACGCTGGCGTGGGCCGGTGCGCGTACTCGCACAGCCGCTGAAACGGCCTTCGCGCATGGCGCGCACGAACTCGAACTGTCGGATTTGCGGTTGCTCGAGCCCGAGCAGAGCGGCCTCGACGACCTCGACGGGGCACTCGTGGTGCTCGACGGGCTCGCCCCATTGCGCAAACGCGATTTGCTTCATGCCTGCGCGGTCGCGGTCGGCGCGGATCACGAGATCGCCGATCGCGAGGCCGAGCTGGTGCGTGCGACCGCGGATTCGCTCGGCTGCCCGATGCCGCCGCTGCTCGCCGGCCAACCGCTCGTCTAGGACACGAAACACGAAGTGTTTCGCGCGACGACGCGGAGGCTTCGGCAGCGAGGCGGTCGACGCGCAGCGGGTCGGGTCGGCGACGCGTGTGCACTCGGAGTCAGTGAGTCAGCAAGAACACCATCACCGGCCAAGGCAGCAATGCGAGGATCAACGCCCAGAGAGTTCGGTCAGACGCTGGTCGCGGATCTGTTCGGGGAAACATCGCTACCTTCCTTGGAGAATCCGGTTGCTCCGGGGGGGTAGGGTTCGCGTCGGTATCCGCGCAGTGGTCGCTCGCCGACGATTTCTCGCAGCGGGTCCAAGGGCGCCGAGGCGCTCCGGGGCAGTTCAGCATCAACGGCGCAGCATCCCGGAACTTCCCCGATTCAGAGCAGCAGTGAGTGCGCAGCAACTCGGGGCACTGCGAACATAAGCAAGGCGCGTGCCAACGCTCGGAGGCGCTGAGTCGCACGCGGAACGCGGTTCGGCGCGATCTTCAGCTCAGCGAGCATCGCGCTCGGTCGATTTCGACCAGGAGTGTACCAATTGCGCCGAATTGGCGTTGGCAGCGCGGCCTGCGATCGGCAGCGGTGATGTTGCAGAGAAACGGCTTCGGAACGGGCCTGATTCGGGACGGGGTGTTGGCGCGGCCCGCTATTCGTATTCGACTTCGTATCCGGTCTTCTCGAACAGGTTGATCTTCGCTTCCGGGCTCAGCGTCGGAAAGAACCAGAACGGGAACAGCGCGACATCGAGCGCGCCCATCATGGCCCGGTACGGCATCATCATGACACCCGCGAAGAAGCCGAGTATGCCCGACGTGGCCGGCTCGCCCGCCATTCCATCGAACGCTTCGGGCGGCTCCGCGGCATAGATGGCCGGGTCGAATGGGAAAGTCACCAGACCGTTGAAACCGGCCGCCAGGTTGTTCAATCCCTCGGCATGGGCGGCGACGGCCGATGTCAGAACGAGCAGGGCGGCGATCGTCGCAATCAGTTTCTTCGTTCGCATTCGCGTCTCTCCTCTCCACCCGGTGTGAAGACCGGATCTGTAGCCGTAGCGAATTCAAACGATCGCCTGCTGCGATCGATTTCCCGCCGGGCGGCAGTCTAACACGCGAACTCTGAGGAGTGTGTCCGGAGTGGCTGGCTCCGATATCAAAAATGGGGGCAACTCTGTGGAATATATTGACAAATTGGATCGACCGTCGTGTTTGCCGGAGCGCGCACGTGCGTTCGAGCGCTACCATCGTCGCGGGGAGGTTCGGCGTGCGTCCCTCTCCCTCGACCCCGCACACCGCGAATGGCCTTCCCCTCCGAGCGTTGCTACGAGAGCCCGAATCCATGCACGACGAAGTCGAAGCGATTGCAATTCCGGTCGATGCGGGTCGAACGGCCCAGCGGCGCCCCCCGTGGATTCGGGTGCGGGCCCCGGGGACATCCTCCGCCTACACGGAGACTCGCGAACTGCTGCGTGGCCTCGAACTCAACACGGTCTGCGAAGAGGCCGCCTGCCCGAACATCGGCGAGTGTTGGTCGCGCAAGCACGCGACCGTGATGATCCTCGGCAGTGTCTGCACCCGGAAGTGCGGCTTCTGCAATGTGAAGACCGGTCGCCCCGATCGCGTCGACCCGGACGAGCCGCGCCACGTTGCGGACGCGGTGCGTCGTCTGGCGCTGAAGCACGTCGTGATCACATCGGTCGATCGCGACGATCTCGAAGACGGCGGTGCAGGCCACTTCGTTGCCTGCATCCGGGCCATTCGAGCGCAATCACCGGAAACGACCATCGAAGTGCTGACACCGGACTTCCTGCGCAAGCCCGGTGCCGCGCAGCGCGTCGCCGCAGCACGGCCGGACGTCTACAACCACAATCTCGAGACGGTCCCCCGGCTCTACCCGCGGGCCCGCCGCGGGGCCGACTACCGCGCTTCGCTGGAACTGCTCGCAATGGCGAAAGCGGCTGAGCCGATGCTGTTCACCAAGTCGGGGATCATGCTCGGGCTCGGTGAGGAGCACGACGAGATCCTCGCGGTGCTCGACGACATGCGCGCAGCCGACATCGACTTCGTCACGATCGGTCAGTACTTGCGCCCGACCCAGAAGCACCTGCCGATGGCCCGTTACGCGCCGCCGCGGGAATTCGAAGAATGGGCCGAAATCGCTCGCGCAAAGGGCTTCCTGATGGTGGCGTCGTCACCGCTCACGCGCTCCTCTTATCATGCGGATCGCGATTTCGAGAAGTTGCTGGCTGCGCGGCGTGAGCGCGTCGAGGGGTCGGCGTGACGTCCGGGAGGAATCGGTGAGCCAGTCGATCATCGAAGAATTTGATCTGGACCAGCAGGAAACTGGCGAGTGGATCGACGCCATCGCATCCGTCCTCGAATCGGACGGAGTCGAGCGGGCGCACTACCTGATCGAGCGTCTGATCGACGAGATGCGTCGCTCCGGCGCGCATCTACCCCATAAGGCCACGACCGCCTACGTGAACACCATTTCGAAGCCGATGGAGGCGCAGATTCCGGGAGAGTCCGGAATCGAACACCGGATCCGTTCGATCATCCGTTGGAACGCGCTCGCGATGGTCATCCAAGCCAACAAACTCAGCACCGAATATGGCGGCCACATCGCGAGCTTCGCGTCTTCGGCGACTCTCTACGACGTGGGTTTCAACCATTTCTGGCGTGGACCGGATCACTCCTGCGGCGGCGACCTCGTCTACATCCAGGGCCATTCGGCGCCGGGAATCTACGCGCGTGCCTTTCTCGAAGGCCGCATCAGCGAGAAGCAGTTGAAGCATTTCCGCCAGGAGGTCGAGGTCGATGGCCTCTCTTCCTATCCGCACCCGTGGCTGATGCCGGACTTCTGGCAGTTCCCGACCGTTTCGATGGGGCTCTCGCCCCTGATGGGGATCTATCAGGCGCGCTTCATGCGCTATCTCGAGCACCGCGAGATCATCCCGCCGAGCGACCGCAAGGTATGGGTGGTGATGGGCGACGGTGAGATGGACGAGCCGGAATCGCTGGGTGCGATCTCGCTGGCCGCACGCGAACGCCTCGACAACCTGATATTCGTCGTGAACTGCAATCTCCAACGCCTCGACGGACCCGTGCGTGGGAACGGCAAGATCATTCAAGAACTGGAGGGAGTCTTCCGTGGCGCCGGCTGGGACGTGCTGAAGGTGATCTGGGGAGATCGCTGGGATCCGTTGTTCGCGAAGGACAAGCAGGGTCTGCTCGCGCGTCGTATGGGTGAAGCCCTCGACGGCGAGTACCAGAACTACAAGGTGCAGGGCGGCGATTTCACGCGCCGCGAATTCTTCGGGAAATATCCGGAACTCACGAAGATGGTCGCGAACCTCTCGGACGACGACATTCGCTCGCTCAATCGCGGCGGGCACGATCCGCAGAAGGTCTACGCCGCTTATGCCGAAGCGATGAAGGCCGACGGGAAGCCTTCGGTCATCCTCGCGAAGACGGTGAAGGGCTATGGGCTCGGCGAGATCGAAGGCCGAAATACCACCCATCAGATGAAGAAGCTCGGGACCGAATCGATGCGCGCATTTCGCGATCGCTACCGGATTCCGGTCTCGGACGAGGAACTCGAGGACGCGCCGTTCTACAAGCCCGCTGAGGACAGCCCCGAGATCCGTTACCTGCACGAACGCCGCAAGGCGTTGGGCGGCTACCTGCCGCAGCGCCGCCGGGAGTGTGAGCCGCTCGAAATTCCGGAACTGGAGATCTTCGAGTCGCTGTTGCAGGGCTCGAAGGACCGCGAGATGTCGACCACGATGGCCTTCGTGCGCGCTCTCACGCTACTCACACGGGACAAGTCCGTGGGACGCAGCATCGTTCCGATTGTGCCCGATGAGGCGCGGACGTTCGGAATGGAGGGGTTGTTCCGCACCCTCGGCATCTATTCGTCGATCGGGCAACTCTACGAGCCGGTCGATGCCGGCCAGGTGATGTACTACCGCGAAGACGTGAAGGGTAAGATCCTCGAAGAGGGCATCACCGAGGCGGGCTCGATGGCGTCGTGGATGGCGGCCGCGACCGCGTACGGCAGCTACGGCACGCAGATGATTCCGTTCTACATCTACTATTCGATGTTCGGCTTTCAGCGGATCGGTGATCTCGCGTGGGCTGCGGGAGACATGCGGGCGCGCGGCTTCCTCGTCGGTGGGACCGCCGGGCGTACGACACTCGGCGGCGAGGGCCTTCAGCACCAGGACGGTCACAGTCACGTGCTGGCATCGACGATCCCGAATTGCGTCGCCTACGACCCCGCCTACGGCTACGAGCTCGCGGTGATCATCCACGAGGGACTGCGGCGAATGTGCGTCGAGCAGGAGAGTGTCTACTACTACCTTACGGTGATGAACGAGAACTACGTGCAGCCACCCATGCCGAATCGCGCGGGTGTCCGGGAAGGCATCCTGCGCGGCATGTATCGCCTGTCGGAGGGGAACCCGAAGGTGAAGGCGCAGGTACAGTTGCTCGGCTCGGGCACCGTGTTGCGCGAAGTCATTGCGGCTGCCGAGCTGCTGAAGGACGACTTCGAAGTGTCTGCGGACATCTGGAGCGTCACGAGCTTTACCGAGCTTCGCCGTGACGGACTCGCGGTCGAGCGCTGGAACATGTTGCACCCCGAGAACGAAGCACGGCTTTCCTTCGTCGAGCAGTGTCTTGCGGATCGGCGTGGCCCGGTGATCGCGGCGACCGACTACATGAAGATCTTCGCCGACCAGATCCGGCCGAACGTTCGCGCGCCCTACAAGGTGCTCGGGACCGACGGCTTCGGTCGTAGCGACAAGCGCAAGGAACTGCGGCATTTCTTCGAGGTGAACCGTTTCTTCATCGCGATCGCGGCATTGAAGGCGCTGGCCGACACGGGAGAGATCGATGCCGCGAAGGTCACCGAGGCGATCGAGAAGTATGGGGTCGACCCGGAAAAGCCGAATCCGGTGACGGTCTAGTGGCATGGGGATGAAGCGGGAGATCCGGGTACCCGACATCGGCGACTTCGAGAACGTCGAAGTGATCGAGGTTCTCGTGGCGCTCGGTGACGGAATCGAAGTCGAGGCTTCGCTCGTAACGCTGGAGAGCGACAAGGCGACGCTGGAGGTGCCCAGCCCGTACGCGGGATCGGTGGTCGAGCTTCGTGTCTCCGAAGGCGATCGCGTCAGTGAGGGGAGCGTGCTGCTCGTGCTCGATGCGGAGGCGGCGGCCGAGGCGCCGGAGCCCGCGCGTGAAGCTCGAAGCGCCTCGGTGGCCGTAGAGCGTGCGCCCGCTGCGTCAGCGGCTGCGCTGCCCCGCGAGGCTGCGGCGATTTCGCCGCCCGCGCAGGCTTCATCGCGTGGTCACGCGAGTCCTTCAGTGCGGCGTTTCGCACGAGAGCTCGGTGTCGACCCTGCGCTCGTCTCGGGCAGCGGTCGCAAGGGTCGAGTCTTGAAATCGGATGTACAGGCGTTCGTCAAGCAGGCGCTCGAGGGCGGTGCCTCCGCGTCGCTTCCCGACACGGTCATCCAGATCGAAGCGCCCAAGGAGGTCGACTTCGCACGCTTCGGAGAAATCGAGATCGCCCCGCTCGCGAAAATTCGGCGCTTGTCGGCCGCAAACCTGCATCGCTCGTGGGTGACGGTGCCGCACGTCACTCAGCACGACGAAGCCGACATCACCGAGCTCGAAGCCTATCGCAAGCAGCAGCAGGCCGAAGCTGAATCGCGCGGTGCGAAGCTCACTCCGCTCGCCTTCTTGATGAAGGCGGTCGCCCTCGTACTGCGCGAGTATCCGGAGTTCGCCTCGTCGCTCGATCGCTCGGGCAAAAATCTGATCCTGAAGCATTACACCCACATCGGGGTTGCGGTCGACACGCCCAACGGCCTGGTCGTTCCGGTGCTGCGCGACGTCGACGGCAAGGACGTCTTCGAGATCGCGCTCGAGCTCGCCGACGTGAGCGAGCGCGCGCGCGTCCGACGCCTGCGTCCTGCCGACCTCGCGGGCGCGTGTTTCAGCATTTCGAGCCTGGGGGGAATCGGCGGCACTGCGTTCACGCCGATCGTTAATGCGCCGGAGGTCGCGATCCTCGGCGTTTCTCGGCATCGTTGGCAGCCCGTCTATCGCGACGGCGAATTCGTTCCGCGGCTGATGCTGCCGCTTTCTCTGTCGTACGATCACCGCGTGATCGATGGTGCCGCGGCGGTTCGATTCACGACGCGGCTCGCCGCCGTTCTCGCCGATGTCGACCGACTGCGCGGTGAGGGGCGGGCCGCCAAGTGAGCGACGTCGTAGCCGTCGCCGTTCCGGATATCGGGGAGTTCGAAGACGTCGAGGTCGTCGAGATCCTGGTGCAGCCGGGTGACACCGTTGCGACCGACGATTCACTGATCTCGATCGAGAGTGACAAGGCGACGCTCGAGGTGCCGGCTCCCTGCGCGGGGATCGTGCGCGAGGTGCTGGTCGCCCTTGGCGACCGGGTCTCGCAGGGGAGCACGATCCTACAACTCGCGGTCGAGTCGGGTGCCGCCGTTGCGGGCGTGCCGCAGACAGCCGCAGCGCCCGAGTCCGAAGTTTCATCGCAGCGACCGGCCCGAGCGGCGGCAGAATCGCCACAGACACCCGTGGACCCGCCGCGCGTCACGGCGACGCCAGCGATTCGTACTCCGGTGTCGGCTGTCGGGCCGCGGACGCCGTCGGACCTTCATTTCGATGTCGTGGTGATCGGTGGTGGGCCCGGTGGATACACCGCAGCATTTCGATGCGCCGATCTCGGCCGGAAGGTCGCGCTCGTCGAACGGCACTCGAAGCTCGGCGGAGTCTGTCTCAACGTCGGCTGCATCCCCTCGAAGGCACTCTTGCACGTTGCCGAGGTCGTCAACGACGCGCGCGAACTGGCCAAGCACGGAGTCGATTTCGGGGAGCCGAAACTCGACCTCGCCAAGCTGCGTAGTTTCAAGGAGAAGACCGTCGGCCGCCTGACGCGCGGCCTGGCCGGATTGGCCGAACAGCGTGACGTCGCGGTCCTGCGCGGCGAAGCGCGTTTCACCGCACCGGACCAAATCAGCGTGGTCGGGGCCGATGGTGCGCAAAGCCTTTCCTTCGACGCGGGAATCATCGCGACCGGTTCACGGCCGGTCGAAATCCCGGGCATGCCGCTGGATGACCCCCGTCTGATGGATTCGTCCGGAGCCTTGGAACTCGTCGATGTACCCGAGCGGTTGCTCGTCATCGGCGGTGGAATCATTGGCCTCGAGATGGCGACCGTCTACGGCGCCCTGGGGACGCGTATCACACTGGTAGAACTCACCGATGAACTGATACCGGGTTGCGACCGCGACCTGGTGCAGCCGCTGCAGCGGCGTCTAGGGCGCCGTTGCGAGAACATCTTTCTCGGAACCCGCGTCGTTGCTGTCGAGCCGGAGTCGGCGGGCCTGCGGGTGTCGTTCGACGGTCCGAAAGCGCCCGCGTCCGA
>CAXMSF010000173.1:0-19541 GCA_964196055.1 uncultured Gammaproteobacteria bacterium | reverse complement strand
CGGCCCAGTTATTGGTCGGGCCTGCGTCCGCTTCCTTCTCGGAACAGATGAAGGTGCGGTCTTCCACCCGCGCGACATCGGCCGGGTCGGAGCGAACGAGGAAACTGTTGGGTCGCTTCTGCGGATCGAGCTTCGTCGCGGTGCCACTCGCGAGCATCAGCTCGATCATTTCGTCGTATTCTTCCTGCGATCCGTTGCACCACTGAACCCGATCCGGCCTGCAGAGTGCTTCGATTTCCTTCACCCAGGTGAGAAGTTTCTGATTCTTCGTCATCGCAGCATCCCCTGTCATTCTGATGTTCTTTCCCGTGGCGGTGCTTTGGTCGCGCGGCTCGCAATGGGCCCTCGGCGACGCTTGCAGGCATCCTGACGATCGATAAGGGCCGATAAGTATAAGGGCCGATAAGTATAGGCGCTTATTGCGAAACCGGGGCGGCGATTGCGATTTTTCGCCGCCGCAACGCGCTCCGAAACGGCGATCGATCAGCCGACGGGCTGCGCGGCGACGCCGTGCTTCCCGAACCACTCCAACATACGGCGCCAGCCCACGGATGCCGCCATCTCGCGATAACTCTCGCGGTAGTCCGCGTGGAATCCATGGGGAGCGCCCGGGAATAGAATGATTTCGGAACCGTCGGCGGCAACGGCCAGCCTGCTGCGCATCTTCTCGACCGAGGCCAGCGGAATTCCGGCATCTTCCGTTCCATAGAAGCCGAGCACCGGCGCGTGCGCTTCGCCCGAGATGTCCATCGGGTGGCGCGGTGTCTGCGGCCGAGGGTCGCCGACGAGGCGTCCGTACCAGGCTGTTCCCGCGGCCAGGTCGGGCGCGTGAGCGGCGTACAACCAGACGATGCGGCCACCCCAACAGAAGCCCGTGATCACGCTTCGCGACGCGTCGGCTCGCCCATCCCTCCGCGCCCAGGCGCGAGTCGCATCGAGATCGGCCATCACCTGAGCGTCGGGAACCTTCGCCACGATCTCGGAGAGGATCTGCTGCACCGAATCGAGTTTCGAGACATCGCCCTGCCGCTGGTAGAGATCCGGCGCGATCGCGAAGTAACCGGCCCGCGCGAGTCGCCGGGTGACGTCCCGGATGTATTCGTGGACGCCGAATATCTCGTGAACCACCAGTGCAAGCGGCCGCGCACTCGCAGCCTCCGGCACTGCGAAATACGCCGACATCCCACCGCCCGACGCCGGAATCTCGACGGTTCCGGTCGCGAGGCCGTCCTCGGGAGTTCGAATCGCGCTTGCCAGAACCGGTTTCGCGGCGAGCGCATAGCCCGCCGCAACGGCTCCGGAAACCAGGAATTCTCGCCGGTTCACGGCCGCATCACCGCAGCGTGATCAGGGCGCCGACGACCCCACCCAGGAGGAGTGCGGCGTTCGCGATGACGGTGCACAGGAATCCCGGCCCACGCTTCGCGGGGTCGGCCACGTAACCACGTGCGTAGAGGGCGCGACCGACGATGAAGAGGATGCCGAGCAAGACCGCCCAACGAGTGCTCACGAACCAGGCGAACAAGAACAACGCGGGCAGGAAGATCACGAGCTGTTCGATCGTATTCTGTTGGACCCGGAAATAGCGCTCGAAGACCGGATGGCCCACCGTGGCCGGCGCGGCGACCCCGAAGCGACCGCGCGCCTGCCCACACTGGACCATGAAGACGCCGTATTCGGCGAGCGCAACGGCCGCGATGATCGCGACGAGTGTCATTCGACTCCTCCGATCCCTCCGGCCCGTGCGAAGGCGTTCGCTTGAACGTATAGCGAAGCCGCTCAGCCCTCGCGGCGGCGGAACAGCCCTTCCTGGACCACCGACACCACCAGCTCGCCCGCACGCGTGAACAGACGCCCCGTGCTGAAGCCGCGCCCGCCCGCAGCCGCGGGGCTCTCCTGAGCGTAGAGCAACCAATCGTCGGCGCGAAAATCGTGGTGAAACCACATGGCGTGGTCGAGGCTGGCGACCGTATAGGACTCGTCGACCCAGGAAATCTGGTGCGGCAGCGCCGCGGTGTCGAGCAACGTCATATCGGACGCGTAGGCGACGATGCACTGCTGCAGCAACTGCTCGGCCGGGAGCTTCCCGTCGGCGCGGATCCAAACCAGCATCCGTGGCGGCAGCTTTTCCGGGTCGATCGGGTTCACCCAGGTGACGTGGCGGCTGTCGATCGGCCGCGGTTGCAGCACCAAGCGACGGGTGTCCTCCGGAGCATCGACCACGAGCGGCTCGAGCCGCTCGTGCCAGGTCGGCAGCGATTCCGGGTCGGGCACGTCGGGCATCGCGTCCTGATGCGAGAAGCCGGCTTCGGGGCGATGAAACGAGGCCTCGAGATGGAAGATCGCGTGGCCGTGCTGAATCGCGATCACCCTCCGGGTGGTGAAGCTGCGGCCGTCCTTGGTGCGGTCGACCTGGTAGACGATCGGCGTGCTCGGATCACCCGGTCGCAGGAAGTATGCGTGCAGTGAATTCGCGTGCAGCCCCTCGGTGGTGCGTCCAGCCGCGATCAGCGCCTGCCCGAGCACCTGGCCCCCGAAAACGCGCTGCGAATCGCTGTCGGGACTGACTCCACGAAAGAGGTTCACTTCGAGATCTTCGAGATCGAGAAGCTGTATCAAGGAGTCGAGCGGTTTCTGCATGGTACGCTCGGATCGGAGAGCGAAGTGAGTCCGGGGGCCCCGGGGCGGGGGAGTTCGTAGCACGAGCCTCGTTGTGCCGCGAACTGTAGACTTCGCGGCGTAGAGCGCCCGACGAGTCGTGGAAATGACGTGCTGACGAAATTCCTCGAAGATCTGAATGTGGTCGGGCATCACGATCCGGCCGCGAAGAACCGCTTCGAGACCCTGCTGTGCCACTCGCCGCTCCACGCGATCCTGCTCTACCGGGTCGCCCACGCGCTGCACACCGGGCTCGGCCTGTCGCTCCCGGCGCGTTTGATTTCGATGTTGGCGCGCTTCCTCACCGGGGTCGAAATTCACCCGGCCGCAAGCATCGGCCGCCGCTTCTTCATCGACCACGGCACCGGCGTCGTGATCGGCGAAACCGCCGAGATCGGCGACGACTGCGTGCTGTTCCACAATGTGACGCTCGGTGGCACGGGCCATCATCGCGGCAAGCGTCACCCGACGCTCGGCGACGACGTGCTGATCGGCACTTCGGCAACACTGCTCGGCCCGATTACGGTCGGCTCACACACCAAGGTGGGAGCGAATTCGTTCATCCGCATGCACGACGTACCGCCGCACTGCACGGCCGTGGGTGCTCCCGCTGCGATCGTGAAGCGAGAAGGGCGCCGCGTCGACGAAGCCCTGCCCCCGACTCGCCTCTCGGATCGCTCGATCCCGGTCACGCCGGAGCGGAACGCCGCCCTGGACGACGCCTGACCGGCACCCCGTCCGGCGATCGGGTCACTTCGGCAACCACCTGAATCTTGGTGGTTTTTCGATCGCGAATCGGCAATCAAGAGAAGCCTCTGTCAGCCCGATGAGTCCCGCGGGAAATCGCGGAAAAATGCACCCCATCGTACTGATATCGCTGTTCGCAGCCGTGGCCGCGGGAATCCTCGCAGGAGCGATCTGGGCCCGCGACCCGAGCAACCGCGGGAACCAACTCGTCTCGGTCGCACTCGGGTGCGCGGTGGTGTGGTCGCTCTGCAACGTGTTCTCGAACATGGCCGACGATCCAGCGACCGCACTCGCGTTCATGCGTGCGTCGTGCATCGGCTCGGTCACGATCGGTTCGCTCTCGTTCCACATGCTGCTGACGCTCGAGCCGAAGCTCATGCCGCGCTACAGCCGCTTCCTTCCCTTCACCTACTCCTCCGCGGCGATCTTCGTGTTCATCGCCCTCGTCACGCCGGCCTTTTGGTCCGGCGTCGTGCGAACCGAGTGGGGCTGGGCGGGTGAAATCGGGCTCGGTGTGGCGATCTCGTGGGCGGTCATCATCCCCTTCCCGGTCGCCGCGCTGGTCGAATGGTTCCGATCGCGCGATGAATCAGCGAAGTTGGCCCACTGGATGGGGGTCGCGGTTGCGATCCCAGCCGTCGTCGCGACATTGACCGACTTCGTGCTGCCCTTTGCGGGTATCCAGTTCCCGCGTCTGGGAAACGTGTCACTCGTCACCTGGGGCGCCCTGGCGTTCTGGAAGGTCTATCGCTTCCGCAACCCGATCTTCGTGCCACACCTCTTTGCTCGCGAAATTCTCACGACATTGCCCGACGGGGTGATGCTGTTGCGCCTCGACGACAGCATCCGCTCGGTGAACCGGAAGATGGCCGAACTCATCGGAGTGGATGCGGGTAGCCTCGTGGGCCTTCCGATCGGAGCGGTGCTCGCCGATCTCGACACACCGCAATCGCGTGTCCACGGCGACCGCGAGCGCATGCTCATCCGGTCCGATGGCGAACGCATCACCGTATTGATCGACGAGACCAGGCTCTTCGACGAAGGCGGCGAGTGCCTCGGAAAAGTGATCGTCGTACGCGACCTGCGCGAGGTCGCATCGCTGCGCAACCGCCTGGTGACCTCGGGACGACTCGCAGCCGTCGGGCAACTCGCCGCGGGAATCGCACACGAAATCAACAACCCGATCGCCTACGTCCAGTCCAACATCAACATGCTCGAAGAACACTGGGAGACGGTGTCGGCCGAGTTTGCGAAGAACGAACGAGAAGCGGAGGTCGCCCCGACCTTCGCGGACGGCCGCGAAATGATCGAGGAATTGCGCGAGGGCCTCACGCGGGTCACTGCGATCGTGCGCGATGTCGGCGGCTTCTCGGGCAATTCCGGACCAACGCGAGAGAGTTCCGAAATCAACAAGCTGCTCGAGACCGCGGTCCGGGTCGCGCACCCGCAGCTGCGACAGCGTGCGGAAATCATCCGTCGATACGGCGAACTTCCGCTCGTTCCGTGCGTCCCACAGGAACTCATGCAGGTCTTCTTGAACCTGCTCCTCAACGCCGCCCATTCGATCGAAGCAATGGGCGAAATCCAGCTCGAGACCGAAGCGCACGGTGACTGGATCGACGTTCGCGTGACCGACAACGGCGCAGGGATGGAACCGGAGACGCTGAAGCACATCTTCACGCCCTTCTTCACGACGAAGCCCGTTGGCGAAGGCACCGGGCTCGGGCTTCCGATCTCGCGACAAATCGTCGAGAAGCACGGTGGGACGATCGATGTCGAGTCGACCCCCGGAGTCGGAACGATCTTCAAGGTCCGTCTGCCTGGCGAGATCGCCGACGCTTCGGAGACGCCCCGGTGAACCCCTTCATCTTCATGCTCGTCATCTCGTGTGTCTGCGCCGGGATCCTCGGAGGCGCGATCCTCGCGCGCGACCCGGGCCAACGCAGCAATCGCCTGCTGGCTACGGTCCTGGCGTGTTCCGCCTACTGGTCGCTGTGCGAGCTCCTCTGGAACCTCTCCGACGACCCGGACCGCACGCTGCTGCTGATCCGCTTGTCGTCTCTGGGCTGGATTCCGCTCGGCCCACTCGCGCTGGATCTCTTCTTCGAGATCACGGGCCGCACTCGTTCTCGTCTTCGCGGGATCACGCCGATCGCGTACTGCACCGCGGCAATCGCGATCGGCCTCTATGTCTTTACGCCGCTTTTCGTTCATTCTCCGACGCGCCTGGCCTGGGGCTGGAGCTATGCTTTCGGGCCGCTGTTCCCACTCGCCTTCCTGCCGACGATCCTCTATATCTGCGGATCGCTGGCGATGTGGCCCGGCATGCTCACGAAGACCATCTCGCGGGGCGAGAAGCGCCAGGTCTTGTGGATGTTCTTCGGGATCCTCGTTCCCACTACGATCGCGACGGTGACCGATGTCCTGCTGCCGTACCGCGGCGTTCACGTGCCGCGACTCGGAAGCACCAGCATATTGATGATCGGAGCGATCGTCGCCTGGAGCGTCCGCCGACACGGCTATTTCCTGCTCGTCCCGGGCGCCTTTACCCGCGAAATCCTCGAAAATCTCCAGGACGGCGTTGCGATGCTGCGCGTCGATGGTCGGATCGGCTCGTGCAACGATTCGCTGGCGCGGCTGGTCGGGGCGCCCCAGGAGGAACTCAGCGATGTCCCGATCGCCGAGTTCCTGCCCGACCTCGACGTCGATCCGGCGAGCGAGGTCATCGACTGCGAAACCGAACTCGTTCCGATCGCCGGGGCCGGCGGGCGAAACGTCCCGGTGTCGGTGTCCTTGTCGCCGCTCCGGGACGACAAGGACGAGGTGATCGGCTGCGTCATCGCGGTTCGCGACCTGCGCGAAGTCGAAACCTTGCGAAGTCGGCTCGTCACTTCGGACCGACTCGCTGCCGTGGGAGAGCTCGCAGCGGGAATCGCCCACGAAATCAACAATCCGATCACCTTCATTCGTGCCAATCTGGTTGCGCTGCGTGAAGACTGGAGCGACCTGAGCGAAGCGGCCAGCGACTTCGATCGATCGCACGACATCGACATGCGCTTCCAGGAAGGCGAGGAGATCCTCGACGAATCGATCGAGGGCGTCGACCGGATCACGACGATCGTGCGCGATGTCGGCGCGATCTCGCATGCAGGAATCGGCCGCTTCGATTCGGTCGACATCAACGAGCTGCTCGACAACGCGGCCAACGTCGCAACCCTGAGCTTCTCGGTATCGATGGAACGCTGCTACTCCGACCTGTCCCCAATCCGCTGCGCACCCCACCAGCTCAAGCAGGTGTTTCTCAATCTGCTCATCAACGCCTTCCAGGCGATCGGCGATTTCGGGAGCATCCGTCTGGTCACCGCGACCGCGGGCGACGGAATCGTGATTCGAATCCAGGACGACGGCTGCGGCATTGCCGAAGCCGACATCGAGCGGATCTTCGATCCCTTCTTCACCACGCGCCCGGTCGGCGAGGGCACCGGGCTCGGCCTGGCACTGTGTTATCAGATCGGCCGAAATCACGGAGGCTCGATCGAGGTCGAGTCGAAGCCGGGCGTCGGAACGACGGTGAGCGTCTATCTTCCCTTCGATCCCGAAGAGGCCAACACCGCCACCTGATTGGGCCGCCCGAGTTGTGGTAAGAAATCCCCGGGAGAACCACGGGGGTCCTGCAATGACGACGCCGACAACGAAACTCAGGGAACTGCTCGATGCCCCCGGGCTGATCACCATGCCGTGCTGCTTCGACGCGCTGTCTGCGCGATTGATCGAGCGCGCGGGCTTCCCGCTCACCTTCATGAGCGGCTTCGCTGTCTCCGCCGCGCGACTCGCCCAGCCCGATACCGGCCTGATCTCGTACGGCGAAATGCTCGACCAGGGTCGCAACCTCTGCGGCGCGGTCTCGATTCCGGTGATCGGAGATGCCGACACCGGCTACGGCAACCCGCTCAACGTCAAACGAACGGTGGCGGGATATGCGGCGGCGGGCTTCGCGTGCGCGATGATCGAGGACCAGCAAGCACCCAAACGCTGCGGCCACACTCGCGGCAAGACGGTCGTCGCGCGCAACGAGGCATTCGACCGGATCCGCGCCGCCGTCGAGGCACGCGACGAGGGCGCCGACATCCTGATCATGGCCCGCACGGACGCGCGCGCATCCGAGGGTCTCGACGAGGCACTGTTGCGCGCGCGAACCTTCTGGAAACTCGGCGCCGACCTGTTGTTCGTCGAGGCGCCGGCGACCGAGGCTGAAATGGCGCGCATCTGCGACGAGGTGCCTGGGCATCAGATGGCCAACATGGTCGAGGACGGCGACACGCCGGTCCTGCCGCCGGAGCAGCTCGAAGCGCTCGGCTACAAGATCGCCGCCTACCCCCTCACACTCCTCTCCGCCGCCGCCCGCGCGATGAACGACGCACTGCAAGAACTCGCACGGGGGGCCGCCGCCGGGCGACTGTTGCCCTTCGACGAACTGCGCGAGGTCGTCGGCTTCGACGACTACGACGCCGCTCTCGAACGCTTTCGCGAATCGAGCGACGCGGAATGAGGCACGATCATGGGTGAAGCAATCTTCGTCGACGCCATCGGGGGCCCCGAGGTACTCAGGCTCGGGCCACACGACCCGGGCGAGCCCGGCCCCCACCACGCACGTGTTCGCGTCACGGCCGCGGGGGTGAACTTCATCGATGTCTACTTCCGCACCGGCGCCTACCCGCGGCCGTTGCCGTTCGCGAACGGACTCGAGGGCGCCGGCACCGTCACCGCGATCGGCGCCAACGTCACCCGGCTCATGCCGGGCGACCGCGTCGCGTGGGCGGGCGTACCCGGTTCCTACGCGACCGACCTGATCGCTCCCGCTGACCGGCTCGTGAAAGTACCCGATGCGGTCGACGACGACCGCGCCGCAGCCGCGATGCTGCAGGGAATGACCGCTCACTACCTGGTGCACGGCTGCCGCGACACACGCGAAGGCGACGTCGCGCTGGTTCACGCAGCGGCGGGCGGCGCCGGGGGCCTGCTCGTCCAGACGCTCAAACACGCCGGAGCGCGTGTGATCGGCACCTGCTCCACCGCGGCCAAAGCCGAGATCGCGCGCGCCGCCGGAGCCGACGAAATCATCCGTTACACCGAAGAGGATGTGGCCGAGCGCGTGCGCGATCTGCTGGGCGGCTCCGGAGTCGACGTGGTCTACGACTCGGTCGGCCGATCGACCTTCGAGGGCAGCCTGAATTCGCTGCGACCGCGCGGGCTGCTGGTGCTGTTCGGGCAGTCGAGCGGCGCGGTGCCGCCTTTCGATCTCAACCGACTCAACAACCTCGGCTCGCTGTTCGTCACACGGCCCTCGCTCGCCCACTACACACAGGACGCAGCCGAACTCGAGCTGCGTGCGGCTGCCGTGCTGGCTGCAGTCGCCGACGGCCGGCTCACGATCCGCATCGGCGGTGTATTCCCGCTCGCGCACGCAGCGGACGCCCACCGCGCGCTCGAGTCGCGCGCCACCACAGGCAAGCTGCTGCTAAAGCCTTGATGGGGGCGAGAGTTCGCGCGGACGCCACTGGTAGCGTGCGAGGTCGACGCGACCGCTGCGATCGAAGACGACACCCTCGCGCTCCAGGAACTCACGCTGCGCCAGGTCGGAGCCCGGATCGGAACGGGGACTGACCTCGCCGCGCGCGTTGATCACCCTGTGCCACGGCAGCGGACGCACCGTCACCATCGCGTGCAGCGCATAGCCGACCTGACGTGCGTGCCCCCCCAACCCCGCGAGTCGCGCGACCTGACCGTAGGTCGCGACCCGCCCGCGCGGAATTCGCCGGACGACGGCGTAGATCCGGCTGTAGCTGCTGTCGGGGTCGTGGGGCACGGCCGCATTGTCGCGCAAACGCAGCGGCGGCGTCACTCGACTTGCGACACCTCTCGGACCCTCCCGGAACTCGCAATGCCGATCGCATGCCGTATCCTCGCAGCTGCGCGGGGAAATCGCGGGGAGAGCGACATGAGCGAGCCGGTCCTCCAAATCGAGAAGCGCGATGAGATCGCCGTCGTCACGCTGAACCGCCCGCATGCGATGAATGCCCTTTCACGCGAACTCCGCGGCGCACTCGCGCGCGCGTTCGAAGAACTCCAGGCGGATCCAGACACCGGCGCAATCGTCTTGACCGGTGCGGGGCGTGCTTTTTGTGCCGGTCTCGACCTCAAAGAGCTCAGCGAGGAAGCCACCAGCGGCATCGGCAACGAGAACACCATTCAAGCGATTCGCGCTTTCGAGGGGCCGCTGATCGGCGCCGTCAACGGCTTTGCCATCACGGGCGGCTTCGAACTCGCGCTCGCGTGTGACCTGCTGATCGCTTCGCCCGACGCCCGCTTCGCCGATACCCACGCGCGGGTCGGCATCCTGCCGGGATGGGGGCTCAGTCAAATTCTGCCGCGGCTGATCGGGGAGTTTCGCGCCAAGGAGATCTCGCTCACGGGCAACTTCGTCGACGCCGAGCGTGCCGAGGCATGGGGCATCGTCAACCGCATCGTTCCCTCGGACGAACTCGTGCCCACGGCCGTCGGACTTGCGGCCGACATGTTGTCTTGCGATCGCCGATCGATGCTCGGCTACAAGAAGCTCATCGATGACGGCCTGGGAATGAACTTCGCGGACGCGATCAAGTTGGAGTCTCGCCTATCGGCCGAGGACGCGGCGAGTGTGACCGCCGAGTCGATCGCCGTTCGGCGCGACGCCGTACGGGATCGCGGACGCGCGCAGGGCGCGGACTGAGCGCGGGAGTCGAAGCCAAGTGTCCAACGAAGCCGCCGGCTCCGCGGATTCGAACGCGGGCAGGAAAGTCACCCTGTACGGCCCGTCCGAAATCCCGTTCACCGAGAAGGTTCGGCGTGGCTTGATCTTCAAGGGCATCGACTTCGACCACCTCGAACCCACCTGCCCCGAGGACTACCGACGTTGGAACCCGGAATCGGGCTTGCTGCCGGTCGTTGAGATCGACGGCGAGCGAATCGCGGATTCCACCACCATCCTGTTCAAGCTCGATGAGATCTTCCCCAGCCCGCCGTTCCTGTCTTCGGACCCGCGGATCAGCGGCCAGCAGGTGCGGCTCGAAGACTGGGCCGACGAAAACCTGTTGTTCTATTTCAACAGATGGATGCGGAAGCGCGATGCGAACGAAAACCGCGATGGCGAAGACCGCGAACGCAAGCGGCTTGCCGCCATGTGGCGGCGAGTGCTCGCGTGGCTGCGCGCGGGCGGCACCTGGGAGCGACCCGAGACCGCGGTGCTGCGCGGTATCGCCGATCGCCTCGACGACCTGATCGGCTTCCTCGGAACGCGCTCCTTCTTCTATTCGAATCAGGTGAGCATGGCCGACCTCGGCGTATACGCCATGTTGTATTCGCTCTCCCTCGAGACGATCCCGGGATCGAAAGCGCTGTTGATCAACCGCACACCGCTGCTCGACTTCATGCGACGCGTCGAGAGCGCCACCGGCGACGGACCGGAGGCGCAGTGAAGCAGGCAGGCGCAAAGTCGCCGTGAAGAGAGAAGAAAAGGCGGCTCGTGCCCAGACGATCCTCGACGAACTCTACCCGGAGGTCGCTGCTCCTCTCGACCATCGCGATCCCTACAGCTTGCTCGTCGCGGTGCTGTTGTCCGCGCAGTGCACCGACGTGCGGGTGAATCAAGTCACGCCGAAATTGTTCGCGCGGGCGCGCACCGCCGAGAAGATGATGGAACTCGACGTCGACGAAATCCGCGAGATCATCCGGCCGTGCGGGCTGTCGCCGCAGAAATCGCAAGCGATCGCATCGCTGTCGCGCGACATCGTCCTGAAGCACGGCGGACGGGTACCGGACAGCTTCGAGGAACTCGAAGCGCTCCGGGGAGTCGGGCACAAGACCGCGAGCGTCGTGATGTCACAGGCCTTCGGCCGGCCGGCCTTCCCGGTCGACACCCACATCCACCGGCTCGCGAAACGCTGGGGATTGTCGCGCGGCAAGAACGTCGAGCAGACGGAGCGCGACCTGAAGCAGCTCTACCCGTCCGAAAGCTGGGGCCGCTTGCACCTCCAGATCATCTTCTTCGGGCGCGAGCACTGCCCCGCGCGCGGACACGACTTCGCCGCCTGCCCGATCTGTTCCTGGGCGGCGTCGAAGGCGCAGATCGCGCGCGAAAGCCGACGCTGAGTTCGCTCCCGGTCGACCGGCGACAGGGCCGTATGGGCAGTTTGGGCGCGAGCTTCGATCAGCGCGGGTTCTCGAGCTGCTCCAGATATCCGAGCTCGCGCAGGCGCTCGCGATCCTCCTCGCTCAGCCTTTCCACCACCGCGCGCCGAGCGCTCACCGCCTCGGCGATCTCGTCCATCCGCCGGCGGTGCTCCGCAACCACCTCCGGATGTGCGTCTGCGACATTGCTCGACTCGCCCGGGTCGGCGTCGAGGTCGAACAGCAGGAAGCTGCCGTCGTCGCGGCGCAGCGAGCTCTTCCAGCGACCGCGCTGATAGGTCCGGTAATCGGTCTCCGTGAGGAAGAGCTCGTCGGGCTCGAGCGAGGTTTCCGGAGCAGTCTCGATACCAACGGCTTCCTGAATCACGTAGAAGAGATCCTGTGTGCGCAGGAAGACCTCGGGGTCGCGGTCGATCGGGGGCGCGATGACGAGCGGCACGGCCAGCACTTCGCGAAAGGACGGATTACCGGTGTGCCCGGGCTTTCCGGGTATCGCGTGGCGCTCCCTCAGGCGCTCACCGTGGTCGGCGGTCAGGATCACGCGCGTGCCGTCCATCAAAGCGCGAGCCTCGAGTTCACCGAGCAGCTTCCCGACCGCCCAGTCGACACTGCCGACCGCCTTCGCATAGCGCTGTGCGCCGCGCCCGCCGTAATCGTGGACATCCATGTAGTGGACGTAGAGGAAGAAGCGGTCGCTCTTGCGCCGATCGACCGCCGCCAGCGCGGCTTCGTTCACGTGGCCGAAGAAGCGGGTCTCCGAGGCATCGGGGAGCTTGAAACGCGCCAGCGCGCCCATCGTCTCGGGCTTCTTCCCGACCTCGTTCCAGTCGTCGAAACCACGGCTGAAACCCGACGGCTCGTAGAGGAACTGATTCGACGCCACGCCGATGGTCCAGTAGCCGGCGTCGCGAATCGACTCCGCGAGGGTCGGCACCGACGGGGGAATGCAGAGCGTCTCGTCCCGGTCCTTCGCGAAGCGGTTGAGCCCGCACCAGCTGGCCGAGTTCCAGAACAGCGTCCGCTCGATGCGGTTGAACTCGAGGCTCGGCGTTCGGCCCGTGAACAGCGCTCCCATCGACATCGAAGTCTGGTGGAATGCGGCGGTGTAATCGCTGAAGCGCTGGCCGCGCGCGGCGAGCGCATCGATGTTCGGCGTCGCGACCTCCGACCCGTAGCTCGACAGGAAGTCGCGACGAAGCGTGTCGATCACGATCAGGACGACGCGCTCGCTGGGGGCGGTCTGCGCCGGGCGATCTCCGCTACCGCATGCCGCGACCCCGGCACACAGCAGCGCGAGAACGGCGAGGCTCGCACGGCGGAAGGTCTCGCGCGGCGGCGCCTGCTTCGACTCGCGGGTCGCGTGCCGTGCTCGAGTCGTCGCCTCAGCCACCGTAACCCAGCGCCTTCAGCCGCAGCTTCATCTCCGGGTCCACTACGCCGGGCTGCGTCCCCTTCGTCGCCGCCTCCTCGGCGAGGTGAATCTCGAAGATCTCGCGCAGCTCCGCGACGACATCGGGATGCTCCCGCGCGACGTTTCGCGATTCACCCTTCTCGGCATTCAAATCGTAGAGTTCCTCGCGCACCAGCCTCGCAGCGAGCTCGGCGGGAACCTCCGGCAGCGAGCCGGGATCGACGTCGATCAATTCGTACGGGTCCGAGCGAACGTATTTCCAGTCGCGCGTCTGAACGCCGCGCCGGATCAAGCCGACCTTCGTCTCGCTGCCGCTCGGCAAGGTGACGGGCGTCGCGAAGGCCACATGGGCGGGATAGTAGGTCTCCATGTAGGCCACCCGCTCCGCACCCGCGCGGCCGGTGAGCCGCGCCCAGAACCGCTCGACCGCGTTGGCGGCGAGAGGCAACAGGCTCTCGCCCGAGAGTTCGCGTTCGTCATCGATGCCGACGGCGTCGAGGATCGTCGGGTAGATGTCGACGTTGCGTACGAGCCCGGAGACGCGAGTACCCGCGGCAACCCGCGGCGGATAGCGCAGGATCAACGGGACCCGCATGGTGGCGTCGTTGAGCAGCTGACCGTGGCCGATCAACCCCTGCTCGCCCAGGCTCTCACCGTGATCGGCGTGGAAGACCACGAGCGTGTCGTCGCCCCGCCCTGCCTCGGCGAGCCCTGCGAGCAGTCGCCCGACCTCGCGATCGGTGTTCTCGGTGTCGGGATCGTACAACCCGATCCGAACCCGCTCGCGGCGGTCTTCCGCAACCCGCCAGTCAGGCTTCTCGTGCGGACCGAAGTAGTGCACCCACAGGAAGAAGGGCTCGTCGCGCTGCTTCGCGAGCCAGGCGAGCGCCACTTCGGTCACCTCGGAATCCTCGCGGCGGCTGTCGTTCAGGGCTTTCGAGAGGATGAAGAAGCGCTGTCGATCGGGAGCCTCGAAGAACTCGCTCTCGATGTGCTCGAATTCGTGACCTGGCATCGACCAGATCGGCGTCGTGAACTCGTCGTCGTAATGCTCGAAGCCCTGGTCGAGCTGGAAGATCGAATCGAGCGGAAAGGATCCGATGATCGCCGCGGTCGAATAGCCGGCTTCGGCCAGCACCTCGGCGAGGGTGACGTTCTCCAGTGCGAGGCGGTTCGCGTTGGTCGACTTGAAGCCGTGGTGGGTCGCGTAGGTGCCGGTCATCACCGACGACATCGACGGCGTCGTCCAGGGCGTATCGGTGAGCGCCGTCTCGAACAACGCGCCTTCCGCGGCCAGGCGATCGATGTTCGGGGTCTCGATGCGATCGTAGCCGTAGGCGCCGAGCCGATCCGGGCGCAGCGTGTCGATCGTGACGAGCAGCACGTTCGGCCGACCCACCGGCTCACTTCCACAAGCCAGGATCGCGGTCGCAACGAGAGCGAGCGACAGCGGCACGATGATTTTCTGGAGCCACATGCTACCGGGAGTGTATCGGCTCGCGAACGAACGGTGAGTCGTCAAGCGCCGATCCCACGCAGTCGAATCAGCGAACCTTCCGGATCGCGCGCGTCGCTGAGGTCGATCTCGCCCGCGATCGCCCACAAGCCGTCGCCTTCCGGGTCGAGCAACACCTGAAAAACGTCCCATTTGCGCGGTGCGGTGGACTTCAGATGCGTGTTGTGCGCCTGCCGGGCCGCCGGCGTGAAGAGGATCCGATCGTAGTCCTCGAAGTACGGCTCGAGGGCCCGCTCGAAGCGCTCGGCGTCCCACGGGTCGTCCACGTCGGAGCGCACGCCGGCCGCGGCGGCTTCGTAATCCCCCTTCGCCAGCGCGGCGACCAGCGCGTGCAGTTCCGAGCGCACGCGCGCGGCGAGCAGTCGCGGCTCGGCGGCGAGATCGAAGACGCGCTCGGGCGCCGCCTCGCCGGGCGCCGCCGGCGACTGGAGATCTTCCCAGGCTTCGACGAGGCTCGAATCGACCCGCCCGATCAGCGTCCGCAGGAAGGCGATCAGATCGAAGACCGAATCGGTCTTGGCCGCGACCGGTACCGACTTCACCAGCGTGTTGTGGACCTGGCTCAGGTAGCGCAGCAGCACGCCTTCGCTGCGCGCCAGGCCATATTCGCGCACGTGATCGATGAAGCTCTGGTAGCCCTCGAAGATCTCGCGCGCGATCGACTTCGGCCGGATGTTCTCGTCGCTCACCCACGGATGGGCCTGCTCGAACGCATTGAAGGTCGCGTAGATGAACTCCGCATTCGGCTTCGGATGCGTCACATCCTCGAGCCGAGCAATGCGATCCTCATACGGGACGCCCTCAGCCTTGAGGCGGTTGATCAACTCGGTCTTGGCTTTCGAGACCTGGGCCTGCAGCACGACCCGCGGGTTCTCGAGGATCGCTTCGACGAGACTGAGCAGGTCGAGCACGTAGTCGGGTGCTTCCGGGTCGAGCACCCCCACTCCTTCGACGAGATAGAGGGATAGCGTGTTGTGCAGTGAGAAATCGAGTTGCAGCTCGGGCTGGACCCGCGCGACCGGCCCCCCGCCGTCCGGGCCGGGCACCACCTCGGCGATCCCCGCCAGGCGCAGCGAGCGAAACAGCACCGCTGCGCGGCGACGCAAACGCGACTTCGAGGCGCGCGTCTCGTGCGAACGGTCGATCAATTTCACCAGCGCGCGATAGCCGCCGCCGCTCGAAGGGTCGCGCTGCAGCAGGGCGACCACCATGCCGTGGCTCACGTCGAAGCGCGACTCGAGCAGCTCGGGCTCCTGATAGACCAGCTTCTGGAAGGTGTCTTCGCTCCACGGCACGAAGCCGCGGGTCGGCGGCTTCTTCTTCACGAGCTTGCGCTTGCGGCCCGCGGTGCCCTCGGCGCGCGAGGCCAGGCGGAGGTTCTCGATCACGTGCTCGGGCGCCTGGCAGACGACGCTGCCCTCCTCGTCGAAGCCCTTGCGACCCGCTCGGCCCGCGATCTGCTTGAATTCGCGCGCACTCAGGATCGTGACCTTCTCGCCGTCGAACTTGCACAGCTTGCTGAACAGCACCGTCCGGATCGGAATGTTCACCCCGACCCCGAGCGTGTCGGTTCCGAAGATCACCTTGAGCAGCCCCTGCTGCGCCAGCCGCTCGATCATCAAGCGGTACTTGGGCAGCAAGCCCGCGTGGTGCACCCCGATGCCGTGGCCGACGAAGCGGCGCAACTCCTTGCCGTAGGCCGAATCGAAGCGGAAGCCGGCCAGCTCATCGGTGATGCGGCGCTTCTCTTCGCGCGTCGCAATGTTCGCGCTGGTGAGCCCCTGGGCCCGCTCCGCGCATTCACGCTGGGTGAAGCTGACCACATAGACGGGGTACTTGCGCGCCCGCAGCAGCGCCTCGATGGTCTCGTGGATCGGCGTCGTGCGGTATTCGAAGTCGAGCGGCACCGGGCGTTCGCCACTCGCGACGTGGAAGACCTCGCGTCCGGTGAAGTCGCGCAGCCGCTCCTCGATCCGCGCGGTATTGCCGAGCGTCGCGGACATCAGCAGGAAGCGCGTGTCGCGCAGCGTGATCAACGGGATCTGCCACGCCACGCCGCGATCGCGATCTGCGTAGTAGTGGAATTCGTCGAGCACCACATAGCGGGCGTCGATGGCGTCGCCGTCGCCGAGCGCCATGTTGGCCAGCACCTCGGTGGTGCAACAGATGATCTTTGCCTCGTGGTTGATGCTGGCGTCGCCGGTCAACATGCCGACCGCGTCGGGGCCGAAGTCCTCGCACAGCGCGAAGAACTTCTCGCTCGTGAGCGCCTTGATGGGGGCCGCGTAGAACGAACGCTCGCCTTCGCACATCGCGCGGAAGTGCAGCGCGGTCGCAACCAGCGACTTGCCGGATCCGGTCGGCGTCCCGAGGATCACGTGTCGGTCCGACATGATCTCGAGCAGCGCCTCCTCCTGGGCGGGATAGGGCTCGAGGCCGATGTCGTCGACCCACTCGAGGAAGCGGCCGAGGATCTCGTCGGGGTCGGTGCTGCCGCCGGACGGAATGCGGTCCGCGAGCAACGGGCGACCCGGTTGCGGTTCGCGAGGCGACTCGGGAGACGCGACATCCGACATACGAGCAGGCTAGCAGGGCCCCCCCGAAGCATTGCTCGCGCAGCGAGCAATGCGCATCAAGGCACAGGAATCGCGATGCGATTCCTGTGCCGCAGAGTGAGCTCCGGTCGCGAAGCGACCGGAGCGCGGCTAGTCTCGCTTTCCCATTCGGAGGAAGGCTCATGGCGAAGCGCATCGACTGGCACTACGACCGCAAGGGTTGAACGAGCTGCACCCGAGCGTCCAAGTTCTTGGATGCCAGAAAGATCGAATCGAAAGAGATCGTTCCCGCGAGCCGCAAGCTCGGCAAGCAGGACGCAGCCGCCTTCGCCAAGGCGGCTGCGAAGGTCTACGTCGCCAAGGGCAAGAAGCTCGACGAATTCGCACCCGCCGGCAAGGCCGACGCGGCCACCGTCGCCGCCATGCTCGGGCCGACCGGCAACCTGCGCGCCCCCTGCCTGCGCGTCGGCAAGACCGTGATCGTCGGCTTCAACGAGGAACTCTACGAGCGGATCTTCGGCTGAGGCGTCGCCGCGTGATCCGATCGCTCGAGGAGCGGGAATCGCAACGCGATTTCCGCGACGCAGCGAAAGCGTTGCTCGCGCAGCGAGCAACGCGCAGCGGTCGAATCACGCGCGTCTGATCACCACCAGGCGCCCGACCAGCTCGGGCGCAGGCGGCTCCGTGGGTTCGTTGAACTCGATGCGGAGCCCCACCCCCTGCACCACGCGAAGCCCCGCGTCGGTCTCGACGAAGCCCTTGATCCGCAGGGCGTCCGCGTCGCGCAACCTCTCGGCGAGCCGGTCGAGTTCGACCCCCGCCTCGACCGCGACTTCCTCGCTCACGAACTGCTCGTGATGATGCTCGGGAGCGTCCGAGCCGCGGCGACGCGCACCCCCTCGCCGCGGCTCGGGTGGAAACAACAGCAGCGGGTCGACATCGCCGTGAACGCTCCGCACCAACGGCGCCTCGGGCTCGAGTTCGCGCAACAAGGCTTCGAGGCGCGGCAACTCGCTCGCCGCGACCCGGTCGATCTGGTTCAGCACCAGGAAGTCCGCCGACGTCACCTGCTGCTCGAAGGTCGCGTCGAGATCCCGCCCGTGCGCGAGCTGCTCCGCGTTCACGACCACCACCGCGATGTCCTCGCCCACCCAGTCCGAAACGGGCTCGCGCCAGAAGTTGATCTGCACGTCGAAGGGCAACGCCACTCCGGAGGTCTCGACGATGATCCGGTCCGGGGCCACCGCCTCGTGAATCTGCTGCAGCGTCCCGACCAGCTCGTCCGACAGGCGACAACAGATGCAACCGCCCTCGAGCTCCACATAGCCGTCTCCGAGCGTGCCGAGCAGCGCCTGATCGATCCCGAGCTCGCCGAATTCGTTCGACACGACCGCGACCCGCACGCCGCTGCGCTGCGCGTCGTCGAGCAGCGCCCGCACCAGTGTCGTCTTCCCGGAGCCGAGGAAGCCCGAGACCACCAACACCGGAGTGCGGCCCGCGCCGCCCGATTCCGTCATCGCGCCGAGCCTAGCTGCGCATTGGCCGCTTCGCGCCCAAAGCTTCCGCGCCGTCGCGCGAACCACTGCGTGGTTCCCGCTCCTAGCCTGCATTTACAGCCCAACCCCGAGGATGGTATGCAGGGACTCATCCGCGGCGCCCCTGCCGCGGTCCGTTCGGAGGTGGAATGCGCCGAATCGCTTCACTCAGCCTGCTGTTGATATTGGTGATCGTCGCGATCGCCTGGCTGCGGTCGATTTCCGGCCGAGCCTCAGGCCGGGTCAGTCAGCAACCGCGCGGCGCCGATCCCCGTGCGAAGATTCTCGCATCACGCCCCCAGCTGCGCGACTTCTTCGAGCGAGGCCGATACCTCGTCGGGCTCCGTCCCCGCGACGTGCGGCAGTGCCAGCAGATGCGTCATGCCGAGTGTTTCGCGATAGCGCTGCACGCCGTCCTTGACCGCTTCGGGCTCGCCCACCAGCGCCCAGTCGTCCACGTCCGCTTCGGCGTGGCGGCGCAGGCTCGCGACCGGCGCCGCTGCGAGCGCGGCCGATTGGCGTGCGAGCGATTCGCGCACGCGTGCGAGTAGCGTCGGATTGCGGCTCACGAACACGGTCCGCAGGATCGGCACCGCGAGCGGCTCGTCCGCCGCAGCCGGATCGCGCGCGTCGCGATGGCGCGCGTAGTTTTCTTCGAGTACGGCGAGCGATTCCATCGGCGACGCCAGATAGGGCAGACCGAGGCGACCGGCTTGCGCGACCGCCTTCGGCCCGAAGCCCGCCACCCAGACCGGTGGGTGGGGCTGCTGCACCGGCAGCGGTGCGAGCACCACCGGTCGGTCGTCGGCGTCGACCGCCACCGCTTCACCGCGCCAGGCCGAGCGGATGATTTCGAGCGAGGCCTCGAAGCGATCGCGCTTCTCCTTCACCGG
>CAXMSF010000172.1:0-3012 GCA_964196055.1 uncultured Gammaproteobacteria bacterium | reverse complement strand
CACGGTGGGGTCGCACGCCCACACGCACAGCTCGCTCGGCCGTATGCCGCTCGCACAGGCGCGCGAGGAGGGTGCGCACTCGCGTGAGCTGTTGCGGTCCCGGCTCGGTATCGAGGCAGATTCGTTCGCTTATCCCTACGGCATGAAGCCCGATCACAGTCTTGAGACAGCCCGGGCGCTGCGGGAGCTCTGCTACACGAGCGTCTTCACCGCCATGCACGGGGCCATCCAGTCGGGGGCCGACCCGTACCGCCTCCCGCGTATCAAGGTCGAGGGCGGAGAGGGGTTGATGATGTTCAAGCTGCTATGCCAAGGCGCACTCGATGTGTGGCGAGTGTTCGACGAAGTCGGCCACCGGCTCCAGCAGCCCAGCCAACTCCACCGACAACAGGGTGCGACGGCTCAACAGCCCGGCGCCGTGCTCAGCCAGAACAGCCCTGAACGCTGCGTCCTCGGCGAGGCGATGCACCCGCCCGACGAGATCGCGGCGGACATCCAGTGGATTCGCGGCCGCGTCGACGGCAAGCCCTTCGGCATCGACCTGGTGTTGCCGGCGTCCTCTCCGACGAGTGAGACGATCGACGACATGATCGCCAAGATCCCGGAATCCCACCAGAAATTCGCCGACGAGATCGCTTCGAAGTACGACGTTCCGGCTCCCAAGGCCGCGCAGGATCTTCACAGTTGGGGCGGTCTCAATCAGAAGATGGCGCGCGACCAGCTCGATGTATTGCTCGACGAGCGGGTGCCGCTGATCGCCTCCGGACTCGGAAGCCCGGCCTTCATCCTCGACGCGGCTCACGAGCGCGACATGCTGGTCTTCGGTCTGATCGGCAAGACCCGCCAGGCCAAGCGTCAGCTCGAGGCCGGTGTCGACGGCATCATCGCTCAGGGTTACGACGCGGCCGGCCACACCGGAGCGATGGGGACCTTCTCGATCGTGCCCGAGGTGGTCTCGATCGCGGGCGATACCCCGGTGATCGCCGCGGGCGGTATCACGACGGGCCGTCATCTGGCTGCCGCGCTGTGCCTCGGCGCCTCGGGCGTCTGGACCGGCACGCTCTGGCTGGCCTCTCGCGAGTCCGACATCGACATGATCATCAAGGAGCGGCTGATCGAATCGACCGCCGACGACACCGATTACTCGACCTGCATCTCGGGCATGACGATGCGGGTCCTGAGCTGCCCCTGGACGAAGGAGTGGGCGAAGCCGGACGCGCCGGCGCCGCTGCGGCCGCCGTACCAGATGCTGCTCAGCTCGTCCTACATCCAGGGCAGCAACGACGCCAGGCGCGCCGACCTGATGACCGAGGCCGCAGGGCAGGGTGTCGGCTTCGTCACGTCCATGAAGCCCGCACGTCAGATCGTCTTCGATGTCGTCGAGGAAGCCCTCGACGCCTTCGAGTCGTTGACGGGCGCGCCGGAGTAGCCCCAATTCGAACGGGCGGGCCGAAGGGCCCGCCTGCGGCTTCGCGAGGAGACGGTGTCCCCCCAGACCGACGAGGCAAGACGAGGTTTCGACCGCGAGATCGCGGGCCGCCGTGCCGAATGCGACGGCGGCGGGCTCGTGCCCGGAACTCACTACGTCGGGCGCGAAGAATTCACCGGCACCCTCACGGGTGACTACGTCGACCACGGCGATCCCCCGTGGCGTTGGCTGCTGATGACCGACCTGGTCCGCAGGCCCGGCGGATTCGAGGCGGGCGGGGTCTGGTGTGAGTCGGAGAGCGTGTTCCTGGTCGATGAGCGAGTGTCTGATCCGCGGTCGATCCATTCCAAGTAGGGAGATAGAGAGCCGATGCGAATCGTCGTATGTGTCAAGGAAGTGCTCGACCCCGATGCGGTCAACAATTATGCGTTGGCCGGTCGCCTGGAAATCGGAGACGACGGCAAATCGCTGACGCAGACCGCCATCCCGCGACTCATGAACGGCTTCGACGAGCAGGCGCTCGAGGCCGCGTTGCGGGTCAAGGACGCGGGTGCGGATTGCAGCATCACCGTGGTCTCGGCCGGACCGACGCCCGCTGACATCCTCAAGCACGCGGCAGCGCTCGGTGCAGACGAAGTCGCGTCGATCGAGGCCGATCCTGCAGCGCTCGACGCACACGTGATCGCGAGCCTGTTGGCCGGCTACATCCGGACCACCGGCGGAGCCGACCTCGTGTTGTGCGGTCGCCAGGCGTCGGACGACGACCAGGGCGTGGTTCCGGCGCTGGTTGGCGAAATGCTCGATCTGCCGATCGTCACGATCGCGCGCGCCGTCGAAAGCGGTGACGGCGGCTGGCGCGTGACGCGCGTGACCCCCGACGGCGACGAGGTCGTCGCGGTGGCGGGGGGTGCCGTGGTGACGATCAGCAACGAACTCGGCGATCCGCGCTACCCGACTGCGGCGAGCAAGATCAAAGCGCGGCGCGTGAAGCCGACGGTGGTCGCGATCTCCGACCTCGGCCTGTCCGCTGAGGACTCCGAGCCGCGGGTCGCATTCACCAAGCAGTTCGTCCCGACCATCCAGGGGAATTGCGAGTTCATCTCGGGTGATTCGCCCGCGGAGCTCGCGGATCGTCTGATCGCGCGCTTGCGCGAAGACAGCGTCATCCAATAGCGAGCCGTTCCGAACGGATTCCATTCGCCCATCAACACAGGAGCACTTCTGTCGTGTCGTCAAACGAAGTCGTAGTCGTTACATGGGGCCGCGGGGGCGAAGCGTTCGCCGGCGAGGTCGATGACATTCTGACCCTCGGGCGTGGAGCCGCGGCCGCCACCGGCGGCGATCTGAACTGGCTCACGCTCGGCCCGGTCTCGGACGCGATCCGGCAAAGCGCCGGAAAGTTCGGTGTCGCGAACGTCGATCACATCGAAGACGCCAAGCTCGTCGATTTCTCCGCGGACGCGATCGTCGCGGCGCTCGCGCAATATTGCGAGCAGCGTTCTCCCCGCATCGTGCTGCTCGCGCAGGGCTTCGACGTTCGTCTGATCGCGCCGCGCCTGGCCGCACGGGCGGGGGCGGGCGTG
>CAXMSF010000171.1:0-4719 GCA_964196055.1 uncultured Gammaproteobacteria bacterium | reverse complement strand
CCGCTTGCACGGCGGATCGCTCTCGCCGCTCAATTGAGACCCGCCGGCGAGCAATGCGCGTCAGCTCGCCGATGCAGCGGCTGGACGGACCTCTCGCAGCGGATTCGGGACAGGCAACTCTGTATCAAGCTGACTCACGATTGCTGGATACGACACGGGCATGTAAGGTGGCCAAGTAACCGAAATAGCGGAGAAAACCGGCCAGGCGGCCAAACGACTTTCAAGACCGCTGACTTCAACCGCTCGGCCACCTCTCCGCGATGAGAATCGGGCACTGAGAGCGTATCTCGCGGCAGGCATATCCAGCAATGCACCCAGCACCCAACTCGAAAGATTGAAGGACCTCTCCCTGCGTCCCTTCCAATTATCTGAATTTCCTTATGAATTCTGGTATTTGGCCAGACCACCAACAATCTTCGGGACACAAGCCAAACAGTGACTATCTAAACAGTGGATACCACAACCTTCACAAGCACCGCGCAACAGGAGGGATCTCCCAGTGCCCCGTCGAGACCGACTGATTCGAGAGAGCCGACACGACCCCTACGAGGCGCGCACCAAGCCGCGCGAGCCGAGCGTGTGTCCGACCTGCAAGGCCATCTTCCACGAAGGCCGCTGGCAGTGGGCGCCAGCGGCGGCGAATGCGCATGAGATCGTGTGCCCCGCCTGCCAGCGCACCGCGGACAAGATGCCCGGTGGCGTCCTGACGCTCACCGGAAAGTTCCATCTGGAGCATCGCGTCGAGATTCTCGGCCTGGTCCGCCACACGGAAGAGCGTGAGATCAAGCAGCATCCGCTCAAGCGGATCATGCAGGTCAGCGAGTCGGGAGACGCGATGGAGATCACGACCTGCGAGGCGAGCCTGGCTCGCGCGCTCGGGGATGCGATCCACCACGCCTACACGGGCGAGCTCGATTACCACTATCCCGACGGCAGTGGGATGCTGCGGGTGCACTGGAAGCGCTGAGGCGTACGAAGCGACGCGTCGGAGCTTCAGCCAAGAGGGTAGCGATGTCGGGGTCAGGCCACGAGGCGCTCCACTGGGAACCGGACCGCGATGAGCGCGTGCACTGCACGCTCTGCCCGCAAGACTGTCGCATACCCCACGATGCGAACCCCGCAGGCGCCCTTCGCATCGACCAACCTCCGGGCCAGAACGTATCCTAGTTCATCGTCAGATCGAGGAGGCAGCGATGGAACTTCTCACGACTCCGCTCGAAGATCGTCCGATCGAGGAGGGGCCGGTCGAGATCGTCGAGCGCAAGGGTCTCGGCCATCCCGACTCGATTTGCGACGCGCTGGCCGAAGAATTCACACGCTCGCTGTCGCGTTGCTACCTCGAACACTTCGGGCTCATCGCCCATCACAATGTCGACAAGATCCTGCTTCGTGGAGGCCGCTCACAGGCGGATTTCGGGGGAGGCTCGGTGATCGAGCCGATCGAGATCTACCTGGCGGGCCGCGCTGTAACTCAGCTCGAGGGCGAGAAGCTGCCCATCGAGGAGCTCGCTGTGGAGGGAAGCCGCCGCTGGCTGCGCGAGCACCTGCATGCACTCGATCCAATGCGACACGTTCGCATCCACTCGATGGTCCGGCCGGGCTCTGCCGATCTGGTCGAGCTCTACGCGCGCCAGCGCGACGAAGGCCGCTGGCTCGCCAACGACACTTCCTGTGGTGTCGGGTACGCACCTCTCAGCGAGCTCGAGGAGGTCGTGCACGCAGTCGAGCACTGCCTCAGTGATGCCGGGCGTCGCGAGCGGCGCCCGGAGGTAGGCGAGGACGTCAAGGTCATGGGCGTGCGATGCGGCGAGAAGATCCGCCTCACGATCGGCTGCGCGATGGTCGATCGCCACCTCGCGCATCTCGACGACTACCTCGAGGCGAAGGCTTCCCTCACCGAGCTCGCGACCGAAACAGCGAGGCAGATCAGTGGTCGGGAATTGGAGGTCGTGGTCAATGCTGCCGACGACCCTTCGCGTGGCAGCGTCTATCTCACCGTGACGGGAACCTCGGCGGAGGCAGGGGACGATGGCGAGGCCGGCCGTGGCAATCGCGCGAACGGGCTCATCACGCCCTATCGGCCGATGACAATGGAATCGGTCGCGGGAAAGAACCCCGTCACACACGTCGGCAAGCTCTACAACGTCGCCGCCGGTTTGATCGCGGAGGCAATCGTCGACGAGGTACCCGAGATCTGCGAAGCACACTGCATGCTGGTGAGCCGGATCGGACATCCGATCACGGACCCCCAGATCGCTCACATTCGAGTGCGATCGGCCGAGCACGTCGCGCGGAGCCAGCAGCAGATCGACACCATCGTAAGACGGCAACTCGAGGCACTGCCGAAGCTGCAGCACGAGCTGGTCGAGGGCAAGCTGGCAGTCGACCGCTGGCCCTTCCGCGAGCCCTAGCCGGAAGCCCAGCGAGGCTTCCGGCGCGGCGGGCAGCCCTCCAGCCTACTAAGCGAAGCTCGCGAGCGCGGCGAGCACCTCGTCGATGTCCGCAGGCGTGTGGTTCGCCGAGATCTGGAAGCGAATCTCCTCCTCTCCGCGTGGCACCACGGGGTAGGCGAGCCCCGTCGCGAGGATGCCGCGATCTCGCAGGTGCGCGACGAGCGCGGCCGTTCGCCGGCTGTCGCGAACCAGCAATGGCACGATCGGATGCGGCCCCGGGATCGTCTCGAAACCGAGATCGACGACGCCTCGTTCGAAACGCGACGTCATGGCGCGCAGATGGGCGAGGCACGCGCGACCCTGCGACCCGTCCAGAAGCTCGAGGGCCTTCGAGGCAGCCGCGGCCTCCCCGGGCGTAATCGGGTTCGAGTACACGTAGAACGGCGCGACCTCGCGCATGTACTCGATGATCGTCGCATCGCCCACCGCATAACCTCCATTCGTGCCGAGTGCCTTACCGAGCGTTGCGACCAGGATGTCGGCCCGCGCTCCCGTCAGCTCCTCGCTGCCGCGGCCCGACTCGCCCAGCGCACCCACGCCGTGCGAGTCGTCCACGATCACGCTGACGTTCTCCGGGAAGTGTTGGTCGAATCGCCGGGCAATCGCCACGATCTCATCGAGCGGCGCGTGATCCCCCCGCATGCTGAATACACCGTCGGTCACGATGAGCGCGCGTCGGCAGCGCCCGGTGGCGACCTCGAGCGCCCGCTCGAGCCCAGCGAGATCGAGATGCGGGTACACGTGCTTCTCACCGGGAACCGCGAGCCGAATCGCATTGATGATGCAGTTGTGGTTGAGCGCGTCGCTGATCACGACCGTCTCGTTCGTGATCAGCGAAGGAAGCACGCCCATCACGGTCGCATAGGCGGAGCTGAAGATCATCGCCGCATCGCGGCCGTGAAAGGAAGCGAGCCGTCGCTCGAGCTCGACGTGCGGAGCAAAGGTGCCGCTGATGAAGCGGACCGCCTGGGGCCCCGTCCCGAATTCTCGTACGGCATTCTCCTCGGCGGCCATCACCTCTTCGCGAAGCGCCATTCCGAGGTAGCCGTTCGAGTTCATGCGCAGAAAGGATCGCTCGCCCCCACCTTCGATCCGAATCCGCGGCCCACGACCCCCTTCGGGCGGCACGATTGCCGTCGTGACCGTCTCCGCCCCCTTGCGGCTGCCTTCCCGATCCAGCGCGGCGAGCTGATCGGCGAGCGCCTCGTTCAAGCGACCCGTGGGCATGGCTGCTCCTTGAATGCGTCTTCAGTGCTGCGATTCCAGCCGCCGGCGAAGGTTGTCGAGCATGTCGCGCGTCATCGCGGCGAGATCCCACTCGGGCTCCCAGCCCCACTCTTCGCGGGCGGCACGATCATCGATCGAGTCGGGCCACGAATCGGCGATCGCCTGGCGCAGGGGATCGACCTCGTAGTCGATCGTGAAGCCTTCGACGTGACGGCCGATCTCCTCGGCCAATCGTGCCGGGGTGAAGCTCCCCGCAGTCACATTGAAGGCGTTGCGGTGGACGAGGTGCTGCGGGTCGGCGTTCATCAGCTCGATCATCGCGCGAATCGCATCGGGCATGTACATCATGTCGAGGCGCGTGTCCGCTCGCAGAAAACAGGCGTAATGGCCGTAGCGCAGCGCGTGGTGAAAGATCTCCACCGCGTAGTCGGTGGTTCCGCCACCCGGTGGCGCCACATGGGAAATGAGCCCGGGGAGTCGCAAACCGCGCGTGTCGAGACCGAAGCGCTGCGCGTAGTAATCGCAGAGAAGCTCCGCGCTCACCTTGGTGACCCCGTACATCGTGGTCGGGCGCTGGATCGTGTCCTGCGGCGTTCCCTCACGAGGCGTGGAGGGGCCGAAGGCTCCGATCGAACTCGGAAAGGCGACCGCGCAGTCGTACTCCCGCGCCACCTCGAGTACGCGATAGAGCCCACCCATATTGACGTCCCAGGCGACGCGCGGCTTCGCTTCGGCGACAGCGGACAGCAGCGCCGCCATGTGGTAGATCGTCCCGACTTCGTAGCGCCTCACCACCTCCGCGATCTGACGGATGTGCACGCAGTCGACGTACTCGAACGGCCCGTCGTCGGCCGTCGCCAAGGCGTGCATGCGAATATCCGATGCGACGACGCGATCGGCTCCGTAGCGATCGCGCAGCATTGGGACCAGCTCGGAGCCGATCTGCCCCAGTGCACCCGTGACGAGGATTCTGCGCATCATCCCTCCTGTTGGCGAGGGCGGAGGCTAGGCACCCGATTGTCAGCCGGCCGTCACCAGG
>CAXMSF010000170.1:0-6207 GCA_964196055.1 uncultured Gammaproteobacteria bacterium | reverse complement strand
CGATCGCGAGGCGCTGCGCCGCGGCAATAGCGTCTACTTCCCGGACCGCGCGATCCCGATGCTGCCCGAACGTCTGTCGGGTGACCTCTGCTCGTTGCGCCCCGATGTCGATCGCCTCGCGTGGGTGGCCGAACTCGTCGTGGGTGCGGGCGGGAAGGTGCGCGAAAAGAAGTTCTACCCCGCGGTGATCCGCAGCCGCGCTCGACTCGTCTACGAAGACGTGGCGGGCGTGATGGAGGGCCACGGGGATGGCGGCCTCGTGCCCGAAATCGCCGATCAGCTGCGAGATCTCGAACGCGCGACCGCGGCGTTGCGACGCCACAAGAACGCGGCGGGTGCGCTCGAACTCGATCTGCCGGAGCCCGACATCGTCTTCGGCCCCGACGGTCTGGTCGCCGACGTCGTCGCGCATCCGCGAACGCTTGCGCATCGGGTGGTCGAAGACGCGATGTTGGCTGCGAACCGAGCGGTCGCGGAAGCGCTCGTGGCGAGCGGACTGCCGGCGATCTACCGCAACCACGAAGCACCGCTACCCCAGGACGAGGCGGCGCTGCGCGAGCTGTTCGCGACCTTCGGCCTTGGGGCCGATGCTCCGCGCGCGCGTGGTCGCGGGCCTCGCGGCGACGACGCGGATGCAGGGCCGGGCTGGATCGCGGCGGCGCTGAAGCAGGCGCAGGGTCGGCGCGAAGAGCGGCTCGTGAACCAGGTCGTGCTGCGCGCGATGACCCAGGCGCGCTACGGGGCCGACTGTCGCGGGCACTTTGCGCTCGCGTTCGGCCACTACACCCATTTCACCTCGCCGATCCGGCGTTACTCCGACCTGGTCGTCCATCGCGCATTGCAGCAGCTGGTTGCAATCGATCCGGGCGGTCGCCGCGCGCCCGCGAAGCCGGACCGGCGTGGGCTGGAGCGCATGCAACGCATTGCGGGCCGTACTTCGTGGCGCGAGCGCGTGGCCGTCGATGCCGAACGCGAGGCCGTCGACTTGCAGAAGTGCGCCTTTCTCGCGTCGCGCGTCGGCGAGGAGTTTTCCGCCACCATGACGGGTGCCGCGCCCTTCGGCCTATGGCTCACCCTCGACGATCATTTCGTCGAAGGGCTGGTGCACGTCTCCGCCCTGAGCGAGTTCGTCGAATACGACGAGCGGCGGCACTCTTTCACCGCGCAGCGCTCGGGCGAGCGCTTCGAACTCGGCGATCGTTTCGAGGTGCGGGTGGAGTCGGTGGACCAGATTCGCGCGCGCATCGACTTCCGGATCGTGAGTCGCCACCCGCGCACGGACGAGCCGCCCCGCTAGCCGAACGCCCTCGCGTTGCCGCGAAAAAAACGAGAAAATCCGGATATCTATCTACAGCGCCTTCAGTAATCGCTCGAGGTCGCTCGTGTCGTTGTAGAAGTGGGGCGATGCGCGCACGCCGCCGCGCCGTTCGATCACGAACACCCCCTCGGCCTGGAGCCGCTTCGCTGTGCCGGCGGGCGCTTCGTGCGGGAGTTGGAACGACACGATGCCCGAGGCGGCCCCGCCTTCGCGTGGGCTCAGCAACTCGGCCCCGCGCTCGGCCAGCCCCTGCACGAGTCGATCGGTGAGTTCGAGCACGCGCGCGCCGATCGACTCCACGCCGATCTCGAGCAGCAGGTCGATTGCGGCGCCGAGTGCGAAGATGCCGGGGACGTTCGGTGTGCCCTCCTCGAAGCGTCCGGCACTCGCTTGCAGGTCCATGTGATAGCGGTCGAAGTCGTGGTTGTCGGTCACGCTGCGCCAGCCGACCACGCGCGGTGCGAGCAGATCGAGCGAGCGGCGTGCGCAGAAGAACAGGCCGCAGCCCTCGACCGACAGCAGCCACTTGTGGCCGTCGGCGGAAAGGAAGTCGATGCCGCATGCTTCGACGTCGATCGGGAAGCAGCCGAGGCTCTGGATCGCATCGACGCAGAACAGCACGCCACGCTCGCGGCAGAGATGACCGACGGCTGCGAGGTCGGTGCGCGCACCCGTGCCGAATTGGACCGACGACAGCGACACCAGCCGCACGCGCGGATCGAGCAGGGCCGCTTCGAGGCTGTCGAGGGGCAGGGCGCCGTCGACTCCGGCGAGCATCACGGTCTCGACGCCCTGTGACTTCAGGTTCCACCAGGGGTAGACGTTCGACGGGTATTCGAGATCGCAGCTCACGACGCGGTCGCCGCGTTGCCAGTCGAGGCCCGCGGCGACGATGCCGAGGCCCTCGGTGGTGTTCTTCACGAACGCGATCTCTTCGCGTTGTGCGGACAGCAGTTCGGCCGCGCGACCGCGCACGCGTTCGATCTCGCGGTCGTAGGTGCGCGCGTAACGGAGTGCTCCGAAGCGCGTCGCCTCGGCGGTGAAGCGCTCGATGGCTTCTTCGACGCGGGTCGAGATCGGCGCGACGCCCGCGTGATTGAGGTACGCGAGTTCGCGCGTGACCGGGAAGTAGCTGCGGGTACGGCTCCAGTTGATCACGCGGTCTCCGCGGTCGTTCCGAGCTTGATTCGGGCCGGTGGGCGCAAGGCGAAGATCGCCCCTGCGAGTACGTAGGCGAGTGCCGCCGTGCGCGGACCGCCCATGACTGCGGCCACGACGCCGACCCCGCCGACGCCGGCTGCGGCGACCAGGCTGATCAGGATTCGCGCCACCACGAGCTTCGGGTTCTTGATCGGCACCGACCGAAACGGACGTGTGAGAATCGCGAGGCCGCCGAGCGCGGTGGCGGCCCAGGCGTAGACGCGGGGTGTCGTCTCGGACGCGTCGGCGGCGGTGCTCAACCACACCACGATGGCGCAACCCGCGAGCAGGATGAGCACGCTGCGGTGGACGCGTTGAATGGCACGGTTCAAGCCGTCGGTGATCGGGGGCTGGGTCGTCATCGGGGCGTCTGGTTTCCGTCGAAGAGGGGGCCAGCGTAGCCCGTGCGCTTGGGCTCGGCCTTGCGGCGAGGCGCCTTCCGCCGGTCCATTGAACTCGGCCCGCGCCCCGCGCGGACTTCCTCGAGTAGTTCGGGGATCTTCCAGGGCGCCGGCAGCCGCACACGCTCGCCGTTGCGCGTGCGAAAGCGCAGGTGGCCGTGCGTTTCTGCGAAGCCGAGCAGGTCGCGCAGTAACGCCACGTCGTCGCGGCAATAGCTCTCGATCAGGTCGATTCGTCCCTGTTTCCACCACTCGAGGCTCTGCAGACCGTCGGCGCTCTTGCCGTGCCCCAGGGTTTCTTCGCCGAGATGAGCGAGCGGGAGCCGGAAGCCGAGGCGCTGGTGGATCGCATCGAGCATGTCGAAGGTCGGCAGCGCCTCGAGGTCGCGCTCCGTGTAGCCACGCAGAACCTGGTAGTCGAAGCGGTTGACGTTGAAGCCGACGACGAGGTCGGCCCCCGCGAGGCGCTCGATCAGTGCGGCGACATCGGCTTCGTGAAAGGTCTCGAACTCCTGCGTGTGCGAGTCGTACACGACCGCGAGCGCGAGGCGCATCAGGTGGGCGTTGTGCCAGCCGCCGACTTCGGCCGCGGAGCGTTGCGTCTCGAGGTCGAAGTAGAGCACGCGCGGCGCGGCGGCGGCTTCGGGCTCGGCCACAGTCGTCGCCTGCTGCTCTTCGAGTGCTTCCGCCTCGCGGTCGATCGCGGGCAGCGGGTCGCGCGCGAGCAACAGCCGCAGTGTCTGTACGGCCGCGGCCTTGTCGATCGGCCGGTTGCCCGAGCCGCACTTCGGCGAGTGTACGCAGGCGGGGCAGCCCTCCTCGCACTCGCAGTCCGCGATCATCTGCAGTGTGGCGTCGAGTAGTGACTCGGTGCGCTCGAACAGGCTCGCGGCGATTCCCACACCGCCCGGGATGCCGTCGTAGAGGAAGAAGGCCGCGCGCTTGAGCTCGGGGTGGCGCACGTACGAGATGCCCGCGACATCGTGCCGGTCGCACAGCGCGAACAGCGGAAACAGCGACAAGGCGGCGTGCTCGCTGGCGTGGATGCCGCCCATCACGTGGAGTTCGGCGGCCTCGACGGCACGCGGGATCTCGTCGGGGAACTCGAACCAGATCCCGACGGTTTCGAACGACGTGGGCGGCAGCTCCAGGTCTTCGGTGCCGAGCAGGTCCTGTCCGCGCACGCGGCGGCGCTCGTAACCCGTGATCGTCGTCGTGACCTTCAGCCGCCCCTGCACGACCTTGCAGTTGCCCATCGGCCGCGAGCGATCCCGCGTGAGGATCGAGGTCTCCTTCTGCGAGATCGCGCGCGTGTAGTAGGGCGCGTCGACCGACCGCACCCAGACGTTGCGGTTCTCGGGGTCGAGTTCGGTGACGAGGTACTGGCGTCCGCGATGCAGGTAGATGGCGCCTTCGTGGCACTCGGAGAAGACGTTGCCCGAGCCGATCGAGCCGATCACCTCGGGCCGTTCGCTGCGCTCGCCGTCGAGCGCGATGGCGTAACTCGCGCCGATCTGGCGCAGGCTCACGTCGCGGTGGGGGCGGCGCCGGGCCGCGAACCACTCGCCGCCCGAATCGCTGCGCAGCAGATCGCCCGACTGCTCGAGTGCGGCCACGTTCGCGCGCGCCTCGTCGGCTTCGAGCCAACGCTCGCCGGCGCGCAATGGCACCTCGGCGGCCGCGCAGGGCAGGTGGGCGCCCGCGATTTCGCGGTTGTGCGGGTCGAGCACGGCGTGTTCGTAGCCGCGCGAGAAGAAGACTTCCGGATGCGAGATCAAGTACTGGTCGAGCGCGTCGGGTTGCGCGATCAGCGCGATCGCGGCCGCCCCCTTGCGGCCGACGCGGCCGCTGCGCTGCCAGGTCGAGACCTGGCTGCCCGGATATCCGACCAGCAGGCAGACGTCCAGTCCGCCGACGTCGATGCCCATCTCCAAGGCCGAGGTCGAGATCACGCCCATCAATTCGCCCGAGAACAGGCGGGCTTCGATCTCGCGGCGCTCTTCGGGCAGGAAGCCGGCGCGGTAGGAGCTGATCTTCTTCGCGAGCCACGGATCGGCTTCGACGATCCACTGGTGCATCAGCTCGGTGACGATGCGCGACTTCGTGAACGCGATCGTGCGCAGGCCGAGGCCGACCGCGAGCCGGAACAGGCTGGCGGCGAGGGTGTAGGGCGAGGCCTCGGGCCGGAACATCAACACCTCGCGCCGCGCGCGCGGCGAGCCGTCGGCCTGCACGACCTCGAACTCGCGGTTCGCGAGCACGGAGGCGAGTTCGCCCGGATTCGCGATCGTCGCGGAGGCGGCGACGACCTGCGGCGCAGCGCCGTGGAAGCGCGCCACGCGATCGAGGCGGCGCAGCACCTGCGCGACGTGGGCGCCGAAGATGCCGCGGTAGGTGTGAAGCTCGTCGACGACCACGAGCGACAGGCCCTGGAAGAATCGCCGCCAGGTCGCATGGTGGGGGAGGATGCCCGCGTGCAGCATGTCGGGCGTGGTGATCAACACGTTCGGCGGATCGTCGCGCAACTTCTTTCGCGTGGCGGTGGGTGTGTCGCCGTCGTAGATCGCCGCGCGAATGCGCGCGCCGGGCAGTCCGAGCGCGCGGGCGTCTTCCTCGAAGCGCTGGCGCTGATCCTGCTCGAGCGCTTTCAACGGGAACAGATAGAGGGCGCGCGCCTCGGGGTCTGCGAGCGTGCGCCGCAGCACCGGCAGGTTGTAGACGAGCGTCTTGCCGCTCGCGGTCGGGGTTGCGAGCACCACGTTGCGACTGCGCGGCACCGCCGCGTCCGCCGTCGAGTCGGCTTCGAGCAGGTCGATCGCGCGCGCCTGGTGGCTGTAGAGCTGCGCGATCTCGCGCGCGGCGAGCACGGGCGCGAGCCCTTCCGAACCCGCGGGCAGGCCGGGTGCGTAGGTCGGCGGCTGTGCGGGGAGCGTCTCGTGGTGACACAGCGCGGATCGCAGCGCGTGCTCGTCGCGAATCGCTCGCAGGAACGCGGAGATGTCGGACACGCCAACCTTCGTGCATTCCCCCGATTCGGTGGGAACGCTGGGACCTGCATTTCCGGGCGGGGGAGGCGCCGCGGAGACGGCGGCCGACCGGGGGGAGTAACGAGTGGGGGTCGCCTTCAGGGTATCCCGACGAGGCGCCGGCTTCCACGCCGGGCCCGCTGGACCTGCATGCTTGGATTTGATCTGCCTTCCGATTCGCGCCGCCGTGTCGGCACACACCCCAGAGAAGGCGTCTCTTGCGCGATCGGTGCTCGCGCGCCCGCGGCCGGAGTCGGGGAGG
>CAXMSF010000169.1:0-2976 GCA_964196055.1 uncultured Gammaproteobacteria bacterium | reverse complement strand
GGTGCTTCGCCTTCCCAATGTCCTGGCATTCGGCATCTTCGTCTTCGCCGCGTACCGGCTGCTGTCGCGTCGGCTCCGACCAGCGCTGGTCGTCCCGGGACTTCTGCTCGTCGTCTGCAACCCGTTTCAGCTCGACTTCTTTGCGCTGTGCCGAGGTTACGGGCTTGCGCTCGCATTCACTTTTCTCGCGCTCGATCTTGCGGCGTCGTCGCTGGATGATCCTTCTCGACGCACACTCGCGTCGAGAAAGGCGAACTCGGTGGGTGCCGGGGCTTGTGCGGCCTTGGCGACACTCGCGAATCTCGCCTGGTTGAACTTCGCCGTAGCCCTGGCCGTCGTGGCCGGCGCGCTCCAATTCGTCCACACGCGCCGCAATCCGGACGCAGGCACCTTCTTGCGAAACTGGCTGCTGCCGCAGCTCGGGACCGCGATCGCACTGGCCGCGATCCTGATTCCCGTCGTGGCCAAGTTGCGTGCCGAGCAGGCCCTCTACTTCGGCGGCGATACGGGCTTCTGGAGCGACACGGTGGCCTCGCTGATCGAGAGCACGCTGTACGCCCAACCGTACGCGCTTTCCGCGCTCGGACCACTGGCGGTCGCGGTCGCGGTCACGCTGATCGCCGCGACCGGCATCGCGCTTGCGGGTGCCGCGCGCGCTGTCCCGGGTTCGAGTCGAGGAGCCGCGCTCGCAATGCTGGGGCTGCTCGTCGCCTGCGTCGCAAGCAGTCAGCTCCAGCACCAGCTGTTGGGGACGAAGTTCCTGCTCGACCGCACCGCACTGTTCCTCCTACCGATTTTCACCTTGTTCGTGGTTTTCAGCTGCGACGCGCTGGACGGCAACTCCCTGCTGCGCCGCACCGGAAGCATCGCAGCAGCTGTGTTCGCCGCGCTGGTCACGCTCCACACTACTGTGGCGCTCAACACCAGCCACACACTCACGTGGGCCTACGACGCAGATACCCGGCGAATGCTGAACGACCTGGCGGAGTTCGTGACCGAGACGCCCGCTCAGCAGCGCACGCTCAGCCTGGGCGCCGAATGGCATCACCAGCCCGCAGTCGACTTCTATCGCGACCGCAACGGCCTCGACTGGCTCGCACCGATGACCCGCCGCGGATTCGACCGCACGCACGATTTCTACTTCCACCTGCAGGATTCGACCGATCCGGAAATCGCACGGATCCCGATGCAACCGCTGAAGCAATACCCGCAGAGCGGGCACGTCCTCTCGCGCGACCGGCGCGGCTTCGAGTGATCGGACGGTTCGCCGTATAATGGAGCGGATGGCCCAGACCGAGATCGCAACCGGAGCGAAAGCGAAAGCCGGTCGCCCGGACTGGCTGCGGCGTGCAGCCGTTGTCGCCATCCTCGCGGTTGCGCTCGCGATGAACCAGGGCCTTCGCGACGGCGCGGTGCGGCTGAAGCGCGCCGCGACCGCACAGCTTCTGAGCGAAGCGACCCACTGGATCAATCTCACGTCGCCGCGATCGGGAGAAATCGCTCTCACGGAGCCGGTGTTGCACACGATCGAAATGCTGCGTGCGAACGGCATCGTCGATTTCCGGCTGTCGCCGGCAGTGAAGACGGAACCCTTCCTCGAGCAGCGTCTGACCGAAGGAGCCTGGCCGATCCGCTTCGACGAGTCATCGAGCTTCGTAGTCGCCTACCTGAGCGAGCCCACGGGCTGCACACTCATCGACCGACTCGATTTCGATCCGAGCTGGCGAATGCCGCGGCGACAGGCAGCGTTCTTCGCGGGCAGACGAGGAGTTCAGCTTGCCCGCTGCCCTTAGTCTTGCACCGCTCTACCTGCTCGGAATCGGCTTTCTCGCCGCGGCACCACTACTCCGCACGCTCGCGAACTCGCCGGGAGCGCGAACGACCGAGCAGCGCTGGGCGACCCTGGCCGGCGTGTTCTCGATTGGGATCCTCGTCGACTACCTGCTGATCCTGCTGCTCGAGTCGTTGCCGCTCGCACTCGCGGTCGGTGCGGTCCTCGCGTTCGCCGGACTCTACCTCGGAATTCGCGCACGGCCGCTGTTGCGCGCTGCGGCACGCTCGTCCGCCGACGCATCGGATGCGTGGCTCTGGATCTTTGCACTGCTGGTCGCGGCGATCGTCGTCCTCTACGCGGTGCTGATCCTCACGATTCCGTTGAATCACTGGGATGCGCGCTCGATCTGGTTCTTCCAGGCGAAGATCATCTACTTTGCGGGCGCACTCACGAGTGACTCGCCTTGGACCACACTGGAATTCGCGCACAGCGATTACCCCAAACTGCTTCCGACGCTGGCCGCACAAGCCGCCGACGTCGCCGGCTTCTGGAATGAAACCCTCCCGAAGTCCGCGCTGCTCGCCCTGCTCTGCCCCGCCGCGGTCGGCGTCGTCTCCTTCGCCAGACGACCCCTGAGCGGATCGTTCCTGATCGCCATGCTCTTCTTTCCGACCTATCTCGTGCTCTGGAACGGTTACGCGGACGGCTACCTGGCGTTGTACGCAGCACTCTGCGCACTCGCGCTCGGGCGCTGGATCGATCGACGAAATCCCGGCGACCTGCTGCTTGGCCTCGCCGCACTCGGAATCGCAGCCTCGCTCAAGAACGAAGGCTTGCTCTTTCTGCTCTGCGTGACGGTCGGAAGCGCAATGGCAGCGGCCGCCACGCGCGCGCATTCGCGTTCCCACGCCGACTCGCGGCCTGCGGGATCCTGGCCTGTCGCGTGGATAACGGCGCTGTCGCTCGCGGGACCGTTGACATGGGGGATCACCAGGCGCGCCTGGGGACTCACGAACGATCTCGAGATTTCGAGCCGAACGATCGCAACCGCATGGGGCCGGCTCGGCGAACCCGGCGCGCTCGCCTCGATCATCGATGCACTGTTTCAGACCTTCGAACTGGCGGGAGCGATCGTGCCACTCGGGCTCGCGCTGGCCGCAGCGGCCTGCTTGCGCGTCCGCATTCCAACGGCATTCTGGTGG
>CAXMSF010000168.1:0-3809 GCA_964196055.1 uncultured Gammaproteobacteria bacterium | reverse complement strand
AGGGCTGCGCCACCCACCTGCCCGCTCTCGAGCGCCTCGAGCAATGCGGCCTCGTCGACGATGCCACCGCGCGTCGCGTTGATCACGAGCGCACCCGGCTTCACCTTCGCGAACGCCTTTGCCCCGAGCAGACCGAGGGTCTCCTTGGTCTTCGGTACGTGCACCGTAATGAAGTCGGCCCTTGCGAGCAGGTCGTCGAAGGAAACCAGCTCGAACTCGACCTGGCTCGACGTGGCTCCGGAGATGAACGGATCGTGCGCGATCACCTTCATCCCGAGGCCGCGCGCACGGTCGGCCACGATGCGACCGATGTTCCCGAGGCCGATCACACCGAGCGTGCAGTTATAGAGTTCCTTGCCGGTGAACGCCTTCTTGTTCCACTGGCCGGCCTTCATCGACGCGGTCGCCTGGGGAATGTGGCGCGCGAGCGAGACCATCAGCGAAATCGCGTGCTCCGCGGTGGTGATGGTGTTGCCCCCGGGCGTATTCATCACCACGATGCCGCGGCTCGTCGCGGCGCCAACGTCGACGTTGTCGACCCCGATGCCGGCACGACCAACCACCTTCAACTGCGTTGCCGCAGCAATCACATCCTTGGTGACCTTGGTACCGCTGCGGATCACCAACGCGTCGGCATCGGCGATCGCTTCCGCCAACTCACCCGGGGACAGCCCCGGCGAGTTCACCACTTCGATGCCCTTGGCGTTTTCGAGTATCTCGAGTCCCTGGGTCGCCAAGGAGTCGGTTACGAGAACCTTTGCCACGATTGCGCTCTCCATCGGGCGTCGTCGCCCTGCTTTCAGATCGAGTCCCGCCTCCGTGTGTCGGGCGACGGACCCCTGCGTCTCCGAGCTGGCGGAGTGCTGTTTCGACCCATTCGATCGGCGAATCGGCCCGCGCCCGCGCGTGGCTTGTCCGGTTCGCTTGCGACATGCACGCGCCGGTCTTCCACTCGCCACGTAACTCCTTGGATGAGTTACGTAAAGGCGCTCCGATCAGAGATTGTGACGGAGCCCACCCGGGGTGTCAACGGCGCACGTGACCGCGCGACGCCTGATGCGGGCGTTCGCTAGCCTCGGCGCTCGCCAGGAGACCCGTCATTGCCGCAGTCGCTCGAGAAATTCGCCGTCGCTACCCGGGGGCCGCTGGACGCCGTCGTGCGCGTTCCGGGCTCGAAGAGCATCACCAACCGCGTGCTGCTGATCGCCGCGCTCGCCGACGGTTCGAGCGAACTCACGGGCGCTCTGGCGAGCGACGACACCCGCGTGATGCGCGACGCGCTCGCGGGCCTGGGCGTGCGAATCCGCGAGGAATCCGCTGTCTGGCGCGTCGAAGGCGTCGGGGGCGGGCTCGCCGCACCCGCCGAGCCGCTCGGCGTCGGCAATTCGGGGACCAGCGCGCGCTTCCTCACGGCGGCCGCGGCGCTGGCCGACGGGCCCGTCGTGATCGACGGCAACGATCGGATGCGCGAACGCCCGATCGTCGATCTCGTCGACGCGCTCCACGCATTGTCGGTGCCGGTCGAAATCCTCGGCGAGAACGGCTGTCCGCCGGTTCGCGTGGGGGGCGGCGGACTCCCCGGCGGCGAGGTCGTCGTGGACGCGAGTCGTTCCAGCCAGTACGTCTCGGCGCTGCTGCTCGCGGCTCCCTACTCGACCCGCGACCTCACGATTCGCTTCCGAGACGGCATCGTGGTCTCGCGCCCCTACATCGACCTCACGCTCCAGAACATGCACGCCTTCGGCGCGCGGGCCGATTGGATCGAAGACGGCACGGCACTCCGGGTTCACGCGGGCCACCCGTATGGCGCACGCCGCTTTGCGATCGAACCTGACGCCTCGGCGGCCGCCTACCCCTTTTGCGCGGCCGCAATCGCGGGCGGCCGGGTGCGAGTCGAGAATGTCGCGCGGGACTCGATCCAGGCCGACTTCGCATTGCTCGCCGTACTCGAGCGGATGGGCTGCGGGGTGCGGCGCGGCGACGACTTCGCCGAAGTCACAGGGCCCCGGGGTGGGCTCACGCCGGTCGACGTCGACATGAACGACTTCCCCGATGCCGTCCTCGCGCTCGCGGTGGTCGCCCTCTTCGCGGACGGCGAAACGCGGATCCGCAACGTCGCGAACCTGCGCATCAAGGAAACCGATCGACTCGCGGCGCTCGAAACCGAGCTGCGCAGGCTCGGCGCCGACGCCCAGGCGAGCGCTGACTCCCTCACGATCCGTCCCGGGGCACTACACGGCGCCGAAATCGCCACCTACGACGACCACCGGATGGCGATGGCATTCGCGCTGGCGGGGCTGCGCGTTCCCGGCGTCGTGATCCTCGACCCGGGCTGCGTATCGAAGACCTGGCCGGACTACTTTGCCGTGCTTCGAAGCTGGTAGACCATGGAGACGAAAACCCCAGACCGTTGACCCGCATCACAGCAACCGGCAGGCTGATCCCACACACGAGTGGCACAGCGAAATCGGCGGCGACGGCGGGACGGGCGGGAGGCATTTGAATGGAAAGCGGGCGCGCAGCGGACGGGGCAGCCGTCCAAAGCGACGAACCGGGCGGCATCGCGATCGAGGCGCGTGGCCTGACGCGGCGCTTCGGAAAGCGCACGGCGCTGGCGGCGCTCGATCTCGACATCCCGGCGAACCAGACCTTCGGTCTGATGGGGGCGAACGGAGCCGGCAAGACCACATTCATCCGGCTCGTCACCGGTTTCCTGCTCCCCGACGACGGCAGTATTCGCGTCGGCGGCTACTCGCCGACGCGCGACCCGCGTGCGGTCAAGCAGCGCCTCGGCTTCGCGATGGAAACGTCGCGCCTGTATCCGGAATTGCGGGTTCGCGGCTTCCTGCGTTTCATGGGCGGTACGCGTGGGCTCGAAGGCCCATCGCTCGCGGCCGCGGTCGATCGTGCGATCGAGCAGTTTCAACTCCATGAGGTCGTTGGGCGCCAGATCGGCAACCTGTCGAAGGGGCTCCAGCAACGTGTCTCGCTCGCGCAGGCGTTCCTCCACGACCCACCGCTCGTGATCGTCGACGAGCCGACCGGAGGCCTCGACCCGGTTCAACGCGGATACGTCCAGGACGAGCTCGAGTCGCTGCGCGGCAACCGCACCGTGCTGCTGTGCACCCACGACCTCGAGGAGGCGCGACGACTGACCTCGCAGGTGGCGGTGCTCGAAGCGGGCCGGCTGGTCGCGCGCGGTGCAACCTCCGAGGTGCTGTGCGGCGACGACCCGCACGCACTATTCCGGCCACGAGAGGACGCCCGCTCGTGATCGCCCTGCGCGCGCTGATCCGCAAAGAGTTCGCGATCCTCTTCGGCTCCCCGACCGCCTACCTCACCCTCACGATGGTCGCGATCGTGACCGCGCTGATCTTCTTCGACCATCTGCGCCTCTACAACCAGATTCTCTTCGTCTACGCGAGCACCACCATGGGTGGCTTCGAGACCGACACCATCCCCGACTACATCAACCTCTGGGACACCGTGTTCTTCCCCGTGATGGAAACCCTGGGGCTCACCCTGATCGGTGCGGTCCCGCTCGTCACGATGCGGGTCTTCTCCGAAGAACGCGCACGCGGCACCGACGAGCTGTTGGTCTCGACCCACCTCACCCCGAGCCTGATCGTGGTCGGCAAGTTCATCGTGACCTTCGCTTTCGTCATGCTGATGATGCTCGTCGCCTTCATCTACCCCGCGACGGCGATCAGCAAGGGAGGCATCGGCTTGCAACACCTGGCCGCCGTCTTCTTGGGGCTCACGTTGCACGGCTTCGCCATCGCGGCGATCGGCCTGGCGTGCTCGGCATA
>CAXMSF010000167.1:0-4446 GCA_964196055.1 uncultured Gammaproteobacteria bacterium | reverse complement strand
GAGGCGACGACGATCGAGAGTCTGCGCGCGGAAGGGAAGTACAAGATCCTGACGCCGGAGCAGTGCATCGCGTACGCGCAGGAAAACCCCGACGGAGCGGTCGTTCACTTCCCACTCTGCGGCGGCACCCCACCGGAGCTCGGCTGGCAGAGCCTCGAACTCTACGCCTCGAAGGTGCTTCCGCACATCGGATCGACCAGCTTCTAGCCCGTCCACCGGGCTGGCAGCAGCGCATGGATTGTCGAGCCTCAGGGACGGTCCTCGTCCTCGCTGCCGGGCTTGCGAATTCGCTCCTGAGTTCGCTTGCTGCCGCGCTCGCGCGACGCGCGGCGGTATCCCTGTTCCGACTTGCGGTCACCGTCGCGCTCGCGGGTGGCCGAAGGCGCTGGTGTTCGTTGAGCCCGGACGGCCGCCGGCGGCGGGCTCGCGCCGATCAGGCATTGTTCTCCCGCGCCGATCAGGTCCGTACGGCCGGCCTTGCGAAGTGCATCGCGGACCTTGAAATAGTTCTCGGGCGCGAAGAATTGCAGCAGCGCTCGCTGGACCTCACGGTCACGCAGGCGCTTCACCGTCTTGACCGGTTTCATCGAGTAGGGATCGAGCCCGGTGTAGTGAATGCAAGTTGCGACATCCATCGGCGCAGGAATGAAGTCCTGGACCTGGCGTGGGCGATAGCCGTGCTGCTTGAGGAAGACGGCGAGTTCGATCATCTCGTCGACTCCGCTACCGGGGTGACTCGCGATGTAGTAGGGAAGCAGGTACTGCTCCTTGCCCGCGCGACGGGATGACTGCTCGAAGCGCTCGGCAAATCGTTCGAAGCTTGCTGTAGGGGGCTTCTTCATGATTCGAAGCACCGAATCGCTCGCATGCTCGGGTGCGACTTTGAGGTGGCCACCGACATGGTGCCGCGTGAGGTCGTCGATGTAGCCGGCTTCCTCGGCCGCGAGGTCCATTCGAATGCCGGATGCAATGTGGACCTTCTTCACGCCGGGGATTTCCCGGCTCTTGCGCATGAGTTCGCGCAATGCTGTGTGACTGGTGTCGAGCAGCTTGCAGATCTTCGGATGGACGCATGACGGGCGTCGACAAAGGGCTTCGGCCTCCGGGGCGCTGCAGCGCATCCGGTACATGTTCGCGGTCGGTCCGCCGAGGTCGCTGATGTGGCCCGAGAAGTCGGGGCGACGGGCGAGCTCCTTCACCTCGCGAAGCACAGAGCCTTCGCTGCGGCTCTGTATTGCACGACCTTGATGCATCGTGATCGAGCAGAAGGTGCAGCCTCCGAAGCAACCGCGCATGATCTGCACGGAATCCTTGATCGTCTGCCACGCAGGAATCGCATCGCCTTCAGCCGAGTAGCTGGGATGCGGGCGGCGGGTAAAGGGGAGTTCGTGGACGGCGTCGAGTTCTTGCGTCGACAGCGCAAGGCCGGGCGGGTTGACCACGAGCCGCCGGTCGCCGTGTCGCTGCGTGAGTCGTCGAGCATTCAGCGGGTTCGTCTCTTCGTGAAAACGCCGTGTCATCTGAGCGAAGGCATGTTTGTCGCGGGAAACCTCTTCGTAGGACGGCAGTTCGACGGTTTCGCCGTCACTCGCCGAATCCCTCCAGCGACGATCCGCGAGTTCCTCGTTGCGCCCGAGCAGGTATGCGACGCCGCGCAGGTCGCGCAGGTTGCGGACGTTCTCGCCGGCAGCGAGTCGCTGCGCGATTTCGAGAATGGTGCGCTCGCCCATTCCGAATGAGAGCAAGTCCGCCTTCGATGGGACGAGGTGACTCGGAAGTACTTTGTCCGACCAGTAGTCGTAGTGGGCAATGCGGCGCAACGATGCCTCGACGCCGCCGATCACGATCGGGACGCCCTTGTACGCTTCGCGGCAACGCTGTGCGTACGGCGCCGTCGGTCGATCGGGGCGGAGTCCGATGCGTCCACCCGGGGAATACGCGTCGGCATTCCGTCGCTTCCGATTCGCGGTGTAGTGATTGATCATCGAGTCCATGTTGCCCGCGCTCACGCCGTAGAAGAGCCTCGGCCGGCCGAGTGCGCGCCAGGGGTCGGCGCTGCGCCAGTCGGGCTGGGCGAGGATTGCCACACGAAAGCCGTGAGACACGAGCCAGCGACCGAGGATGGCGGCAGCGAAAGACGGGTGATCGACATAGGCGTCTCCGGAGACGAAGACGACATCCGGCTGATCCCAACCGAGTGCGCGCAGTTCGGCCGCGCTGGTGGGAAGGAATCCAGCCTGGGTGGTGAGATGGGACGTCATGGGACCCGGGACGCTCGAATCTGCCAAAGTAGATGGCGGGGCCGACAGCTTACCACTCGGATGGGAAGCCCCCACCCCGGCAGCTTCTTCGTCGGCAGGCCCATTGGGCTCGGCTCCGGCCTCGGTGGGATGGAGGCGCCCGAGGAATCGGGGTTCCGTGCTGGATGGTCGCGATCGACCACGGCGGGAAGAGGTCGGGAATGATCCCGATTTTGTGAAGGTTCCCCTGTAATCTCGTTCTTGATTCAGGGAGAATGAACTGAGGGCCGCGGTAGTGGCCAGGCGATCGCAGCAGAATCGAAAGGAGACGAACGATGAGGCAACTCACCAGGTATGCTCTCGCGCTGTTCCTGTTATTCGGCGCAGGGCAGGCAAGTGCCAAGACTCTTGGCTGGCACGGCACGTTGGACATCGACGTTGGGGCGCTGCCAGAGGTCACATTTAAGGGCTCTGGTGTTGCGACAGTCAATAATTCGGGCGGCGGAAGTCACCTGAATACGCTGCGCCTCGCGGGTGGCATCACGGGGTCAGGAACGATTCCGGTCACCGATCCGGACACCACCGGTACGATCCCGTCGTACCAGCTGGCCGTGACGCTCGGCACCGGTACGCTCAGCGGGATCTCCGGCGCACCGCCTCTGAATCCACCGGCTACTCTTCCCGTTCCCGGAGTTACGCGCGTCTGTCTATTCGCGCCTGGTATTTGCAACCCGTCGATTTCGGTCCCCCTCACCTTGAACAGCGGCGCGACGGGCCTCGGCGTCGGCGGCCTGCTGACGATGGGCGGAAACGGAGTTGTTCGGATCTCGATCCAAATCGCCCCCTGGACCCTCGGCAGTGTGACCGCCATCAACCAGACGAAGGACGGCGGCTTCACGACGTTCACTAGGACTGGCTTCATACACGGTGCCGCATCGAATAACTCGTCGACCGCGACTGGATCCGGGGTGATTCAGTTGATCTCACCACAGCAGATCACCGTGGAGGGACTCTCGGGCAACGCCAGCGCCCTCTCCCTGTTCGCCGTGATGACCCTGCACTTCATTCCCGAGCCGGGCCTGCTTCTGATGATCGGCTCCGGTGTCGTGGCGATGGGGCTCATCGGCCGCAGTCGGATGAAGAAGTAAGCAAAGGCTGAATATCCTTCAGGGCGTCACGGGGCGGCTGTTCCATCGGAGCAGCCGCCCCGTCTTTTCGAATTACGCTGGATGGCGACTTCCCGAACCAAGGCTTCACGGTGATTCCGCGCGGATGATCCACAGGTAATGGTCGAATTGGCGCCATTGGACGGTTGGCGATCTCGCATTCTCGCGACGCGGTTGCCCGGATTCTTCATTCTGCGTTTTCCGAATCGAGCAGGGCCCCGGCAACGCGCTTCACGATCGTCTCGGCCGCGCGCCCAGCCGAGGCCGGGTCGTCGCTCTCGGCAATCGCGAGGGCAGCCTCCGACAGCGCACCGATGAGCATTCGTCCGACGATTTCCGCGCTGCGCCGATCCAGGTCGTCACGAGTTTCGAAGAACAGCGCCGCGGCCGTGCGGGTGACCGGACTCTCGGCCCAGCGCTCCCGTCCGAGGATGTTCGGGCTGTCGATCAGCACGATGCGGAGGAACTCCGAATCCTCGCAGAGGCCGAGAAATGCGCGCCAGGCCGACAGGACCGGGTCCTTCGGCGCGTCGGCGGCATTCGCCTGCAGCGACGCGACGATGCGCTCCTCCATCACGTCGTTCACGGCCGCGAAGAGCCGCACCTTGTTGCCGAAATAGTGATAGATCGGACGGATCGTCAGGCCGCTGCCGGTGGCGATCTCGTCGAGGCTGGTGTCCGCGTAGCCCTTGTTCCCGAACAACCGGCAGGCGCTCTCGAGTACCGCCGCGCGGGTTTCCGCGCGACGTTCGGCCTGGGTCCTGCGTTGCTTGTCCATTGCTGCGTTCAGGCCGTGTCGTGCAGCACGCAGCGGATTCCTTCCGGGTGCTCGATCAAGGCGGTGCAGCGGTTGCAATGGTTGCAGCCGTTCAGGTAGTCGGGATCCGCCATCGCGTGCTTCACGAAATCGGGATCCTCGATCAGCGTGCGGCCCAGCTGGATGAAATCGAAGCCCTCACGCATCAGCGTCTCAGCACTCTCGCGACTCGAGCAACCGCCGATGTAGACCACCGGGCAGCGCACGGCTTCGCGCACGCGCT
>CAXMSF010000166.1:0-2668 GCA_964196055.1 uncultured Gammaproteobacteria bacterium | reverse complement strand
GGCCGGTCGCCCTGATACCCCACGACGGCGATCACGTGAGGGTGGGCGATGCGCTCGGGCATCGCGAAGAGCGCGCGGGAATTCTCTTCCGGCAGACCCATCGTCGAGTAGGCGGCCGGCAATACCACGCCGAGGTCGCGCAGCCGCGCGGCGTCTGCGACTTCCTCGACCCGAATGCCGGAGCCCAAGGCGGCGTCCTTCACGGGCGCGTCCAGCACCATGCCCGGCATGTCCACCAGGGCCGACAGCCCGCGCGATTCCGCGTGCTTCGAGAGCGATGCGTCGAGATGCGCGCGTACCCAGAGCGTGAATCCCCGCCCGCGCGCGTCGAAGAAGTGTTCCGTGCTCTCGAGTAGAGCCGCCGGGTCCGCGGGCGACGCAGTGCCCAGCGGCATCGCGGTATTGCTGTAGCCGACCGGAAACGGGTCGTGGCTGGCCACGAGCAAGAGGTCGTCGGCCTCCTGCATGAAGTATCCGGTGTGCCAGCGCAGCATCTCTCGCGCCGACTCGGCGAGATTCAGATCGCCGAGTTCCAGGACCTCGGCGTCGCTCAGGCGCTGCGGCATGCGCTTCTCCTCACGGCCGGGAATCCCTGCTCTTCGTTCTCGAACGACACGGTAGCGCGAGACAGAGGACGACTCGAAGCCGGAGCCCGAGGCTAGAAGCCGCCGAAGATGAATGTGACCTGCAGTGCGCCGATGCCCGTTCCGATGACGCCGCCCGCCAGCACGAGCTTCCACTCGTCCTTCTGAAACACGGGCCGCAGCACGCTGCTGAATTCGGAGGAGTCGAGTTCCTGCAGGTTCTTCTCGATCTGCGCGTGGATGCGGTCCGACTGATCCGCGAAGGCGTGGACCGGTCCGCTCTGCGCCATATCGGCGTTTCGAACACGCTCGAGCATGTCCTGTTTGGCGTCGGCGATCTGCTGCTTCGTGATCAGCATGCCCACCATCGCGTCGCGCTCGTAGACCTGCATGCTCGCCTCGACCTGCTCCTCGACGATCCGCATCACCGGCTCTCGCGAAGGACCTTCGCTCAGATGCTGAATCAGGTTGTCGCTGTTCAAGACGCGGTCGGCGATCACGTCGGCGAACTTCCGGGCGACCTCGAGTTGGCGCTTGATGAAGACCCCCTGTACGCGGAAGGGCCCCAGCTGCACGGGCTCGCGCGGCTCGAAGATCAGCGTCATCGCGAGCCAGTTGGTCGCGTAGCCGACGAAGAAACCCGCGGCGGGCAGCACCCAACCTTCCGGATACGCGATCCAGACGAACATCTGGATCACCCCGAACGCGGCGCCGAAATACAGGCCCGAGCGCTCGATGAACTTGAACTCGGGCCCCGCGATCTCCATCATCACACGCCCGAGCAGCGCCCGATCCTCCACCATCGCTTCACGCACGATCGAATCGATGTCGATGAAATCGCTGGCTTCGCGGCTCATGCGATCGAGAATCTCTTTCGTGACGTTCCGAACGTTGCGATGCACGAGGTCGCTGATGTACGAGCGCAGCTTCTCACGGGCTCGCGCCCATTTGTCGGGCGCCAGGTTCGTCGAGAACTCATACAGAATCTCTTCGGAAACCTCGTCGACGACCTGCTTGATCGCCTCGTTGTCGTCGTGACCGATGTCCGAAAAGATCTGCTCGAGGTCGATCAGCTTGTCGTGGATGAGCTCGCTGAAGTTCGTCGACAGGTCTTCGGCGTTCTTCGGCACGACACCCTGCCAGCCGAACAGCGGCGGAATGCCCACGAACTCCACCGGGTAGAGCATCGCCTTCACAGCGATCCAGTTGGTGAACCAGCCGATGAAGCCGCTGATCAAGGGAATGCACAGAACGAGCGGATTGCCGCCCGTAAGAAAGTCGCCCATGAGATCGCCAGGCGCCTACGCGACAGCCGAAGCCGGCGATTCCGCTTCGCCCGCGAGCTTTGCCAGCACCACCCGCGCGCCGTTCAGTCCGGGCAGACACGTGACTCCGGGCCCGGGGTGGCAGGCCGCGCCCGCCATGAAGAGGTTCTCGAGCGGAGTCTCGTAGTTGGCCCAGCCCGGAACCGGCCGGTCGCCGAACATCTGGCCCGGATGCAGCAGGCCGAGCGCGAAGTCCCCCTCGGTCGCGCCGAAGGTCTTCTCGAAGTACTGCTGGGTGAAGACCACCTTGTCCATGATCAACTCCCGGAAGTCCGGCACCACCTTCTCGATCTGGCCCAGCATCCGTTCGACGTAGAGATCCTTCATCTCGTTGTGCTTGCCCGGCGGAATGTCCGACGGGAAGTAGTGCGAGAACATCGTGCAGGTGTGCGTGCCGTCCCCGGGCGAGAGGCTCGGGTCGAGCTGTGACGGGAAGTAGCAGTAGACCGCGGGATCGTCGGGCACTTCACCCGCTTCGCACTGCTTCCAGGCGCGGTGCATCTGCTCGGGCGAGCGGATGTAGGCGACGAGCCAGCTCTGCACGGTGCCGTTCACGAACTCGAGTTGCTTGGTGAAGGTCGGCAGCTGCTTGATCGTCATATGGAGCTGCACGTAGCCGTCGGTGTACTGGATGTCCTCGACGGCGTTCGTGAACTCGCTGGGCAGGCTGCCCGGCTAGCACAGACGCAGGAAGGTGTTCTTGGCATCGAGGGTCGAAACGACCGCGCGCGCTCGTAGCTCTTCTCCGTCCTTGAGCCG
>CAXMSF010000165.1:0-49660 GCA_964196055.1 uncultured Gammaproteobacteria bacterium | reverse complement strand
TGCCAGACGGCGCAAGAATTGGCGTCCGAAGTCGTTGATACTCGGATTCCCGAGATCATGGACCCATGCCAGCAGCGGGCCCTCGAAAGCGGGATCGCCAAAGTCGCTGAGCCCCGTCCTCTCCACTGCTTCGCGCTTGATTGCGGCCATCTCTTCGAATGTCGCATGGTCGTAGTTCAAGGACATGGCCGCGCGTCCTTACTCTGCTTGCTCACCCGTCGCGATTTCGTGGAGCCCGCCGCCGTGAGGCGATCACTCTTCGCCCGGAGGTCAGCGACGGTGGCTGGCGTGACGGCTTCCGCCGCCGCGCTTCCCGCCCCGGCCTCCGCCGCCCCGGTGCGCCCCACGGTCGTTGCGGCCGCGGTGACGATCTCCGCCGCGGTAGTGTCCGCCGCCGCCGCGATTCCCACCGCGGTAGTGGTCGACGCGGTGATAACGCGCGTGGCGGTAGCGCCCGCCGCGGTAGTATCCGTGCCGATAGTCGCGGTAGTAATACCCGCCGCCGTAGTACCCGTACGGGTAACCGCCCGAGCCGATGCGCAGGCCCCAATTGTTGTCGAACCAGGCGAAGCTGAACGCGAAGGGCCAGAGGGCGGGGTATCCGTAAGCCGGGGGCGGCGCCGGCTGGTAGACCACCCGGTCGCGATAGACCACGGTCGTGGGTGCCGGCTGCGGGTCATCGAGCGCTTCGCTGCTCACGATCTCCCAAGTTCCGTCCGACATGCGGCAGGCCGTGCCGTACACCTGCTGCTGTTCGCCGCCGATGGTCACGGTCTGCTGATACTCGCGGCAGTACTCGCCCTGGTCGTTCTGGTAGGTGAGGACCGGGGTGATGTCGCCGGTGCTGCCGGTGTCGGGGTTCTGCCAGACGGTGGTCTGGTTGGTCTTCGCATACTCCATCGAGTTCTGGGCCGAGTCCTGAATCATCCAGGCGTCGTTGTCGCTGACGGTCGGCTCAGCTCGAGCGGCATCCGGAATGCCGAGGCCTGCGACCAGGAGAATCGCCAGAGTGAGTCGGGAAGTCATCACGTCCTCCTTTTGGCGGGGGAACGGTGGTCTCGTCACCCCACGCCGAAGCGGGATCCGCAGCCAGCGGTTCCTACGTGACAGACGCTCGCGAGCTGCGGATTATTCACTCCACCGCGCCTTGGCGCAGCGCACCGGCAGGGTAGGGTGCACCCACATCGATTCAGAGAGGATACTGCTGCGGTGATTGCGATGCTCGTGGGAGGCGGGGAGGTCCGCCGCGGAAGGTTCTGCGGACGCCGCACCTTCTCCCACGGGGAACCGGCGTGCTGATCGACGCTCGGAACCTCGCCGAGGACCCGCGTGGAGAGGATTGAGTGTTCTCGATATTCATCCGCGATCTCGGGTGGGTTGATCACGGACGGGTTCGCGGGCGAGCTTGGCTCGCCATGCGCTTCGCCAGCTTCGCTGGCTCGCGAGTTCCGTTCGCTCCGCCATAACGTTGCGCGATCATTCACGAATAAATCGCGGTTGTTGCCCAGGTACCAGCGGCTGGTGCCGGATGACTCCGTGGTGTGTCGGGCGGGTCCGGTTCGAGTTCAACTACCTGGCGAGTTGGTGGGTGGTAGATAGGGCGAATTTTCTGACTACGAGATCGAATCGATGCGGGCTCGCTGGTCAGCGGGTGACTGCCTCGACCACGTGAGCCACTGCATCGCCGAGTTCCATCTCGCCCCGGGCGAGCCGGTTGACGATGCACTCGACGAGAGGTCGGCCGTCCGGTTTCGCTGCGGTCAGGATGCGCTCGCGCAGCTGGTCGAGCGAGAGCTCGACCACCACCTGGCCGAAGCGCTTCTCGCGTAGAGCCCGTCTCGCGTCTGCTCCCTCTGCGGCGAGGTGTCGATCGAGGACGTCCAGGAACTCGCTGACGCCCGACTCGTCGACGGCGCTGGTGCACACCACCTCGGGCTGCCACTGCCCGACCCCGACGGCAGGCGCCTGGTGGAGCGCCGATCGCAGCTGCTCGGCCGTCTCGTCGGCGCCCTGCAGGTCGGACTTGTTCACGACGAGCACGTCGGCGACCTCGAGGACACCGGCCTTGGCTGCCTGGATGTCGTCTCCGAGCCCGGGCGCCGTCATCCACACCATGGTGTCGGCCAGGTGGCGGATCTCCGTTTCGGACTGACCGACCCCCACGGTCTCCACCAGGATCGTGTCGAAGCCCGCACGCTCGAGGAGGCTGAGGACCAGCGGAGTGCTGGACGAGGCCCCTCCGAGGTGCCCGCGCGAGGCGATGGAGCGGATGTAGACGGCAGCGTCGCTGCGGTGCTTGCCCATCCGAAGCCTGTCGCCGAGGAGCGACCCTCCCGTCGTGGGCGACGACGGGTCGATCGCGATGACCGCCACCGTCCTGCCCCGAGCGCGCAGCTCGGTTACGATTGCCGAGGTCAGACAGGACTTGCCGACGCCCGGCGAGCCGGTCAGGCCGATGATGTGGGACAGCGACGGGCTGTCGAACGCGCTCAGGACACTGATGTCACCGCGCTCGAGCGCGGTGATGCTCTCGGCGAGACGACGACGGAGGTGATGGTTCATCGGGCTCTTTCGGATCGCGAATATGAATGCGATATCGTGTTTGTATGAAAGACGGCTACGAGGCGCAACGCGAGAGGTGGCGCGCGCAGGCCGCGGCCATCGAACGATCCCGACCGGCGCGACCCTGGATGACGCACACGCACGGCGGCATCCCGGTCGAGCAGGGGTACGGGCCCGAGGACGCTCCCATCGGTGAGGAGGAGGTCCTGACTCGGCTGGGGCTCCCCGGTTCACCGCCATTCACGCGCAGCGTCTACCCCACTGGCTTCCGCAACGTCACGTGGCAGACCCAGCAGGTCGTGGGCTTCGGGACGGCGGAGGAGACCCGTGAACGCCTCGAGTACCTCCTGCAGGCGGGCCTGAGCGGCTTCCACGGCAGCGTCCTCAACGTCGTCTTCGACCAGCCAACCCTCAACGGCTACGACTCCGACGATCCCGCAGCATCGGGGCAGGTCGGCCGGGGCGGGGTGGCGGTGGACTCGATCAAGGACATGCGCGACCTCATCGAGCCCTTCGACCCGCGTCAGACGTCGCTGAGCCTCGTCGCCACCGGCATGTCGCCGATCTTGGTGGCGTACTACGCAGAGGCCTGTCGCACCGGCGGCGTCTTATTGAAGGACCTCGTCGGGGTCAGCCTGAACGACCCTCTCACGGCGTACTACGGCGCCCAGACCTATCTCTTCCCGCCTCGCCCGTCGCTCCGGTTGGCGACGGACCTCGTCGAGTACTGCACGGCCGAGATGCCGAGGTGGAACACGCTCGGCATCTGCGGCTACCACGCTCGCGAGGCCGGCGCGACGGCTGCGATGGAACTGGGCTTCACCATCGCGTGTGGGATCGCGTACATCGAGGCCGCGAGGGATCGGGGGCTCGATCCGAACGTCTTCGCCGCCCGCCTGTCGTTCTTCCTGGAGGTGAACAACGACTTCTTCGAGGAGGTCGCCAAGCTCCGGGCCTTCCGGCGGGTCTGGGCCACAGAGCTTCAGCACCGGTTCGGGATCACAGAGCCCAAGGCCCTGGCCATGAGGTGCCACGTGCAGACGGCCGGGAGCTCGTGCACCGCGCAGGAGCCCGAGAACAACATCGTCCGAACGACCGTCCAGGCACTGGCCGCCGTCCTCGGCGGGACCAACAGCCTGCACACCAACTCGATGGACGAGGCGCTCTCCATCCCGTCGGAGAAGGGAGCGCGCATCGCCCTGCGCACCCAGCAGATCCTGGACCTGGAGAGCGGAGTCGGTCGGGTCGCCGACCCGCTGGGCGGCTCGTACTTCGTCGAGGGGCTGACGGACGCAGTGGAACGGGAAGGTCGCCAGTTTCTGGAGGCGGTGGAGGCCTTCGGCCCGACGATGCAAGAGGCCGTCTTCGCGGCTCTCGACGCGGGCTACTTCCACCGGGTCATCCGCGAGCAGAGCTGGGAGGACCACATGGCCTTCGAGAGCGGCGAGCGCCCCGTCGTCGCCGTGAACGTGTTTCGCAGCGACGAAGTGCCCGACATCGAGCTGTTCGAGGACGATCCCGCTCTCGAGCAGAAGCAGCTCGGACGTCTCCACGCCTGGCGCGAGGCGCGGGATCCGTCGGCGGTCTCGGCGAGCCTGGCCGACATCCGTCGTGTCGCCGTCTCGGGAGAGAACCTCTTCCCCCACTTCATGAGCGCAGCATCCGCCGGAGTCACGGTTGGAGAGATCGTGACCGAGCTGCGGTCCCACTGGGGCAGCTACGCCCAGCCGCCCCCGTTCGCGGGATAGTCGACACCTCGGAGCACGCCAGACCATGACTTCTCGAATCCTGGTCGCCAAGTGCGGCATCGACAAGCACGACCGTGGAGCCATCATCGTCAGCCGGGCGCTGAGGGATGCGGGCTATGAGGTCATCTACATTCCGAGCGGCTACACACCGGCCGAGCTCGCACGTATCGCGATCGACGAGGACGTCGATGCCGCCGGCATCAGCCTGCACTCGGGCGCTCACCTCTCCATCTTCACCGAGTTCGTGCCGCTCGTGCGGGACGGGGCGAGCCGCAGGATCACCATCTTTGCCGGCGGGACGATCCCGCCGCGTGACATCGCCGAACTCCATCGACTCGGCGTGGATGAGGTCTTCACGGCGGGGACCACGCTCGTCGATCTCGCCGAGCGTGTCGGGAGGCAGCTGCGGGCTGCTGGTAGCCTTTAACGCTTGACCTGGCCCAGGTCAGGGACGCATGTACCAGCCGCCTGCCAGCGTGAGGCACTCCCCGGTGATGTAGGCGGCGTCGTCGGAGGCCAGCCAGAAGGCGGCACCGGCGATCTCGGCAGGGTGAGCGCTGCGCTTCATCGGGATGCGGGACTGGAGGCGCGCGACGTGCTCCTCGCCGTAGAGGCGAGTGAGGAACGGGTTGTCCACCAGACCGGGAGCGATGGCGTTCACCCTCACGCTGAACGGTGCAGCCTCCAACGCGAGCGCACGGGTGAGGCCGAGCAGCCCGGCCTTCGTCGCCTGGTACGCGCATTCTCCTTCCGACGGCAGCCACGCGGCGATGGACGAGATGTTGATGATGCTCCCGCTCTGACGCTCCAGCATCGAGGGCAGCACGGTCCGGGCGGCCATGAAGGGTGCCGTCAGGTTCACCTCGAGGGTCCTGCGCCAGTCCGCCGGCCCCAGCTCCCAGGCGGGCGCGACGGTGTTGATGCCAGCGCAGCTCACCAGGACGTCGATGCGGCCGTGGCGCGACATGACCCCCTCCAGGTGGGCCACCAGCGCATCGGAGTCGCCGACATCGACCACCTCACCCTCCACGCCGAGCTCCGCCGCAGTGACGGGCAGGCGCTTGGCGTGGGCATCGGAGATGACGACGGTCGCCCCCTCGCTGACGAACCTCTGGGCGATCGCCCTGCCCACTCCTGCTCCCGCGGCTGCAGTGACCACCACGACCTTCCCCTCGGCAGTCATGGGCCCTCCGAATTCGATGCCGATATCATGTTCATACGAACCTTACGATGGAGGGTACGTACATGCACACCCCACTGACCACGGACCACCTCTTTCGGCTGGACGGCAAGGTCGCCATCGTGACAGGCGCGTCGAGCGGCCTCGGTCTGCGCTTCGTCCGTGTGCTGACCGGCGCGGGTGCCCGCATCGTTGCGGCTGCCCGCCGTGGTGACCGGCTGGCTGCGCTGGCCGACGCGAACAGGCTGGTGACAGCCGTGGAGTGCGACGTGACCGACGCGGACGACCGTGCCCGCCTGGTCGCGGTGGCCGCCGAGAAGACGGGATCGATCGACGTCCTCGTGAACAACGCTGGCACGGCGGGCTCGGCCGGGCCGGCCGAGACCACAGGCCCGGAAGCCTTCGACGAGGTTCTCGCCACCAACCTCTCCGCCGCCTTCGCCCTCTCCGTCGCGGCGTTTCCCGCGCTAGCCGTGTCGGGCGGCTCCGTCGTCAACGTGTCGTCGATCCTCGCCCGAGTGGCGAGCAGCCCCTTCAACCAGGCGGCCTACTGTGCTTCGAAGGCCGGACTCGAGGGGCTCACCCGTCAGCTGGCCGTGGAGTGGGCCGACCGTCGTGTCCGAGTGAACGCCCTCGCGCCGGGCTACTTCTCCACGGAGTCGACCGCACAGCTCCTCGGTGAGGAGCGCTCGCGTGCGTGGCTGGAGCGCAACACTCCGCTCGGGCGGACCGGCGAGGAGGGTGAACTCGACGGAGCCTTGCTCTTCCTCGCCGGCCCCGCATCCACGTTCGTCACCGGGACCGTCATCACGGTCGACGGGGGATGGACGGCCCGATGATGTCGGTGGAGCTTCGGGGCAAGGTCGCGCTGGTGACGGGCGGAGGGAACGGCATAGGCAGAGGACATTCAAGACCCCATGGAACGACCGATTCCATTCGCAGCCATGGTATTCCACGAGTGTGAATCCAATCGCGGGTTGCCGTTTGGGACGGCAGGGCCGCCTGCGAAGGCTTATGCTTGCCGGCCATGTCCGCCATGATCACGATCCAGGAACTGAGCAAGACATTCGCCGACGGCTTCGAAGCGCTTTCGGAGGTGAATCTCGAGATCGTGCGCGGCGAGATCTTTGCGCTGCTCGGCCCGAACGGTGCCGGGAAGACGACGTTGATCAGCATCGTCTGCGGAATCGTCAATCCGACGCGTGGCCGGGTGCTCGTCGACGGCCACGACATCGTCCGGGACTACCGCATCACCCGCGCCATGATCGGGCTCGTTCCCCAGGAGGCCCCGACCGAGACCTTCGAGACCGTATGGGACACCGTCAGCTTCAGTCGTGGCCTCTTCGGCAAGCCGCCGAGCCCCGCGCACATCGAGAAAGTGCTCCGATCGCTGTCGCTCTGGGATCGACGAAATTCCAAGATCATCGAACTGTCGGGGGGCATGAAGCGCCGTGTCCTCATCGCCAAGGCCCTGTCGCACGAACCCGATGTGCTGTTTCTCGACGAGCCGACCGCTGGTGTCGATGTCGAGCTTCGTCAGGACCTGTGGCACGTCGTCAAGTCCCTGCGCGAGCAGGGAGTCACGGTCATTCTCACGACCCACTACATCGAAGAGGCCGAGCAGCTCGCCGACCGGGTGGGCATCATCGATCACGGGGAGCTGATCCTGGTTCGGGAGAAGGACCTCTTGATGCGTGAACTCGGTAAGAAGCATCTGATGTTGAGCCTGAGTGAGGCCCTCACCGCTTTGCCCTCGAGCCTGGCTCGGCACGGACTCGAACTGAGCGAGGAGGGAGCCGAGCTGGTCTACACCTACGACACCCAGACGGAGCACACCGGGATCACGGCGCTGCTCGCGGACCTGCGCGACGCCGGCGTGCGCGTGAACGACCTGCGGACGACGCAGAGTTCGCTCGAAGAGATCTTCGTCGATCTGGTGAGACAGCGGCGATGAACTTCCATGCGGTCCGGGCCATCTACCGCTTCGAAATGGCCCGCATGTTCCGGACCTCGGTGCAGAGCATCGTCGCGCCCGTCCTGTCGACCTCGCTGTATTTCGTGATCTTCGGTTCGGCGATCGGCTCTCGCATCAGCGAGATCGACGGCGTCGGTTACGGCGCGTTCATCGTGCCCGGCCTCGTCATGCTCTCCATCATGACCGAGAGCATCTCGAACTCCTCGTTCGCCATCTATTTCCCGAAATTCACCGGCACGATCTTCGAAGTGTTGTCGGCACCGGTCTCCTACGTCGAGGTCCTGCTCGGCTACGTCGGTGCGGCGGCGACGAAGTCGGTCCTGATCGGCGCGATCATCCTGGTGACGGCGAGCTTCTTCGTCGACCTCCAGATCCGACATCCCTTCGTCATGCTCACCTTCCTGGTGCTGATCCCGGTCTCGTTCTGCCTGTTCGGCTTCATCCTCGGGATCTGGGCGGATGGCTGGGAGAAGCTGACGATCGTGCCGACGCTGGTCATCATGCCGCTCACCTTCCTGGGCGGCACCTTCTACTCGATCGACATGCTGCCGCCGGTCTGGCAGACCATCAGCCTGTTCAATCCCATCGTCTATCTCGTCAGCGGCATGCGCTGGGCCTTCTACGAGAACGCCGACGTCAGCATCGCCGCGAGCCTCGGCGCGACCGTGGCCTTCCTCGTCGTCTGCCTGCTGGCCGTGCGCTGGATCTTCAAGACCGGCTACAAGCTCCGCACCTGACGCAGCGGCCCGACGCGGGCTCCCCGTAGCCGATATAACGCCCATGCTCGGACTTTGAGCCAGAAGCCAGCTTGTGTCTTATCCGCAGGTCCGCGCTTTCGAGTCAAGTCCACGCTGCCAAGCCCCGATTTCAATGACTACGGCGAGCGATTCGTTCGCTTGATCGCTACGACCGGAGGGCGGTGAGATGGTGGGCTGGAGTCTTGCACCCTGTGGCGAGCGCCGCGGAGTCCACCTGTCGCGGATCGCGGCTGCTCTCCTGTGCGCTCTCCTGGTGGGAACAGGTCGCGAGAGCCTCGCACAGCCGTCTTCGCCGGATACGGGAAACGCCGCCCACGAATCTCGCGAAGCGCACACGCTCGAACTGGCATCGCGGATGAACCTCGTGGTCGAGTACCCGAGCGACGGCTCCACCATTCCGGAAGCCGGTGGCTGCGGCACCTTCGTGGCCGGCTGGGCCGGTGGGACGCTCTTCGACGTGGTCTTCGTGATCGACACGTCCAAGTCGACCAACGACCCGTCGGGCGCCGACATCGACGGCGACGGCCTGGTGGGACGCGGGCGGGTCGACGAATCGGGAGAATTCGAGAGCTCCGATCCGGGCGACTCGATCCTGGCCGCGGAGATCGCCGCCGCGCGCGAGCTCCTTTACAGTCTCCACCCCGTACAGACACGTGTCGGGATCGTCGGCTTCTCCGGCTCGCCGCCCCGGCCCTTCGAGTGGATCGTCCCCAGAAACCCGTCGGCCGTGACGGCCTCCCCGCTGGCGCTGGACCACGCCGCGGCCGACGCTGCGCTGGATCGCATGGCGAGCCGGGCGCCCGAGGGAAGCACGGACATCGCGGCCGGGATCGACCGCGCCGTGGCCGAGTTCGAAGCGACCCGGGACGACGCCCCCTCCGAATTCCAGCGTCGGCGCTTCGTGCTCTTCTTCACCGACGGCTACCCGACGCTGCCCTTCGGCCCCAAGGAAAAGGCGAAGAACATCGACGCGGTGCTCGAAGCCACGGAGCGGGCGCGGAATGCGAGAGTGCGTATCCACACTTTCGCCATCGGGAGCCGCGCCCTCAGCTCCCCGACGGCAGCGTTGGAAATGGCCGAGCGCACCGGCGGCGCCTTCACGCCGGTGAGACATCCGGCCGATCTGGTGGAGGCGGTGCGGACCGTGGTCCTGGGCGAGCCGCAGGTCTCGCTCCGGAATGCGACGACCGGGGACGACGCGTACCCCTTCTCGGTGGCACCGGACGGTGCGTTCCACGGCTTCGTCCGCCTCAAGCAGGGAAGCAACCGCATCGAGATCCGCGCCGAATCGGAAGGCGCGCCGGCGCAATCGGAGGTCTTCGACCTCGACCTCGACCCGAACGCAGCGGAGTCCCCACTCCCCAGGCACCTCGTTTCCCGGCGCGTTGCCAGCCTCGAAGCGTGCCTGGAGTCCATGGCGCTGCTCACGCTCGACGCGGAGCGGGAGCGGAACGAGCGAATTCGTCGGCGCCTCGCCGGAGAAATTGAACGCGAGCGACGGCTGGCGCGGGCGGAGGCGGAGGCTCAGAGCAAGCGACTCGAACTCCGCGTCAAGGACGAAAAGCAGCCGGTCGCCCGGATGCCGGACGCCGCTCCGGATCCTGCTGCGAAGCCCCCGGAAGGTCTGAAGTAGCTCAGCTGCGTCCGAGTGCGCTCAGGTCGAGCCCAAGGGCCGCCGGAAGGTCGTGTCGAAGGGCTCCCGGATCAGAAGCTCGTAGGCATCCATCACGTTGCCCCACCCACCGGTACTGGCGAGTAGCGCCGTAGGGATGAACAGCACAGCGCCGAAGAGGGAGAGCAGCGCCCCGGCCGACCGAACCACCAGGAGATCGGCTGCGATCACCCCCGCGCTCGGCCCCGCGCTGGTATCGTCGGCATTCGCAGCCTGCGCCGCAGGCGACAGCGTTCCGATCATCAGCACGACAGCGGCTGTGGCTGCGATGCGGCGCGGTAGACGTTGCAAACCCGCGGGTCGATACGCGATGCCATTCTCGTTGATTCCGAGCGGTGTTTGGCCGAGCTGATGTCCATTCATGTCTCTTCCTCTCACGCCGATCATACCGCGTTCATGAAGTCGCGGCGCCCGCAGCTTCTGCCTGCAGGCCGAGGCCTTCGAGGCGTTCTTGCTGGGGCGTGGACCATGCCAACCCCGAACTTGCTAAACTGAATGGCTGTTGTCGGACGGGAAAAGCGGGTTTGAAGTTCCAATTCGCGGATCCTCTACATGGTTGCACAAGGCGGGTAGCACAGTGGATTGGTACAGAACGAAGACTGCGTTCATCGGATTGAAGCGATTGGCAACGTTGCCCGAGGAGGACAAGCAGGCGTGCATCGACGCGTACAAGTTCTTTCAGCGGATGCAAGCAGGTGAAGAGACCAAGACGGAGGACGAGACGAAAGCGGTCGCGGACTATTACAAGGTCTTGAACAACATGTTGTCGATCTTCGATTTGGAGAAGCTCTACATTCCTCCGCAGTTGGACGATTCGGAGGGTTTGTACAAGAACCAGTTGTTGGTTGAACAAGACGTGTTGAAAGAGCTGAATCTGAAGAGCCCCGAAACGTCTCATCTGTTGGACATGGGATGCGGGAGAGGGCGGATTTCACATTACTTCGCCACGATGACCGGTGGCGAGGTGTCGGGTTACAACATCGATCCGAATCAAATCGAGAACGCTGTCGACTGGGCGGCGGAATGTGGCATGAGCGATCGACTTCATTTCCAGATTGGTGATCATCACAAGCCTCTCGAGTACGAAGAGAAGACCTTCGACGGCTGTTTTTCCTTCCAGGCCGTCTGGCCCTTCTTCAAGAAGGACGAGTTGGATGCCCATGCGATCGAAATGGCCCGCGTGTTGAAGCCCGGAGCTCGATACGCCTGTTCGGAGTATCTGCTGACCCCCTATTTCGATTGGGAGAACGAAGAGCATGTGAGACTGCACAGGCTCTTCCTGCCGACTCTGGCGGCTACTCAGTCGATGTATCCGGCCGATGTCTGTGCGGCTCTGGAAAGAGCCGGATTCAAGATTCTCGTGTCGGCGCCTTCGAAGAGTGAAGCCTGGCCGCTTTGCGAGCAGAAGCGCGATTTGATCTTGATGGGTCGAAGAGCGATCAGGGGCCTCGAGGCGGTTGGAATCGTACCACCGTGGGTCGAAGAGTCGCTCGATCTACTTCAAAAAGGCGGGCAAGCCTGGACCGATGCCGAGAAGGCCAAGATTGCAGACTTGAACTGGAGAATCGTCGCGGAAAAACAATGATCAACGGTCTTGGTGACCCACTCGCTGGCTCCGAGGGGAACTAGTCACTTCGAGCGTTATCGGACTTCGATCGACCGCTTCTTCGTCTTACTCGTACCAGTCGTCTTGGTTCTCGAATTCGACGTCCGAGCCCGGGGGGAGAGCCTCGATCGCTTCTTTCACCATGCGCACGTGTTCGGTCTCCTCGTCGCGGAGCTCCGTGAACAGCTCGCATACGGCGGGATCGCTCACGTGCTTGAGGGCCTCGTCGTAGAACCAAAAGGCCTTTTCCTCCGAAGACAGCGCCAGCTGAAATGCCTTCAGCGGGGACATGTTCGAGCGCGGAGCGCCCGACTCGGGTGCCTCGACGTCGAAGATGGCGCTTCTGCTGATGCGCGGCGGCGCATCGCCGAACAACTCGTGCCTGCGCTCGATGAGCTGACGTCCGTGCTTTTCTTCGTTCGTTGCCATCAATTGGAAGATGGACGCGGCATCGCCCACATCGCGATGCCCGATCTGCTCGGCAAAGGTCTTGTAGCGCTCGTAGGCCTCGATTTCGATCATGATGGCGAGATCGAGAGCATCCACGAGATCGAGGGTGGAGAAGTCGAGACTGACGGGCATTGGGCCTCCTGTACGCGGTTGTGGGGTCGCTCCAACCGCCTTGTGAGTGGGATGGAGAGCAGGTTAACCCGGAGACCTGGATGGCGCGACTTCACACGGGAGCTTCGTGGAACGAAGCGATCCGTTCTCGCTACTCATCCGCGATCTCCCCGTACCCTCAAACTGCAACTGCCGCCTGAACCTTCTCCACGTCCACCCGAGTCCCTCGATCGTTACAACCCGGCGATTGCATCAGGACCATCGGCTGCAGGTGGAAGTACCCCCCTGCCAGCTGGATCGGGTTCAGTGGGCTGGGGGTCAGTGACTGGTAGGAGTCATGGCCCTTGAACATGAAGGGCTCCCAGGCGTGATAGACGACCACCTGGCCGGGCTTCAGCGCGGGCGACACCGCGGTCTGGATTTCGAATGCACCGAGATCGTTGTAGACGCGCACGAGATCGCCGTCGCTGATTCCGCGGCTCTCGGCATCGGCGGAGCTCGTGAAGATCACCGGCTCACCCCGTTGTAGCCGCAAGAGCGGCTTGCTGTCACGCCACGCCGCGTGGATCGACCAGCGGTTGTGTCCCCCCGTCATCTGTAGCGGGTAGTCACCTCCGATGCGCGGGTTGTCCTTGTGGACGGGCAAGACCTCTCCCATTTCCTGATGGAAGGGGTGGTCGATATAGAACTGCAGGCGTCTCGTCAGCGTGGGCCAGGGGACCTTCTTCTGCACGTGCCAGCTGTTGGCCACGATCGTCTGGTCCGGTTCGATGTCCGCAGAGTTGCCGATGTAGACGGCCCCCATGCCCACCTCGGTGAATCGCTCGAAGCCCTTCTTCTCGAGCTCGCCCCAGCTGATGCCGTTCAGATTGGTGGACAACTCCAGCATCTCCTGGAGCAGATCTGCCGGGTTGTCTTCGGTGAACCGCCTCTGGAAGGTGAACTCGTCGTAGCAATCGTCCAGACGCCGCTCTTCGCCGCGTCGATCCGCATAGGTCGTGATTCCACGGGCGATGGCGGTTTCCTGAATCTTCTTCATGAGCAGGCAGTGGAACACCCAGTCCGTCTTCGACTCTCCCACCGGATCCACGGCTTCCGTGCTGATGTGGCTGAAGGGCACGAGAGCGGATGACCAGGCGATGTCTTCTCTCTCGTAGTAGCCCGCTGCCGGAAGCACGTAGTCGCTGTAGAGGGCCGTGTTGCTCATCCGCAGCTCGAAGGTGACCATCAGATCCAGCTTGGGCAGCATGTGCTCGATCAGTTTGTCGTAGCCACGCGCGCGGCGGAAGGTGTTGCCCCCGACGCTGAAGAAGATGCGCGGAGCCTTCTCCGGAACGAACTGCCAGCCGTTTTCGACCGCCTCCTCGAGGTAATCGGCGAACTCCCGGTCGAGATCGGGATCCCAGCGCTTGGCGCCGCCGTAGCGTTCCTTGAGTCCGCCGTGCTCGTAGTAGAGCAAAGCCGATGCGATGGTTCCGCCTCGGGCATAGTCTTCGCGGGCGAAATGGTAGAGCATCATCTCGTCGGAATAGCCCGCCAGCTTCAGCTTGATGATCTGGGGCGCCATCTTTGCCGTCATCAAGCCGATGGCGATCTTGGGCGAGTACTTGCCACTGGCGACATTGATGGGATCGACGCCCGAAAGGGAGAGCATCGGAATCGCCGCATAGCCCGCGCCCCGCCTGCCGAACTGGCCGGTCAGGGCGAATACCAGCAGGATGCTCCGCTCCATCTCCATGCCATGGTAGAACTTCGAGAAGTTGGTCTGGCTGATGGTCGAGCAGGCTTTGGCGTTGGCGATGCGTCTCGCCAGATTGCGCGCATTCGCGGCAGGGACGCCCGTGATCTTTTCGGTCTGCTCCGGCTCGTAGTCTCGAAGTTGCAGCTTCGTGCGCTCGAAGACCGTGGTGACCTTCCGCATGCCTTCAGTGGTCGCGACCTCGAAGACTCCCTCGAGCGCCGGTTCGATGCCCGCCAGATCCAGGCTGCTCTTGGGGGCCTCGGTCAGCTTCTTCTCGGCGGTATCGAAGACGTAGAACACGTCATCCGCACCGCCTGCTCTCATGTCGCTCTCCCGTAGGAATTCCTCGGTGTCGAGGCGCACCAGCAGCGGCATGTCGGTCTGCTCGACCATGAAGTCGGGCTGGTAGAGCTTCTCTTCGACGATGACCTGCGCCATCGAGAGCGCCAGGGCTGCATCGCTGCCGATGTTGACCGATACCCACTCGTCGGCGTGCATCGACGAGGGATTGTAGTCGGGCGCAATGGTGACGACGTAGGCTCCGTTGTAGCGAGCCTCGTAGATGAAGTGTGCGTTGGGAATATGCGTGTAATTCGGATTGCCACCCCAAATCAGGATCAGGTCGCTGTAGTGGAGGTCGTCCATCGAGCTGGTGAATGTGAGCTTGCCGGTGGTCGTGGTCACCCCGGGCATGTGATCGCCCATCTCGGTCGTGTTCTCGAGGATGGGAGTGTCGAGCGCGAAGGCGCCGCGCGTGAGGCCGAGGCCGTGGCAGCCGTTGCTCGATGATGAGCCGAGGTCCCAGTAGATCGATCCGGGGCCGTCTTCTTCCGAGACCAGGGCGTCGACGAATTTGCCAGCGATCTCGCTGAGCGCCTGGTCCCAACTGATCCGTTGCCACTTTCCTTCCCCGCGCTCGCCGGTCCGCTTCAGCGGCGTGGTGAGGCGCGATGAGTCGTACATGCGGTCGCTATAGCAGCCCCCCTTCTGGCAACCGCGAGGGTTGAAGTCGGGCACCTCGGGGTTCGTCTGCTCGTAGTCCGCTACCTGTTCCTCGCGCCAGACGATGCCGTCCTTGACGTAGACGTTCCATGCGCAGCGTTGATAGCCGCAGTTGGCGAAGTGAGTTCCCTTGACCACGCGATCCCAGGTCCAATTCTTCGCGTAGATGTCATCGAGACCGTCGTAGCGGACCTGGTCGAGCAGGAAGGGCGCATCCGCATCGCCGGGACTCTCGCTCGTTCCGCAGGCGGAGAGATTGAACAGTGACAATGCGGCCGTGCCGGCAGTCGCCTGAAGGAACCTTCTTCGGGTCAGCTTTGCTTCCATGAGATTGTCCTCATCCAGTCCAATCGGGCTCGATCCGAGGTCGACTCCTGGTCCTATTCGGGGGCGGGAAGTCCCATCGACTTGGCCAACAAGCGGGTCACGACGTTGTTGTGTTCGAACGCCAGGCCATTCTCCTCGGGCATGAACCCGAAATGAACCAACTGCTGGGCGACCCGCATCATGATCGCGCTGAAGTGGGTGGCCGCGAAGATCTCGTAATAGTCGAGATGCTCTACGCTGCGCCCCATCTTCTCCTCGTAGCGAGCCACCGTCTCCGCATGCGAGGGCAGCCCCGGGATACGCGGCGCCTCGACCCCCTCGCTGTGGTGGCGATCGAGAAAGAGCCACCAGGCAAGATCCTGTTCGGGATCACCGAGACCGGCCATCTCCCAATCAAGGACCGCAACGCATTCGCCCTCGCGAAAGATCATGTTGCCGATGCGGGAATCGCCCCAGAGGATGCTCGGCGTCTCGGGTTCTTCGGGCTTGTTTGCCACGAGCCAGCGCAGGGCGGGTTCGATCGTGGGATTGGGGATCCCGCGCGCAGCCCAGTCGTAGTAGCTCGTGAGTGAGTTGAGCTGCTTCGTGAGGTGGGTCTCTCCGGGCGAGCTGCATTCCAGGAATCCCATTCCCATGGCTTTCCAATCGAGCTTGTGGATGTCCACCATGGTGTCCAGACAACTCCACCACACCTTCGCCTGCTCTGCCTCGGGGGCCTCCTTGAGCCAGCCCTCGGAGTGATAGGGTGGATTGTCGGGGGGGATGCGGCCCTCGACCTTCTCCATCACGTAGAAGGCTGCGCCGAGTACGCTCGCATCGCTTTCGATGTCCAGCATTGCCGGTACCGGGATCGAGGTCTTCTTGCCCAGGATGTCCATGATGTTGTACTGCAGCGACAGATCGTATTCCGGAAAGACCCCGGGGCCGGTGGGCTCGATGCGAACGACATAGCCCTTGCTTCTCTTCTTGCCTGTTTCATCCCAGTGCAAGTCGAAGAGCAGCGTGTCGTTCGAGAATCCCGTTGCTGCAGGTTTGGCAAGGCCGAGAACCTCCAGGTTGCGGGCGCTCGGAAGGCGCTTCTGAAGCCACTGACTGAGCTGCTTGGCGGTGAGCTCCAGATCTCGTTGCGGTCGTTCGGGCATTGCTCGGACCTTCCTTCTCTGTTTGGGCCCCGCTTCGACCGGCGAAGCCTGCCGCTCGCAAGTCTCTGCTAGGCCGGTTCGGCCGAGCGGTTCGACTCATACCATCCGATGAAGGGATCGCTCCCATCCTCTGGGTGCAGGCGAATCAAGGCCCGCCGATAGATGGGCCGCCGGGGCGGATCCAGGACATGGGTGAGGTCGATCTCCGCACCCGATATGGCCTCCATGCGAAATGCGAGCTTCTTGCTCCCGGCCGTGGTGATCCGAACCGTGCCCTTCGCCGGCGAGAGGGGGGCGTCGTCGTCGTACTCGAAGTCGAGATCGACGTCGCTCAGGTTCTCGGTGCCCTTCGTATGGAAGTAGCCGATCTTGATGGGGTCTATGCCCGGGATCCGCACATCGGTGCACAGGAAGCGCAGGTCCTCCCGGTTGGCGACCACGACGGTCCACTGCATGTTCCAGGCGCGTGGTCCCCAGGAGTGATCGCGCTCGCCTCGTCCTTCGAAGGATGAGGTCTGCCCCCCCGACGTGAGCTCGCCCTTCAGTGCGATGGGCTGCTCGAAGCGACATGCGTCGAAGCCCTGTGAGCTATGGCCCGCGACATCGCCGCGCCCGGTCGTATGCGCGGCTCCAATGGCGCTGATCTCGAGATCGGCACCCATCTCTTGAATCTGTCCCACCCGAGGTCCCGAGACGACGCGGCCGAAGCCGCGAAAGCGCAAGCGCCCTCGCCGCAAGGCCTGGCTCGGGTCCCAGGAAAACTCCAAGCCCCAGCCGCGATACGCCAGACGGGGAAGCTGGAGATCGGCAAGCGGCAGGCGCGGCTCTTCGAGGACGATCCACTCATCGTTCACGTACAGAAAGAACCAGAACCAGACCCGGCGTTGGACCGGGTGCATGCCGATGCGACAGTGGCCAGCCACAGTGCCGTCGGCATTGAAGAAATCCCAGAACCACGATTCATTCCACCACTCGACGTCGGGATCGTAGGGATGGGCAGCCTCGTCTTCGGGCAAGATCCCGAAAGAGGTGGCTTCTTCCAGAGACAGTTCAGGAATCTTCATGTCGCTCCTCTTGCATCCACAGCTTGTGGGTCACCGTAATGAGGAAATCCGCTTGCTCGCGAATGGCGGCTCGTGACAAGGGGTCCTTGCCGAGCACCTCGCCGTGAATGGATGCCATGGTGAAGTAACCGATGAGCATGTTGTTGATGCCGGTGACCAGCAGGCGAAGCTGTGCGGGAGTCCACCCGCCCACCTCCTCGCCGGCAGGCATCAGCCGCAAGGCCTTGCGAAAGAGCGGGCTGTAGAGCGAGTCGCGCAGCTTCTCCAGCCGTTCTCCACCGGCCAGGGCTTGCATCTGGATCAGGCGCGGAAGATTCGGATGATTCGCCAGGTGCTGCATGATCTGCTCGATCTGCGCGCGTCCGGATGCGGCGGACCAGCCGGAGTCGGCGAACTGGTCGAGGGTGGCGAAGAAAGGCTCGAAGAGGCGCTCGAGCACCGCTTCGTAGATCTTCTCCTTGCTGCCGTAGTGCTTGTAGAGGCTGGGGGCTCGAATCGCGACTCGGTCGGCAATCTCGCTCATGGAGCTGCCTTCGAAGCCCTTCGCGGCGAAGAGGTCTTCGGCGGCGTCGAGGATGCGGTCGGCTGTGTGCGGGCTGGGACTGGCCAATGGGACGGACCTCAGTCAAGAAACTTGACTATAGGCTAATGACCGTTAGCCGGCAAACCCGAGGGCGTTGGGGGGAAGGGCCTCACGATTCGAAGTCGAACGCGGTTCGAGCGCACACCCGGCCCAACGTGTCACTCGAGGTCGGGCATCCCCAGCTCGAGATTCGCGGTCTGGATGCCGCCGTCGATGTCGAGGATGCGGCCCGACACGTAACTCGAGGCCGGGGAAGCCAGGTAGAGGGCGCCGGCCGCGATGTCCTCCACCACACCCAGGCGCTTGAGCGGCGTCCGCCTCACCATCTCCTGGGTGATGGCCTCGTTCTGCAAGACGATATCGAGTGCCGAGGTGGCGATCGCGCCTGGCGTGATGGCATTCACGCGAATCTTCGGAGCTAGATCGGCGGCCAGGTTTCGCGTGAGGTGGATCATCGCGGCCTTCGACGTTCCATAGGCGATGAAGCCGCGTTCCGCCATGCGCCCGACGGCAGAGGCGATGTTGATCACACTCCCACCGTCGCTCTTCAGCAGGTGCGGCGTCGCGAGTTGGGTGAGGTTGAACGCGGTGGTGACGTTCCAGCGCAACGCCTCGTTGAATGCCTCCTCCGTCGTGCCGAGGAAAGGACCGGGCATGCTCCCACCTGCATTGTTTACCACGATGTCGATGCGACCGAACTCTTCCACGGCCCGATCGACGAGCACCTGCATGCCCTCGCGCTCGCTCACGTCTCCGGGAACCACCACCGCGCGGCGCCCGGTCTTCGCGACGGCTTCAGCCACCTCCTGGAGTTGCGATTCGGTGCGCGAGCCGATCACCACATCGGCGCCTGCCTCCGCAAAGGCCTGCGCGATTCCCGCACCGATCCCGCGGCCGGCGGCCGTGACGATCGCTACGCGATCCGTGAGTTGGAATCGATCGAGAATCATCTGCTTTCCTCCCTGAAGAAATGATGTCGAGGAGCCGGGACCACGTCGGCGTGGGACTCATCGGCTCGAGACCAGAGCTTTACCTTAGGAACAAGCAGCCCCGATGACCAGGAGGGAATGGGCATGGAGAACAGGGTGAGAACATCCGATGAGGTCGAGCGGGGCGAATATTGAGAACGCACCGGCGCAGGCTACCTTGGGTACGGAGGTGTTCCAGATGGAGCGAACCGTAGGAACTCGATTGGGCACGGCAATTGGAGCCGGCATCGACGCGATCGTCGAAAGCGTTGCGAAGATCGGCTACGACCTACAGCTCGATCTGCTGGCGGAGGCGGCCCACGACAGCGCCGAGGCCGCAGGCGACTTCGTCAAAGATGGCTGGACCGAGTGGCACGACGTTCAGCCGGTCACCTCGACGGCGGTCACGGCAGCGGCCGCAGCGACGACGGTTCTCGCAGCCGTCGCAGGCAAGCGAGGGTTGATGATGGCACTGTCGGGCAGCGCGATCGCCGGCACGCTGCTGCTCCCCATCTTCCTCGTGGAGTTGATGCAAGCCGACGAATCACGTCGCAGCCGCCACGAGTCGAAGGCCTAACGCGCCCACTAGGCGTTGCTGGAGCGCGCCAGCTCGGCAAGGCGTGTGGCGAGTTCGGCGCCGGCGTCTTCCTGCAGGAAGTGGCCGCCACGTACGCGGCTGTGATCCTGCCCTCGTGCGCCGGGGATGCGCTTCTGCAGTGCGCGGTCCATGCCTCGGGTGATGGGGTCTCCGGTGCTGAAGGCGGTCACGAAGGGCTTGTGAAAGTTCTCCAGCTTCTGCCATGCGGAGCGATTGTCGGGTACCGCAACGTTCTTCGACGAGATGGGCACCAGCGCGGGGAATGCGCGGGCGCCGGCCAGGTAGCGCCCGTCGGGAAAGGGCGCGTCGTAGGCGGCACGTTCGGCGTCGCTGAGTTCGCGGGCAGAGCCCCGATTGACGATGCTCGACGCGACGAACCACGGGCTGTACTTGGCGAAGGTGCGCCAGGCCAGAAACGCGGCGGCGTTGCCGAGTACCTTGAAGCGACCGTTCGCGGGCGTTCCTGTTGGAAGCGCCCCGTTGCCGATCATGGCCGCACTGAATCGGGGCTCCATCTCGGCGAGCAGGCGCAACCCCGTCAGCGCCCCCCAGTCCTGGGCGAAGAGCGTGATCTGCTCCAGGTCGAGGGCCTCGATGAGGGCGCGGAGCCAGGCGACGTGTCGGGCGTAGCTGTAGTCCTCGATGCGCGTGGGCTTGCTGGACCGGCCGAAGCCGATCAGGTCGGGGGCGATGACGCGCAGGCCGGCTGCCGAAACCACCGGAATCATCGAGCGATAGAGATACGACCACGAAGGCTCGCCATGGAGCATCAGTACGGGGGCCCCGTCGCGCGGCCCTTCGTCCACGAAATGCATGCGAAGCCCGCAGTCGTCGACTTCCACGAAGTGTGCTTCGAAGGGATAGTCGGGAAGGTCGGCGAAGCGCTCTGCGGGGGTGTCGAGGAAGTCCATGCTGACGATTGTACAACGGTCGTGTGAAACTCGCGCAATCCCGCCAGAAGCGCCTGGTCTTGTAAGCTGCCGATGGTCGACGGGAGAAGCATTGGGAGGTGAAACAGCATGCGCATTCTGATCACAGGTGCCTTTGGGCGCCTGGGCCAGGCTTGTCTACTCGAAGCCGCGAGACAGGGCCACCAGGTCAACACATTCGATGTTCCATCGAAGCGCAACCGTCGAGCCGCTACGAAGTTCCTCGAGGCGCAAGCAACCGGTCAGTCGGGCCATCGGTCGTACTGGGGAGATATCCGTCGAATCGACGACCTGGAGCCGGCATTGGAAGGCGTGGACTGCGTGATCCACTATGCCGCTGTTCTTCCACCGGTAACCGACGATGCACCCGAGCTGGCCGAAGAGATCAATGTCAATGGCACGCGCAATCTCATCCAGGCCGTAGCGAGTACGGGGCGAGCCATTGCGATTCAATACCCTTCATCATTGACCGTCTTTGGAATCAAGCAGGAGCTGTCTCCGCCCAGGCGTGTCGGCGAGCCGACGCACGCCACCGACAACTACACCGACCACAAGCTGAAATGCGAGCAGGCGCTGATCGAAAGCGGACTCCCCTACGTAATCATTCGAATTGCAGTGTCCGTGGGAGCGGCTCTGCAGGGCATCGACAGAAAGACGCTGGGCAGCATGCTGGGAGTCAAAGCGGATAACCGACTCGAGTACATTCACCCTGATGATGTTGCCACCGCGATGGTCAATGCGGTGGGCAACGAGGAAGCGATGGGGAGGATCCTACTCGTGGGTGGGGGAACGAGCTGTCAGGTAACTCAACGCGATCTGATCAACGCGACACTGGGTTCAGCGGGGCTCACATTCGATGACGATGAGCTGGGTAGCAACGCCTACTATACGGATTGGCTGGACACCGAAGAAAGCCAGCGGATCTTGCGATACCAGGAAACCAGCTTTTGTGATTTTCAGGAGCAGATGCATCACAAGCTGCGATTCGTCCGCCCATTCGTGCGCCCCCTCGCACCCGTGATCAAACGGGTATTGAAACAGTGGCTCGGGTCGTGATCGGTAGTCGACGGCACCGCGCTAGTTGCGGGACGGCTTCCTTGTTCGGCTACATCCCGCCTCCCAGAATCACCACCAGCGACATCACCGCCACCCCCACTCCGCGCTCGGTCCGGACCCAAAGGCTTTCGTAGGGCCTTCCCCCGGCCCGCCGCTGAAGGCGCGCTACTGCACGCAGCTCAGGAAGTAGCGGTCGAAGATCTCGTCGATGACGCCCATCGCCGAATCGACGCCCGGCCCGCAGGCGCCGTCGAACTCCGCGCGCAGGTCGTCGACGTAGCCCTGAAGGCAGCGCCGCATCGCGACGGCGTTCTCGCTCGTGTAGCGCTTGCCCACGTTGCTGTTCAGGTGGCCCTCGATCATGCGGTCGATCTTCGCGTACTTTGCGTCGTCGGCGAGGCGCGTCCAGTCCGAACAGTCGTCCGCGGTCGCCGCACCGGTCCAGAAGACCCCCGCGATCGTAATGGCAACGATTCGACGCATGTCCTTGCCTCCGCTGATCCGCGCCGAGAAGGCGCATTCAGGCAGTATAACGCGGCGCGATCGAGCCTGTCTCTCCCGAAATGCAGCCTCGATCCCGGATTCGTTCAGGTTGGTGAGCGTTCTCGATCTTCATCCGCGATCATGGCGCCCATCAGGAGGACGGAAGTCGTGCTCGGTCACATGCGAAACCTCTACCATCCCGAACGCTTCCACTTCCACCGCCACCTCAAGCGCGGCGGCGGCCAATTCGAGGGCTGGTATTTCAAACTGGTGGATGCCGATGGCGCCCAGCCCTACGCAATCATCCCCGGCGTCTTTCTCGGAAACGACGGTCACGCCTTCATCCAGGTCCTCGACGGCCGCGCGGGTACGGCGTGCTATCACCGTTTTCCGCTCGAGGAATTTCGCGCGAGTCGCAGCGAATTCGCGATCGAAATTGCCGGCAGCCGCTTCTCCAGCCACGGAATCGATCTCGACATCGACGTGGAGCAGACGAGCGCCAAACAGAGCGTCCGCGGTTCGCTGCGATTCTCGCCGTGGCGTCCCTGGCCCGTCAAGCTCACCTCCCCCGGCGTGATGGGCCCGTACAGCTTCGTGCCATTCATGGAGTGCAATCACGGCATCCTGAGTCTCGATCACGCCGTCGATGGTTCCCTCGCGGTCGAAGGCCGCGAGACGAGCTTCGACGGCGGCCGTGGTTACTCGGAGAAGGATTGGGGTCGGGCCTTTCCCGCGGGCTACGTCTGGACCCAGAGCAACCACTTCGAGCGCGACGGCGTCTCGATCACCGCGTCCGTGGCGAGGATTCCGTGGCTCACCGGCGCCTTCCGCGGATTCCTGGTGGGTCTTCTGCTCGACGGTGAACTCCACCGCTTCACGACCTATAACGGCGGCGAGATCGAATCGCTGACGGTCGACGACAGCCATCTACGCCTACGGTTGCACAATCGCAGCCATCGTCTCGAGATCGATGCGCGCAAAGAGGAAGGGGGCGTACTCCACGCTCCATACGGTCGCCAGATGATCGAACGAGTAGCCGAGACCATGAGTTCCGAAGTCGAGCTCCGCTTTTCGTCCTTGGCGACGGATGAAACTCTCTACGAAGGTCGGGGCCACCACGCCTGCCTCCAGGTCCAGGGCGACCTCCCCGCAATCCTCGACAACGGACGGCGTGATCGAGAAGGGAGCGGAGTGTGATCGAGGAGCTGCGGGCAGCGATCGGATCCTATTACCTCTACATCAAGGCGATCCACGTCCTGTCGGCCGCGATCTGGGGCTTCAGCACGGCCGTCGCCTGGGCCTACTTCTTGAAACCGGCACTCTCCGCGGCTCGTCGACACCCCGAAGACGCGACCCTTCGGACCCGTCGCGACGTGTTCATGGAGCGCTTCGACAGGGGGGCGTCCCTGGAGCACGTGGCGTTCGTGCTGCTCGTCCTCACGGCCGTGTTGATGCTCTGGATCACCCAGGTGGATCTGATGCGATGGAACTTCATCACCGCATTGTTGTGGTTTGGAATCCTGGTCATCGTGCCGATGGAAGCCATCGACATCTATCTTTCGCATCTGGGAGGCAACAAAGCGCGTGTGCGGGCGACGGGGGACCGTGAGCGCTACGAGCAGATGATGGACTGGCACTGGAAGTTCTTGCGCACCACGGAGCCGATCGTCATCGTGCTGGTCCCCGCGATGTTCGTGATCGCGGTCGCGAAGCCTTTCTAGCGCGGCGTTGACGGTCGCCTGAACGCCTCGCGACGTCTCTCGCAATTCGTTGCCAGGCCAATCGGCTTCGGCTCGGCCTATGTGGATTCCCGATATTCGTTGTCTGCTCTCGAAATTCATCCGCGATGCTTCGCACGAGCGCTAACGCGGAGCTAGGTCGCTCTACTCGAACTCTTCGCGGATCGATCGCACGTTCCAGGCCGTCTGTGCTATGGAACGGACATACGGCGGACCGCCGGAGAAAGTGACTCGCGACACGCTCGGCATAGGCGAAGCGCGGCGGCGTCCGTCAATCGAATATTCAACGGGGAGAGTTTCGATGAAACGGATGGAACAGCTAATTCTCTGCATCGCGGTCCTTTTCTTTGCCGCACCGGCCTTCGGTCAGGCTTCGTTCCAGTTCACGGCCCCAAACGTGCGGGCGCCCGACGACCCGAATGTGGAAGGGTTTAGGTTCTCCCTGCTTCATGGTCGGAACACCAACATGAGCGGCTTCGATCTCGGAATTCTCTCCTTGAGCGAATCCGTGAACCGCTCCGGTCTCGCCGTCGTGATGGGATTGAGCAAGACGACCGGGAAGTCCTCCGGCCTGAACAGCGGGCTCGTGGTCCTTCACGACGGTGAAGCGACCGGCGTGAATGCGGCCTTCATCAATCGGATCGAGACGCTGACGAGCGGCGCAAACATCGGCTTCCTGAACCTCACCGACGGTTACAGTTCGGTGGACATCAGCGGGATGAGTATCTCCGATAGCTCGACCGTCCAGATCGGCTTCATCAACATCACCAAGAAGATCGAGGGTTTTCAGCTGGGTTTCCTGAACATCGCCGAGAATGGATTCCTCCCGGTGTTCCCGTTCTTCAACTTCCCGAAGAACTAGCGCACGCATCGACGGGCAAGCTCGGCGCCGACGCGTCCGTCCCGCCGTACGTTCCTGGATTCGTTCGCGAATATCTCGCCGTTCGGGCCGAGGTACCAGCCGGGCATTAGTGGCCGCGTCGCTGGCGCGAATATGCGACGATGGGGCTATGACTCGGCTGGCTCCAATGCGGTTCGTCGCCATCGTGGCGTCGTGCCTGTGGGCGCTTCTTCCCTGCCCCGGGCGAGGGGCTCCCGCGGAGTCTGCGGCCGGCGCGCACGCGGTGCAGAGCGGGGGCGGCCTTCTTGCCGGCCGGAATCTGTTCGTGCCCGACGAACTCGTCGTGGCGTTCCGGCCCGGTGTCGGCGAGGCGGTGGTGGCGAGCCTGAGCGGGGCGCAACGACCGACCGCACCCGTGGCGGCGGGCTTCGACTCCCTCCTCGCAAGAGTGGGCGCGATCTCCGCCGAGCGCGTCCACCGCTCGCTGGAGGATGACGGCGGGAAGCTACTGATCACGGCGCGGGAGCGCGCCGAGGCCACCGCACGCCGCTTTGCCGCACGCAGTGCGCGCCGATCGCTCGCCGGGCCGATTCCCGGGCTCGAGAACGTCTACCGGGTCCGGCTCTCCGAGGGCTCCGATGTCCTGGCGGCCTTGGCGTCGCTCGCCTCCGATCCCGACGTGGTCTACGCCGAACCCAATTTCCTCGTCACCGTCGACGCCACTCCCCTCCCGGATCTCCCCTTCGTACCCGACGACCGCTACCTGACCCAGGATGGCGTCCACTGGTCGGAGGGCGCGTGGGCGCAGGCCTTCCCCGACCTCTGGGGAATCGAGGACGTGGCTGCGGTGGCGGGCTGGAACAGCTTCGACACCGACGGAAGTGGCGACTTCGAGGCCGACGAAGTGCGGCCGGGAGAAGGCATCGTCGTCGCGATCATCGACTCGGGTCTGGATTCGGGGCATCCCGAGATCGCAGCCAATATCTGGCAGAACCCCGGCGAGATCCCAGACAACGGCATCGACGACGATGCCAACGGCTTCATCGACGACGTGGCGGGTTGGGATTTCGTGGACGACGACAGCGAAGCCGAAGACGGCAGCGGCCACGGTACTCACGTCGCTGGAACCATCGCCGCCGTGGGAAACAACGGCGCCGGCGTGATCGGAGTCGCGCCCTTTACGAAGATCCTGCCGCTGAAGGGTCTCGACGCGAACGGACTGGGCTCCATCGTGGACCTCGCGCGGGCCGTCCGCTATGGGGCCGATGCAGGTGCCGACGTTCTCTCGAATTCATGGGGTGGAAAATTCGGCTCCCAACTTCTCAGCGACGCGTTCGAATACGCCCGCCTGCTCGGCGTGATCTCGCTGGCCGCCGCCGGAAATTCGTCGGCCGAAGTGCGGACCACAATTCCGGCAAACCTCGATTCGGTGATTGCCGTGGCCGCCATCGGTCCGGATCGCGTGAAGGCCGGCTTCAGCAACTTCGGCCTCGGCATCGAGCTGTCGGCTCCTGGTGTGGGCATCCTCTCGTTGAACGCCAACGGTGGGGCGAGTTACCTGGCCGAGGTGCTTCCCGAGCGGATCGTCGACGGCGACTATCTGTGGTTGAACGGTACGAGCATGGCCTGCCCCCACGTGGCCGGCATGGCGGCGGTCCTCCTAAGCGCGCGCCCCGATGATTCCGCGCACGACATCCGCGGGCGGCTGCGGGCCGGCGCCCGCTCGCTGGCAGCGGAGAACCCCGACTTCGAGGGCCTGTTGGGGAGCGGGCGCGCCGATCTCCCCGGGTCGCTGGCCGCCGTACCGCGCCCCCTGCTCGAACTCGTCGCCACCGAAAGCTCCGGCCTGCGTCCCGGTTTCGAGGGCCGGGTGGTCGTGCGACTTCGAAACTTCTGGCGCGATGTGGACGATGTCTTCGCGCGACTATCCAGCCAGAGTCCGCTCGCGACCGTGGAGTCCGGACGAGTTTCCTTGGGCCACGTGGGCGCAGGCGAACGGACCTCGAATGCTGCGGACCCCTTCGTCGTGGCGATCGCCGACACGGCTGCCTTCGGTGACGTGATCCCCGTCGAACTCACGCTCGAAGGCGCCGACGGATACTCGCAGAGTTACAGCTTGTCCGTCTCGGTGACCTTCTTCGCGGACGTGACGTCGAGTACGGGGCTCCCGGTGTTCGATCTCATTCCTTGGCGCGTGAACCTCCAGGACTACGACGGAGACGGTCTGACCGATGCCCATTGGATCGGCTTCGCGCAGAACGCCCTGTACAAGAACCTCGGGGATGGAACATTCGCCAACGCCAACGACGAAGCCGGCGTCTTCGTGCAACCGATCGGAACGTCGCAGGGGCTCTTCTTCGACATCGACAACGACCTCGATCTCGATCTGTTCATGGCCGGCTTCAATTTTCTGTCCGCTAGCCGACTTTTCAGCAACGACGGCAACGGGGTCTTCGCCGACATCACCGAATCGAGCGGCGTGGGAGGTTTCCGCTCGTTCGTCGCCGTCGCACTCGACTACGACGACGACGGGCTGGTGGACTTCGCCGGCGGAGCCGTTCCGTTTGCTGGTAACGTGTCGCGACAAGAGGGCTTCTTCCTGGCGCGCAACGCCGGCGACGGGAGTTTCGACGACGTGACGCGCAACGCCTGCCTCGATACGAACTTCGATCTGACGAACGGCCAGATCACCAGCCTCGACTACGATGACGACGGGGATTCCGACCTGCTCGTGGTCTCGTTCGAAGAGGACGTCAGCTTGCTGCGAAACGAGGGCGACGGCCGCTTCTCCGACGTCACGAACGCGGCCGGTTTCGACATCTTCGTGAAATCGGAGGTCGCCTGCAGGCCCAGCGGGCGCTTCGGTCGCGGCGAGACCTGCCCGCTGAACCGGGCCTTGGGATCCGCCGTGGGGGACTACGACAACGACGGGCACATCGACATCTTCGTCACTAGCCGTGGCCGCTTCGGTGACGTCCAGCGCAACGCCCTGTTTCGCAACAACGGGGACGGCACGTTCAGTGACGTGATCGCAGGGGCCGGAGATCTCGCGCTGGGTGGGGTGGGGGGGATGCACTGGGGGAACGCATTCTTCGACTACGACAACGACGGCGACCTCGACTTGCATGTCACGAACGAAGGCTTCGACGAACTCAAGACCAATACCTTGTACCGAAACGAAGGCGACGGGAGATTCACGCGCGTGACGGAATTCGCGTTCCCGATCGGTACAGCGCCTTCGGGTGCGGCCGCCGCCATGGGGGACATCAACGACGACGGTGCTCTCGACATCTACGCCCCGTCCGGATTCCTCGGCTCCGGTGGCAGCGGAGCCGTCTTCGAGAACCTGATCGGATCGACGGGCCACTGGATCGCGGTCGGCCTGCGGGGGACCATCAGCCACGCTGACGTCTTCGGCGCCCGCGTGAGCGTGACGACCGGCGGTCGGACCCAGATTCGCGAAGTGCACACCGGCCCGGTCGAGACGCTGCCGCTCCACTTCGGCCTGGGCGCCGCGACCGCAGTGGACGAGTTGCGGGTGCGTTGGCCCAGTGGGTTGGTGGAAACGTTCCACGACCTGCCGGTCGATCGGCGCTTCGAGATCGAAGAGGCTTCCGGCTGCACGCCGGCGTCGCCAAGCGATCCGCCGGACCCGAGCTGTGCCGTCGTGTCGCAGCTCCTCGAAGATCGCGCCGCCTCGCAAGCGGCGAATTCCAGCGCCACGACAGAAGTCGTGTGCGAGGTCCAGGGCCGCCCCGCCGCGCTGCCGAAGCCGGGATCGAGCGCTGAGGGCCCGAAACCGAGGAAGGACCCGCCCGGGAAGCCGTAGGTTGTGCCCTGAAGATTGTTGGTCGATCGCCAGGAACCGTATCTGCCGCGCAGGGTTTCCGGATTTCTTTCTAACTAACTGGATTTCAATTGGAATTCAGGAGGTTGGCGAGGTCACCAACAATCTTCGGGGCACGATCCACAGCTTTCAAGTGAGCCCGGGGGCATGCCGATGAAGGTCCAGTAACCGGCAGGTCACCGGCAACGGGTGAGCCGCCAATCGAAGGGGAGAATCGAGACCGATGTCGAACGACAGCCCGATGCAGTGGGGGTGGAAGAGCGTCAGCATGGCGGAGGCCGAGAGCGGGTCTCAGGAGAGCGCGGCGGAACCGCGGCCGACCGGGACCTTCATCGGATCCGGCGCCCTCTTCGAGGGCAAGCTCACCCTGCAGGGCGACTTTCGCATCGACAGTGAATTCCGCGGAGAGTTGACCACCGACGGCACGATCGTGGTGGGCCCCTCGGGCGCGGTGGTGGGCGACGTGCGCGCCCGTGAGGTCGAGATCTTCGGGGCCGTGGTCGGCGATGTCAGCGCCCGCCGGCAGATGGTCCTGCGCGAGGGCGCCCGCCTGCATGGAAAAATCGAGACGGCGTGTCTCGAGATCGAGCGGCACGCGTTCTTCCAGGGCGTTACCAGCATGACCGAGCCCCAGGCGATCCGACGCGAACCGGCGGAGGCGCAGCCCGCGGTCAGCACGCCGGAAGCTCCGATCTGAAATCGGCGCCTGCCTTGGTCGGGACGAGACGGCTGCGCTGTCTATTCCCCATCCAGGCGTGGCGGGAAGCTCAACCATTTCAACGCCTGCGAATACTCCGAACGGACAGCCCCGCGATTTCGAGCAGGACGAGTCATGAGAACGCGCAGCCGGTGGGGGCGATCCCGAATGGCCTCAGATCCCCTCACCGCGGGATACGCCGTTCGGCGGTGCCGTTCCGGCGACCAGGTCGCGAAGCTGTTCGAGTAGCTCCGCCTGGCCGAAGCCACGCTTCTCGATGAGCCCCACCACCGATCCTTGCAGTCGTTTGCGGTCGACGTCCGTCAAGTCCTTCGCGGTGACGACGACGATCGGGATCGAGCGCCGGGCGGGGTCCTTTCGCACTTGCAGGATGAACTCGAAGCCGTCCATCACGGGCATCATGAGGTCGAGGAGGATCAGCGATGGCGCCCCTTCCGCCAGTCGCTCCAGGGCCTCGGCGCCGTTGCTGGCCTCGGCGACCTGCCAGCCTTCCTGCTCGAAGAGACGCCGCTGCACCTCCCGCACTTCGGGGGTGTCGTCGACGATGAGGACGTTGCGCTCGTCGCTCTTCGACGCATAGCGATCGAGGAGCGCGACGAGCTGGCGCCGCTCGATCGGCTTGGTGAGGAACTCGGTCGCGCCGAGCGCGGCCCCCATGTCGCGATCGTCGGTCATCGTCACCATGACGACGGGGATGTTGCAGGTCTCGGGATCGTTCTTGAGCGACTGGAGAACGTCCCAGCCGTCGACTTCGGGCATGATGACGTCGAGCGTGATGGCGCTCGGGCGCAGGCTGCGCGCCACGCGCAGCGCCTCCCGACCATCGTTGCACGTCACGACGCGAAAGCCGGCTCCCTGAAGGGTGCGGCCGAGCAGGTCGAGTGCGTTGGGGTCGTCGTCGACGACCAGGATGGTGCGCTCCGCCTCGTGGGTCGCGGGCGCTGGCGTCGGTGTCGGCTCGGGGGCCGCCGCCTCGACCTTCTCCGCCTCGGCGGCGACCTCGACGACCTCGGGTAGCCGGATCGTGAACGTCGAGCCTTCGCCGAGCGTGCTCTTCGCCTCGACGTCGCCTCCCATCATCTGACAGAAGCGCCGGGTGATCGCGAGTCCGAGGCCCGTGCCGCCGAAGTTTCGGGTCGTGGACTCGTCGGCCTGCGAGAACTCTTCGAAGATCCGATCGATCCGATCGGCTGGAACCCCGATGCCGGAATCCGTCACGGCGAAGTGAACCCAGGGCTTTCCGTCGTCCAGGCTGCGTTTTGCCGCGAGCGTGATCTCGCCGTTCTCCGTGAACTTCGCGGCGTTGCTGATCAGGTTGAACAGGATCTGCCGCAGCTTGGTGAGGTCGGCGTGCATGCTCGCGAGCGCCGGGTCGAGCTCGACGGTGAGGCGGTTGCCCTTGGCCTGGACCACCGAATCGACGGTCGCCGCGACATCGCTCACCAGATCCGGTATCTCGAAGTTTTCGAGATAGAGGTCCATCTTGCCGGCTTCGATCTTGGAGAGATCGAGTACGTCGTTGATGAGGGAGAGGAGGTGCTTGCCCGCGCCGTGGATCTTCTTGAGGTCGCCGACCGCGTCTTCGTTGCCCTCACCCTCGGCGTCCTCCATGAGCATTTCGCTGTAGCCGAGGATCGCGTTCATGGGAGTGCGGAGTTCGTGGCTCATGTTCGCGAGGAACGCGCTCTTGGCTTGATTCGCGGCTTCGGCGGCCTCACGCGCATTTTCGAGTGCGAGGTTGGTGTTCGCGAGCGCCCCAGTCTGGCGTTGGATCACGCGTGCGACGCGCGCGGCGAGGAACACGAACAGGACGGCGATGATGGGGCTCAGCAGCAAGAGCTGACGCCAGCCCGCAGAGAGCTGGTCTTCGGCGCGGGCGGTGAGTTCGCGCCCGAGTCGCTCGGCGTGGCTCCGCACGTGGCCCTGCGTTGCGTAGATCGAGACGAAGGCGACGTCGATTTCCGTTTGCAGTCTCGACCGTTCGGCGAGCAGTTCGAGCCGCCCGGCCGCCGCGCGGTAGAGGCCGCCTTTGCCGGGAACGATGGTCTGGTGCGCGGCGTCGTTCGTGAAGCCCTCGCCGAAGAGCGTGACCTCGAAGGCGTCCAGCGACTCGGCATCGATCGGGACGGCTTCGCCCTGATCCGTGTCGAGCTTGGCGAGCTCGCGGCGGAGTCGCGCGAGCGCCGGGGTGAAGCGGTTGTCCTTCAGGTCTGCGAGCCGGTCGGTCGCGGTTTCGGCCGAGAGCTTCTCGGTCAGCAGCGCGATGTCCGCGATCTCACCATTGATCGCCGAGATCCACGCGCTCGAATCGATGCCCGCGATGATCTTGTTCGCCATGCTCGTGGCCGCCTGCCCCTTGGCGGCCCGATAGCCGCGGATCGCGATGACGCGCTGCAGGCGTGCTCGCCCTTCGGTGCTCGCGACCCCGGCACGAATGCGGTGGAGTGCGGCGTCGGTCGCGCCGCGCGCACGTTCGAGATTCGCCTCGCCCGCTTTGTATCCGCGGCTCCAGGCGGCGCTGCGCCGATGCAGCTCGCCCAGACCCACGAGCTCGCCGTCGAGCTGGTCGAGCTGCTCCGAGATCGCGGAATCGCTCGCCTCGCGGCGCACCCGATCGATCACCTGCTGGAGGTCCGCCAGCCAATCGCTCTCGGGAGCGGTGTCCTCCGAAGCCGAGAGGGTGCGCATGAGCTCCTCGCGCAGGTGGGCGAGGTTGGCGTTGCTGCTCGTCACGAGCAGTGTGAGCTCCGTCTGGACGGCGTCGATCTCATCGCGCTCGGCCGAGATCTCCCACAGGTTCCAGCCGAAGATCCCGAGCGAGAGCGCCCCGCCCAGCAGGCCGAGTGCGGCGAGAATCCAGACCTGACGAGAGGCGGCGCGGGCCGCCTGCTCGCTGATGAGTTCCGTCATCAGCGCTTCGCCGCGCCGGTGCCGCCGCCGAGCTCGGCCCACTCGAGCGGCTTGATGCGCCCGCCGCGCAGGATCGTCGGCCAGACGGTGTGGCTCGCCTGGTGATCGTCGGGTCCGAGGTGCAGCGGCACACCCAGGCCGATATCGAAGTTCCCCAACCCTTCGAGGGAGTCGACGACGGATTCGCGCGTCACGAGCCCGCCGCTGGAGCGCAGGGCCTGGAGCAGAATGCGAGTCGCGACGTAGCCCTCGAGCGATCCGAAGGTGGGACCGGCGCTGCCGTCCATCGCGGACAGCGCCTCGCGGTACTCGGCCACGACCGGGATGTCTGCATCAATGTGGGGTACGACCTGCGTGACGATCACGCCTTCGCCCTTGTCGCCCAGCGCCTTCGAGAGCGGCGCGGCGCCGACGAACGAGACGTTGAGGAAGAGGATGTCGGGCGCGAGGTCGCGTGTGAGTTCGATGAAGCGCGCGCAGGGCGCGTAGGCCCCGACCATGATGACGGCCCGGGGCATCGGGTCGGCTTGAAGGATCTCGGCCAGCCCGTTCTCCACGGCGAGGGTGTTTCGCTCGTAGCGGCCGTGGGCAACATCGTGCTCGCTCGCGAGGCCGTGGCGGCGCAGGGCGGTGATGCCGCCCACGAATCCTGCGTCTCCGTACGCGTCGCGCTGCGTGAAGAACGCAATCTCGTTGACCTTCAGGCCGGCCTTCTCGACCAGCGCATCGACCATCGCCGCGGTCTCCTCCGCATAGCTCGCGCGGTAGTTGATCACGTAGCGGTCGGGCGGTGTTTTGCGCAGCACGCCCGCGCCCGTGAACGCGCCGAAGAAGGGTGCCTTCGACTCGTTCGCGATCGGGATTGCGGCCACCGCAGTCGGTGTTCCCACGTTGCCCACGATGGCCACCGCTGCGTGGTCGTCGATCAGCGCGCGCATGTTGGGAACGGTCTGCGCTGGCTCGTACTGGTCGTCGAGGGAGATGAGGCGAAGGTTGCGCCCGCCGATGCCACCGGCGCGATTTGCCTCGTCGAGCGCCGCGAGCACACCGGCGCGCATGTTCTCGCCGAGTTCTGCGGCCGGACCGCTGAGGGCGGTCGACATGCCCAGGAGAAGCTCGGAATCGGCCAATGGCGCAGCGCCGAGCCCAGCGGCAGGAGCGAGGGTCGCGAGCGCGATCGTCAGCGCGACGAACGCAACCCACCGAATCTCGCCGGAGTGGCGCAGGTTGCGTTTCGCGACGCGAAGAGCCCGTCTCTGTGCCGCACGAAGGCGGCTCCCCGAATCGATCGAGCCAGTACCCAACGGCACATCCTCCTTCTGTTTGGGTCCAACGGATTATAGGGCGCTGCTCGTCTCGCCGCGCACGTGTCTGTTCTCGATATTCCTTCGCAGAGGCCCGCTCTACGGCTTTCGATCGTGGGTTCCGCCGCAGTGGCCGAGCGTTCGTCCGCTCAGTGTTGCGTGAGAGCGGAACCCACTGGTGCGTATCGCTCAGCGCTTCGGCCAGTACTCCCGCAGCAGGGCCACGCGCTCGCGGGCCTTGCTGGGGTCGGGGTGGGCACCCACGATGAGCGCGAGGCCATCCAGATGTAGGCCCGGATCCTCGCGCACGGCTCGCTCGATCGCGCTGCGCGCTGCATCGCTTTGGCCCAACGCCGCCAGATCGAGCCCGAGTTCCACCCGAGCGGTGCCGTAGCGGGATGCCCTGTCGAGATAGGACTCGATGAGTGCCACCGCTTCCTCGTAACGCTCTTCGAAGCCCAGGACGATGGCCCGATACCAGTCGTGGGCGAAGGACATGCCGCCGGTTGGCGCCATTCGCTCGGCGCGATCGAAGTAGGCGTGTGCTTTCTCGAAGTCACCGAGGTAGCCATGCGCAACACCCAGGTGCATCAGCACGTCCGGCTGATGGGGGTTCAACTCTAGCGAGCGATCGAGTGCCCGAATTCCCTTCTCGTGCCGGCCTGAATAGATATAGGCGGCACCCGCATAGAGCAGCGTCAGGGGGTCGTCCAGGCCTTCTTCGCGGGCGGCCTTGAGGTGCGCCTCCGCCTCGGCGAGCGCGGCGGGGATATCTTCGAGAAAGCCGTTGATCGCGCACGAAAACAGCATCCAGGCCAGCGCGCTCTGTGCGTAGGTGTACCCCGGGTCGAGCGCGACTGCTTTTCGCAGCAGTGCGAGAACTTCACGCGAGAGTTCGGTCGTAGGCGACCCGCCGGCATATGACGACATCGCGCGTTGCACGAATTCCCAGGCGCCGAACTCGGCCGGCGGTTTCCGGCGCGCCCGCATGAACTCCGCCGACGTGATCTGCGCGTTGAGCGCGCCGGTGATGCTGGCGATGACGTCGTCTTGCACCGAGAACATCTCCGCATAATCGCGGTCGTACTTCTCGGCCCACAGGTGATTGCCGCTGTCCGCCTCGATCAACTGGGCGGTCGTGCGCATGCGGTCGCCCACGCGACGCACGCTTCCCTCCAGCACGTAGCGCACGTCCAGCTCGCGCCCGACCTCGCGGATGTCGGGCGACCGCCCCTTGTAGGCGAAGGTCGAGTTGCGCGACACGACCGAGAGATGCCGGTTCGCGGAGAGTCCCGTAATGAGATCCTCGGTCATGCCGTCGGCGAGGAACTCCTGCTCGCTGTTGTCGGACATATTGGCGAACGGCAGCACCGCGATGGAGGGCATGCGCGAGCCGGGCACCGCGTGGCGCGCGGGAGTCGCCGGAGGATTCGCCGCGGGCGCCGTCATTTGTTCCCTTCGCAGTCCCAGGACCCGGCGCAATCCGACACCGAGCGGGGTGAAGACCACGCCGGCCACGACGATCATCGCCGCGATGCCGGAGAGCAGCGCCTCGTTCTCGGAGATCCACCCGGTGACGTCCGCCAGAGAATCCATGCGCGACAGGATAGTCGATCCGCAGCTGCTCGTAGAACGCACCGGAAACGTGTTCGCCGGTTCCGTGGCATACTCGTCGTGGGGGCTCGAGCGGCGCCCAGGCGAGGAGAACGCGCAATGACCGTAGCGACTGCATTTCCAGCAGCGAGGTCTTCCCGACTTCCGAACGGCGTCACGATTCAACCGCGGGTGTTCGAGTGGAACGATCTCGAATCGGTGCCGCAATATTGGTTCGCCGCGAATCCGATCAACACCCACATCGAGAACGCGTTCTCCATCCTGATCCCACCCGGCGAGCTCTTCTTCATCCGCTCGGTGCGCCATTTCGAACACTGCGCGAGCGGCCCGGAGCAGCAGGAGTTGATCCGTGCGTTCGTTCAACAGGAGGTGCTGCACACCCGTGCCCATAACGAATACAACGCTTCGTTGAAGGCATTCGGCGTCGACGTCGATCGCGAGATTGCCTACGCGAACCGGGTCATGGTGGCGATGGGTCGATACCTCCCGAAGAAGATGCAGCTGGCGGCGACGGCCTTCCTGGAGCACCTGACCGCGACCGGCGCGCACACGCTCTTCACGGAGCCCGTGCTGGGCGAGAACATGCACCCCGAAATGCTGCGCTTCTGGCGCTGGCATGCGGTCGAGGAAATGGAACACAAGGCTGTTGCGTTCGATCTCTATCGCGATGCCGGTGGCGGTTACCTGTTGCGCGTATTCAGCGCGATTGCCGCGATCCTGCTGCTTGCCGTTCCGTTCGCTCGAATCGCCAGGCGGATGCTGAAGGACGATCCGACCGAGATCACGGACGCCATGCGCAGACAAACGCGAGAAATCAATCGCAGCGTCATGGCGCCGCAGCTGCGCATGATCGGCGAGTACTTCAAGCCGGGCTTCCACCCCTGGAAGTGCAGGGACGCACGGCACATTTCGGAATGGCTGGAGGCGGCTGAAGGCGCAGCCTGACCGGCAGTCTCGAGACGGCGGAGCGCGAGGTCGTTTGCCAGCCGCTGGATCGGCGACAAACTGCCGACGCAATCCGCGGCGTCGGCTAAACTCGCTGCCTCGACGAGCGATCAGCGCAGAGAGCCCCCAATGCCTCCCCACTCAGAGCCCGAAGTCTGTCCGGAGGGTGAATCCCGTCCTTCGCGGCGGCGGCGGCCGTGGATTCTGCTGGCGGCGCTGGTGGCCCTGGTCGTCATCCTCCGAGTTGCGCTCCCAGTTCTCGTCGATTGGGCCATCGAGTCCCAGGCGTCGCAGGTGTTGGGGCGGCCCATCTCGGCCGGGAATGTCGACCTGTGGCTGTTCGAAGGCGGCGCAGCCGTCGAGGAGGTCGAGGTGGGGATGCTGGGCGAAGAGCCCGGACTCGACGGCATCGCAGATGCCACGGCGCTGCTCAGCTGGTCGCGCATCTATGCCGACGTCGATTGGGCGGCGGTCGCGAGCGGGGAGGTCGCTTTCAGCCGGCTCGTCATCGATGATCCGAAGATCCAATTTCGGCTCGATGACGAGGGCAGGCTCAGCCCGCTGCTTCCGCCGGAAGATCCGTCGCAGTCGGCGGCCGTCGTCGCCGAGGAAGCCGAGGGGGGCGGACCGCCGCCGATTCGGGTGGACGAGCTGGTGCTCCGTCGTGCCAAGGTTCGCGTCATCGGTCCCCGTGGTGAGCTCGCACCGGTGGAGTTCATCTTCGAGGAACTCGTATTGAGCGATGCATCGTTCGTGGATGGAAGCGCGAACGTGGCGGATGTCTCCCTGCGAGCACCGCAGATTCGTGTGCGACGGGACTTCCGGCTGGCAGGTGACCCCGACGACGTGCCCGAGGAGACGCGTGCTGTCGAGGAGGCTCCTGCCGAGCCGATGCCGGTGACGATCGACCACGTATCGGTCGATGGCGCGGATCTCACCATCGTGCTCGCCGACGAGTCCGAGTTCGTCGTGGCGTATCGTCTGGATGCGTCCGAAGTCACGCTGGATCCCGACACGCTCTTCCCCTTCGAGTTCGATCTGGACCGCGAGGGTGCGGGAAAGATCTCGATCGAGGGGAGGGCCGGCGCCTCGCCCCCCGCCTTTGACGGACGCGTGAAGTGGAACGACGTGAATATCCTGTCCCTGGTCGGTCTCGGCAGCGCCGAGCTCGCTCGGCAGATGCGAAGTGGCACTTCCACCGGAGACCTGGAGATCGCGGCGCGCATCGCCCCCGACGCCGGCGCCGGGCTCCAGCCCGGTATCCACCTCAACGGCAGCGTGCAGGCGATGGATTTCGAAGCAGGCGACGGGAAGGGCGGCGCCGCGAAATTCAAAGCCCTCGAGATCGCTCTGCGCGAAGGCTTCTTGCCGCCTCCGGTCGACGGCGCTGACATGGCTCCGCTCCGTTTCGTCTTCGAGCGCATTCAGTTGACCGACCCCGTGATCAGCGCTGTCCGAAGTGAAACGGCCAGCGCTGGCGCGCCCGAAAGCGAGGGGGTGGGAGCGGCGCCGGAGGCGCCCGCATCCAGCGAGGTCGAGGATGCAGCCCCTCCCTCAGCCACTGCCGTGGAGATCGCGTTGGACAGCATCGAGATCTCCAACGGAGAGTTCGCGTTCAACGACGAGACTCTGACGCCGCCCTATCGCACTCGCGCGAAGGAGTTGAATTTCTCGGCCTCCGATATTGCGTGGCCGAATCCGCGCGCCCAGGACATGAACGCCAGCGGCAATCTCGATGGAGAAGGGACTTTCAGTCTGAAAGGAAGCTTTGCGCCGCAGGCGGGCGACCTCGTGTTCGAAACGAAGCAGGTCGCGCTTACGCCGTTCAACCCATACTCCCTCAGCATGGCGGGCTACCGGATCGAAGGTGGGAACATCTCGTCGAAGACCGACGTCCAGATCCGCGGCGACGTGATCGAAGTGGACTCCGACTTCAAGCTGCACGATCTGGCCGTCAGCGAGAAGAACGCCGGCAGCTTTGCGGACAATTTCGGGGTGTCGCTAGGCGTGGGGCTCGCACTGCTTCGCGATCCCTTCGGGAATATCTCCCTCCCGCTGCCGATCACGCTCGATTCGGAGGGCATGGACGCCGGCATCGAGGCCGCGATTGCGGGTGCTCTTCGCAGTGCGGTCATCGGAGCTCTGGCGAGCCCGCTGAAGATCGCGGGCGGCATCCTCGCCGTCGGCGCGAGCGTCGGGCAGCTCGCAGCCGATCAGGCCGTAAAGGCGCAGCCGGGTAGCACCGCACTCGAGCCGGGACAGGAAGAAAAGCTCCAGGCCCTCGTTGACCTGCTGCGCGCTCGCCCCGGGCTGACGGTCAACCTGCACGGGCGCGCGGGGGAGGACGACGAGGATCTCGTCGCCCGGGCCATCCTTCTGGAGCGGGCTGCCACGGGGAACGACTTGCCGGACGTCGAGGGCGACAACTTCATCGCGCGACGGCGCGCAATCGGGGTTCTCGAGAAGCAGGCAGCCGGGGAAGACGTCGAGGTCGGCGCGGGCCAGCAGGCGCTCATCGATCGCTGGGTGGAACGGCTCGTGATTCCCCCCGAGAGGATGCAGGCTCTGGGCAACTCGCGCGCGGAGACTCTGCAAGGCGAACTGTCCGGCCGCACGGGAATCGACGCCGAGCGCATCTTCATCGGTGAGCCGGTGGTTCCGGGCAGCCCGGGCATCGAAGTGGAACTCGGCAGCCGCGACTAGGCTGCATCAGCTTCGATAGGCGTTCTAGCGGGAGTTCGAGCCGGAGGGGGGCCGAACTCACCAACCACATTCCTTGGGGAAGGGCCACAGGTCTCACACGTATTCGAAGACGTCATCCTCGAGATCGATGGCGGGAATGTCGTCCTTCTCCGCCCAGTAGTCCTGAGTGTGCTGCCAGTCGGGCTTGTCGCCTCGCTTCGGCAACAGGTGCATGCTGCGCTCGAGGTAGCCGGGGTAGAAGTTCTCCGGATCCATCCACGGCAACAAGGGCATGTCCTCGTCTTCTGGTCGCAGCCGTGGTGTGACCTTCTTCGCCCCGGTCGAACTCATGTGGTTGAGAAGCCGACATACGAAGTCCCCGAGCAGGTCTACTCGCAAGGTCCAACTGGCTCGGAAGTAGCCGAAGATCCAGAGCATATTGGGCACGCCGGTAAACATCATGCCGCGATACGTAATCGTCTCGGAGAAATCGACGGCCTTGCCGTCGACGAAAAAGTCGATATCGCCAAGGACGCTCAGATTGAAGCCGGTCGCAGTAATGATGATGTCGGCTTCGAGCGTCTCGCCGGACTTCAGGAGGATGCCCTCCTTCGTGAACTTCTCGATTTCGTCGGTTACGATCGACGCTTTGCCGGAGAGGATTCCCTCGAATAGATCCCCATCCGGAACGAAGGCGATGCGTTGCCTCCATGGCAGGTATTTCGGCGTGAAGTGCTTTTCGATATCGAAGTCCGGGCCAAGGTAGGCGCGTACCCCCGCAATCAACTGCTCCTTCACCATCTCCGGTTGTTCGAATGACAGACGCGTGAGGATGGCCTGTGCATGCAAGAACTGCCTACGGACGATCTCGTGGATCCAGGTCTCGTCGACCTCCAGTTCGCGCAATTGGTCTGCAAGCTCGTTTCGATTGCTGCCCGGAAAGAAATAGGTCGGCGAACGCTGCAAGAGCTTGACGTGGGCGCAGTCGTCGGCGATCGCGGGAACCACGGTCGCTGCAGTGGCCCCGGAGCCGATCACGACGACGTTCTTGTCTTTGTAATCCAGATCCTCAGGCCAGGTTTGCGGGTGAATGATCGGGCCCTTGAAGTCATCCATTCCTTCCCACTTGGGCGTGTAACCCTCTGAGTGCCGGTAGTAGCCCTGGCACATCCACAGGAAGTTGGCGGTGAATCGAAGGGCTTCGCCGGTATCGCTTCGCGACCCTTCGAGCGTCCAGAGCTTCTCTTCGTTCGACCAGCTCGCCTTGCTGATTGTGTGCCCGTAGCGAATGTGGGAGGCAAGGTCGTTTTCGTCGATGACTTCGGCCATGTAGCTGCGGATCTCGTCGGCGCTTGCGATCGGTGCGCCGGTCCACGGTTTGAAGCGGTAGCCGAAAGTGTAGAGATCGCTGTCGGAACGGATGCCAGGGTAGGTGTGCATGAGCCAGGTACCACCAAAGCTCTCCAGTCCTTCGAGTACGACGAAGCTCTTTTCACTGCATTGCTTCCGGAGGTGACACGCTGCACCGACGCCGGAGATTCCCGCTCCGACGATCAGCACATCGAAGTGTTCAGGGGATTGCGGTGTGGCATTGGTGGAAGCGTCTATCCCGGTCATCGGTCGTCGTCCCCTCGATCAGGTTCGTGCCAGTCCAGGGCTCTCCGCAACGAAGGGCCAGGTCGTTTGGGCGCCGATGATGTTACAGATCTCGTCAAGCAATGAGCACGCTACCCGGCGACAAATGCACGCAGAGACCCGGTGCGTTCGCGAGTTTCATGCGCGGAATGGCTCGAAGGGGGGCAGAATTCCCCAGCGATTTCGCGCAGGGCCAATGCCGAGATCGGGCGGCCATCGGCTCAGGGATGCGTTGCGATCTTGCGGGGATCGAATGATGGTTCCCGGCTCGGTACAGCGGGAAAGCTCTCGAGGGTTCTTCCCACGGCCGCTTTGATGTGTGCTGCGAAGTGATCTCGATGGCGTTTCTCGTATTCGCCTCGCCACACTTCACGGTTCCGGCGCAGGTCCATTACGCGAATCGTGAGTCGACCTCGCTGATAGTTCACGACCTCTCGCGTGGTTGCCTGAACCTCGTAGGACGGCGAGCTGTGGAAGCTGTGCAGGCTTTCGATCGCGGTGTTGTGATGCGTTACATGCCGCTCGCGTGTAACCGCGAGTCGAGCATCGACGCCGAGATCCGCGTTGTCGCTCCGGTAAATGAAGCCACGCTCGGAAAACTCCCGGTGGATGTGCTCCAGGACGAGTGCAGCGAGTTCGAGCTCGACGTCACTACGGGGGCTTTCATCTTCGCGCTCGACGGGAAGCCAGCTCCAGCTCCGGTATTGTGAGAAGTTCGCGGCGCCGTCGCGGCGCGTCTGAACGCCGACGTTCGTCGAGCAGCCCACAGCCAGCATCAGGAATGCAAGCGGTAGCAGGGCACCACGCGATTGACGAATGGAACTCTTCACCTCGATACACCCTCCATCGGGCGATCGGAATCAGGATCAGAATACGTCATCCCGTTCGGAGCCGCCCTCGCTCTGCGTGAGGTGGTCGCGCACGGGTACGAGAACTCGCTCGGCGACGATCGCGTGCCCCGCCACCGTTGGGTGGAGGTGGTCGAAGAACAGGCGCTCTGCTTCCGCGTCCGTGAGGCGCGCGTGGAAGTCAGGTCGCAGGTCGATCTGCGGAATGCCTGCTTCGTCGGTGACCTCTGCGAGTGCCGCTGCGTGTGCCGTCGTCATGCGGTGGGTACGAAGGTCGCGATCGGCCGCGCGTTGGAAAGCTTCGCGTGCCGCGAGAGTGTGGCCGACCTGTTGCAGCACGAAGCCGTGCCGGTAGTGGATCATCGCGTGCCGAGGCGAGATCTCGGCGGCGCGGTCGAGGTGGCCGATCGCCTCTGCGATGCGGCCCTGCTTGATCGCGCGTTTCGCGGCGTTGCGCGCGGTCTTGAACTCGGCAACCCGATCGAAGCCCTCGGCGTGTGCGGAGAGCGACGGTGGGAAACGGAGGTTTCCCACCGGGCGGATGAACGCGATGCCGACACCGGCGGCCCGGGCCCTTCCGATCATCGTCGCGACGTTTCGCGCGTAGCGCTCGACGGTGAACTCGACGAAGGCGTCGCTCGCGGGCTCGCGCTCTTCCTCATCGACCTCGCGCGGATCGAAGGTGAGGACGCTACCGACGCGGACCGCAGCCATTTCTTCCGCGACCTCACTCGCATCTTCGGCTCGCATGGCACCGGCGATCGCGTGGTTCAGCCATTGGAACAACGTGCTCGCGCGCAAGAGACCGACGCGCAATCGCGACCAGAGCGTGAGCCCGGGCATCGGGCCGATGTCGCCTTCGAGCATCTCGTTATGGCCCGAGTAGACGACGATGAAATCGGGGTCGAGTTCTAGGACTGCGTCGAAGATGTTCACGATTCGATCGCTCGCCCAACCCGGGCAACCGAGGTTGATGACCTCGACTGTGCGCGGCGCGAGCTCTTCGCTCAGGCGGCGTTCGAGTTGGGCGGAAAAGGCTTCGTCGGCTCCGACGAAGAGGCCGAAGGTCGTCGAACCACCGAGTGCCGCGATGCGGACGAGGCCTTCGGGTTTCGGCATCGCGACGCGCGCGGGACGGAAGCCCGGGTAGAGGAAGTGGCGTCCATTGCGGGCGCCCAGCCGACGCTGTCGGATGCCGTACTTGCCGACGACCCAATCGGGCCGGATCGAGCGCGATCCATCGGCGTTGGTTATGAAGGGCGAGAATCCCTCGGAGCGGGTTCGCGCGTAGAACAGCAGCGGATCTTCGGGCGGCGCAATGGATAGCGCGCGCAACGCGAGATCGATGCTCGCGAGCAACGCGAGTGGGATCGCGGACGCGAGCACTGGGAGGATCCAGCGGGGGCGCTCTCCCGGATCGCGCGTTTCTTCGCAGGTCGTCATCGCGAGCAGTCAGTCCCGTAGGTGTCCGTTCTCGATATTCATCCGCGGCCGCCGGCCGATCCATCGCGGTCGAAGAACCGGGCCATCAAGCGGTTCGCGCGATGCGCGACGGATGTTTCCCAATATGCCCCGATTCCAGAATCCGGCAATCGCAACGTCGGCCTGGCGATGTGGTTCCGATCGGCCCCGCAGGATGGTTCAGCGCCCGAGGCTGTCGACCAGGCTGCGGTAGAAGGGAACGAGGCTGGCCTGCAACCGCGCCCGGGTGTAGGAGCGGGCTTTGGGTTCCAGCGGCGCCAGGTGGTCGGCGGCCTTTCCGAAGCTCGATGTGAGCGAGAGTTCGGCCCATTCGGGCGGCTTTCCCAGGACGTGAAGCGTCTCGCTCTTGCGACTCCTCTTGATGTCGCCGAGGTGTTCGAGCGTGATGAGCCCCGCGCCGTAGAGACCCTCGGCCGTTTGATCCAGCAGCTCCAGGCGTCGGCTCCGAGGTAGTGACGAGATTCCGGGCATGGCCTCGCCGCCTGACAGCGTGCTGTCCGTTTCGAGGGCGAGCGAGAGCTGGAGCGCATCGATGGCAAGCTCCGGGTCGTGGATCTTCGGGAAGTGCTTTCGCAGCAGGCCCATCAGGCGTCCTGCAATGGCGACGCGCGTTGTCGGGTCGCGCTCGACCTCGAGCTTCCTTCCGAGTTCCTGGAGCGAACTCGAAAGGCCGGAAATACTTGCCACCCTCGGCGCCAAAGCGAGTGCCAGCTTTGCGCCACGACCGCCCGAGTAGAGTGCATCGATGTCCCTGGCCAGTCGCTCGAATGAGTCCCGAAGGTTGGCCTTCCCGCTGGTCTTCGCGTACGCGCGCACCTTTGCCGCGTCCCCCGCGTCGGGCTGGTTGTGGATCTTCGCACGCAGCGGCGTGAAGGCCTTGTCCTTCTCGGCCAACACCAGGGCTTGCCGGCGCACGCTCGCCGCGGCTCCCTCGTCAGCCTGAAGCGGCAACAGCCGCACCGTTTCGCGAAGCAACAGGAAGCGTGCGGGCTCTCGCCAGGCCCGGTCGCCCAGCATCGCGTGAACAACCGCACGCGATCCCGCCTCCTCGTCTTCGATCTGAAGCGCGCCCCGATAGCTGCGGGCGCCGCGGAAGATCCAGCCGTCGTCCGCCGCGATCAAGAAACGCTCGATCAGGATCTGCTCGAGAGCCCAGAGGTCGGCCTTGGAGCCGACGAAGGCCTTCGTGTCGAGGCTCGCCAGCACGTTCGCAACCGTGTACCCGCCTGCGCGCAAGGTCTTGGCGCGCTGGTTCCATTCGCCATGCTGGATTCCCCCACCGTGATTCTTGCAGGCATAGGCCTTGGGAGGGAGGACGCTGCCATCCTTGCAGAACCAGCGAATCCGCTCGAACGGCCCTCTCGGCGTGCTCTTGAACTCCTCGATCCACGAGCGCAGTTCGCGCTCGTTCGGGAGGTTGGCTGCAGCCGGCGACGCGAAGGACGCGAGGCCCAGCAGGAGCGGGAGAGTCACACGAGCGATCGAGCGGAGAGAGTGGATCGACATGGGCGAAGTCTAGGCCGGATCCCGTCTCGTAGAAATGAGTCGGGAGTTGCTTGACCGGATCAGCCGTGAACGAGCTGCTGATCTCATGCTGGGTAGTCGAAGCGGCTGCTTCGACGAATCGACGTGTGCTACGCAATGAGCGCGCCCGCGCTGATGGCGCTCAGCACCCGCGGCGATCGCCAGGCGGACCGGTACTCCGAAGACCAATGCATGGAGCACGCGAAGTGATTCACGCAGGTGAAGCCCTGGGACTCCGTGGTCGCATCGAGGTCGAGTTCGGTCTCTGGGGTGGAAGGGTCTGCCGGCATCCCTGGCTCGTGATCGGGTTGATGGTGGCCTTTACGCTGATTCTGGCAGGTGGCGCGGCCCGACTGCGTCTCGATATGTCCACCGACCGCTATCTCGACGCGAATGATCCAGCGCGCGTCATCTACGACGATTTCCGACGCCAATTTGCGAATGACGACAACATCGTTGTCCTGATCCACGCCGACGAGATCTTTAGCTTCCGCTTTCTCGAGCGATTGCGCGCCTTTCAGCGCGACATCGAGAGCGAGGTTCCCCTGCTCGACGAGGCGAAGGGCCTCATCAACGCCCGGGTCACTCGTGGCTCGGAGCAGGAGCTGATCGTCGAAGAACTCTTCGAACAATGGCCGGATGATCTGGACGAGCTGGCCGTCCTGGAGCAGCGGGCGCGTTCGAATCCCGTCTACCGCAACGCGCTGCTCTCCGAGAATGCGCGCTACACGGCCATCACGCTCAGCTTCTCGCCGGAGGTTGCGCTCTCCGACGGAGACGCGCTCGGGGGCTTCGAGGAGGCCGGCGAGCGAGCGGAGGGCGGGGAAGGTCTCGGCAATGAGAAACACGAGAAGAGCTTGCCTCCCGTTCTGATGGATGCGGAACTCGACGCCGTGATGGGTGCTCTGCTCGACGTCGTCGATCGGCACCGCGCCGACGACTTCCAGATCTGGCTGAGCGGTAATCCCGAGATCACGTACGCCCTCACCCAGGACGGCGCGCGTGAGATGCCGCGTCTCACGGGCCTGACGCTGTTGGTGATCACGGTCTTTCTCGGCCTGCTCTTCCGGCGCATGGCGGGGGTTGCGCTTCCGCTCGCGGTGGTATTCCTGCCCCTGCTCGCGACATTGGGCGTCATGGGTTACGCGGGACTGCCCCTCACGCCATCGACCCAGAACCTGCCTTCCTTTCTGCTCGCGATCTGTGTCGGCGACGCGGTGCACATCCTCTCCATCTTCTATCGCCGCTTCGACGCCGGTGCCGACAAGCAGGAGGCCCTGAGTCATGCACTCCAGCACTCGGGGCTCGCGGTCGTGATGACGAGCTTCACCACGGCCGGGGCGATGGCGTCCTTTGCATTCGCCGACCTCACCCCCCTGGCGGGCCTGGGGATCGCGGCGCCGACCGGCGTGATGCTGGCTCTGGTCTATTCACTCGTCCTGCTGCCGGCTCTGGTTGCGGTGCTCCCGATTCGCCGCCGGGCGAGCGCTCGCGTCGAGAACTCCGGGGAAAGGAAGCCCGACCGCTTCGACCGCGTGCTCGCCGGCATCGGCGCATTCTCGAGTCGCAGGCCATGGCTGGTGATCGCAGCCTGGTGCACGCTGGCGGCCGCCTCCATCTACGGTGCTGCGCAGCTCGAGGTCACTCACCGCCCCTTCGAGTGGTTCCCCGAGAATCATCCGACCCGGCTGGCCGCAGAGACGTTCAACCGGGAAATGCACGGACTCGTCCCTCTCGAAATCATCATCGATACCGGCCGAGAGAATGGACTCCACGATCCCGAACTCTTGCGGCGGATCGATCGCCTCGCCCAGGTTGCCAAGTCTCTCGACGTGAACGACATCACGGTTGGTCACACCTTCTCCCTCGTCGACGTCCTGAAGGAAACGCATCGCGCACTCAATGCGAACGATCCCGCGTTCTACAGCGTGCCCGACGACCGGCGGCTCATCGCCCAGGAACTCCTACTCTTCGAGAACTCTGGTTCGGACGATCTCGAGGAGATGGTCGATACCCAATTCAGCAAGGCGCGCCTCAGCCTGCTGGTCAGCTATCACGACGGCTTCCTCTACCTCGACCTCGTGAACGCGATCCACGCCGCGGCCGCAGAGATCATCGGTGATCTCGCCGACGTTCACACCACCGGGCTGGTCGAGCTCTGGCTGCGGACCTTCTTTGCAATGTTGACCAGCACATTCAAGTCGTACGGGATTGCGCTGCTGGTGATCGCTCCCTTGATGATCCTCCTGATCGGCCAGGTTCGCCTCGGACTCCTCAGCCTGATTCCCAACATGTTTCCGATCGCGATGGGAATGGCGCTGATGTCCCTGCTCGGGATTCATTTCGACATGATGACGATGATGGTCGGAACGATCGCGATCGGGGTCGCGGTAGACGATACGATTCACTTCATGCACGGCTTTCGCCGTGCCTATCAGCGATGCGGAGACTCCGCCGCCGCGGTTCAGGAGACGCTTCTCTCGACCGGCCGCGCACTGGTCATCACCTCCCTGGTCCTGAGCGCGGGCTTCTTCGTGCAGATGACCGGAGGGCTGGTCGGCATGAGGAACTCCGGCCTGATCACGGGATTCATGATCTTGGCGGCACTGGCCGCCGACCTCATTCTCTCACCCGCGATCGTTACCTTGGCGGCGCGCTCTCAGGAGAGGGCACCGTCACGGTAGCTGGGTTGTGTCGCGAAGATTGCGCCTGACAGCGATCGAACCTTCCCCCGAGCAGGGCGTTCCCAAGCGTCAAACCGCGTACTGGAGTTCGTGCTCCCGGCAGCGCGCCATCCGACGCGTGGGAATTCTCGCGAAGTAGCAGTCCGCAAGCCAACCGCGCAGCTCGAAGCGCCAGGGGAACTGCCGCGCCCGCAGTAGCTGCGGCACCGTCCACGCCTGCCTGATCGCCCCCACCGCAACTCCCGGCGGCGGGCTCCCCCGGCGAACCGAGGCCGGCTTCACGTAGTTGCGCACCACCGCCCAGATCGCGATTCGATACAGCGCCCCCTGCCGACGCTTCGAAAACGCAATCGTCTCCCGCTTCTGGTTGGCGCTGCTGTGGCGGATCAACAGGTCACCGAGGTTGGCCGGGAAGAGTGGATTCCGCGAACTCCGTCGCGCCTTCGAGGAGGTCGTCCGGTGCCGGATGCTTCGGTCGGAAAGCCGCTTCAGCGCCTGCGGATAGGCGCGGTGCTCGTCGGTTTCGAGTTCCGCGATCGACCCGGGCGGCAGCTCCCGGGCGAGCACTTCCTGCACCGATTTCCGAGTGGCCTGGGGATCGGGGCGCCCGTGTGCCTGCTCGAGTCGTGTACGTTTTCGCCGCTGGAAGGCCGTCATCGTGCCGCTGCGGCGCAGTTCGGCATCCTGGAAGCCGTAGACGAAGTGAGATCGACCGATCAGCAGGTTGACGTCGAAGGGCCAGTACTGACCGAATTCGAAGCTTCGAAAGCCGTCGAGGACGAGCGACTCCGCGGGAATCTCTTTCGGGCGCAGCTGCTGTTGGATTAGCAGGCAGTGCCGGCCGAGGCGCTCGACCTGGCGCTGGACGGTGGAAACGTGCACACCGAACTCCCAGGCGATCTGACGAAAGGCGGAGCAGCCGAGTACGCGAAACAGCAGCGGTTCCTGGAGCTGGGGGAGCTTCAACCAGTAGGTGGTGGAGAAGGTCTGTGACGAGAACGACCGTCCACAGCGTGAACAGCGGTACCGCTGAATCTTGCACGGTTTCGCGTTGCGGTAGAAGAAGCCTTTCTTGATGGCACGCCAAGTATCCGAATCCGCATGGGAATCACAATCCGCGAAGGGACAGTGCGGCGGAGCGTGGTGTTTGGAAGGCGGCATGCCTGGGAACAGAGCAAAGCACGTGCCAGGCCCATTCTACGCAACACAACTCAGTAGATGAAGGGGATCATCCGCTTTCGATTCTTCGGGTACTCGTCGCCGAACTTCTGGATGTACCAGCCGTGGTGGGTGTTCGCGCGTGGTCCCAGGTTGGCGAAGGTCCAGATTGCGAATACGACCCCCGCCCAGGACCAGGTCATGATGGCCCAGCCCACCCACTCGGTGAGTTCGCCCAAGTAGTTGGCGGACGTCACGTACTTGAACATCCCCCCGCGAGGAATGTGAAAGGCGGTATCTCCGGGCTTCCGCAGGTTCCGGACGATGTGGTCGGAGTGGAGGTTGATGGCGAAGCCAGTGAGGAAGATTGCCAGGCCGATGATGAATTGCGGGCTCGCGAGCCAGGCGGGTGTGTACTGATCCGGCGGCGAAAGAAAGAAGATCCACGTTCCCTGCATGACTGCGTTCGCCGTGTTGAAGAGTATTCCGAAGATGATGATCGACCACGGCATCTGGTCGTCACCGCGGATCAGGAGCGGAAAGACGAAGGTGCGCTGGAGATAGTGGAGGTTGAATACGAGAAAGAAGACCAGTGGTGTGGTTGCGAAGGTCCGGTCCGACACGAGCCAGTAGGCCATGAAGACGATGACGACCGGGACCTCCATGATGACCCAGCCGGCACGGTTGTTGATCGTCTTTCCCCAGCGCTTGCCGGTGTACTGCCCGTATCCGGCCGGCAGCTTTCGAAGAGCGAAGACCACGACGAGGGCAAGAATGACCATCCCGATCAAGAATCCATTGAACAGCTGCAGCGCGCTCATCGCTCCCTCCTGCGTATCGCCAGATTGTACGGATTTCCGTGGGCGATGGAACCGTCGGTGTTGAATCAAGGTCTGAGGTCGGGGACGGCGAAGGCTTCGTCAATTGGGGTAGAATCCGGCACGGAACGCAGCGAGCTCGCGGAACGGGCGGTGATTTCACGCGATTGCGAGTTCGCGCCGAAATGGAGGTTCGTCTTTCGCATGAAAGCGCAACAGCAAGACTCGTGGTTGATGGGGGTTCAACCGCCCGGCGGCTTGTTGCACGGTTTTGCGAGCCTCTCCATGCCGCAGTTCCTGAAGGTCGTACTGCCGCTGACGGCCGTATTCCTGCTCGCTTTCGCTCTCCAATATCGCGCAGAGGTGAGGGCCGAACGGGCCCGACTCCTCGCCCAGGAGACCTCCGTCATCGAGCGCAGCGTTCGCCGGGTCGAGCGCGAGCTGGCGATCGCGACCGGTGATCTTCAGCTCTTCGCTGACCTCGTTACGGAGGCGGTCGCCGGCGGAGCCCCGGACCGTCTCGTAGCGCTCGAGCGGAGTGCGCTCGCGTTCGTGCGCCGTCGGTCCGGCTATTTCCAGATCCGGTTCATCGGCGCCACGGGGAAAGAGATCCTTCACGTCGAGAGCACTCCTGCTGGGCCGCGAATCACACCCGAGAGCGAACTCCAGAACAAGGGAGACCGCAGTTACTTCAGCGACACCATGCGCCTCGAGCCGGGTGAGGTGTTCGTCTCACCCATGGAGCTCAACGTCGAGCATGGCATGGTCGAAGTGCCGTACAGACCGGTGCTTCGTTTTGGGACGCCGATCGATGATGCCGCGGGGCGGCGGCAGGGGATCGTCGTCTTGAATGCGCATGGCGAGCACTTCCTGCACGCATTCGAACGGAACGCCGACGAGACCGGTATTCAGCGCATGATCGTCAACTCCGACGGCTACTGGCTTCAGCATCGGCC
>CAXMSF010000164.1:0-2291 GCA_964196055.1 uncultured Gammaproteobacteria bacterium | reverse complement strand
TCGTCGAATTCCACCTCGTTGTCGCGCATCGCGTCGGGCTCGAAGGGCAGGCGCTGGATCGGCAGCAGCCAGAAGGCGCGCAGCTTGCGACCGCGATCCCCGGACCATTCGACGTCGATTCCGGTAAACGCGTTCAGCGTGTTGCGGAAGCGATTTCGCGCGATCAGACGGCGGCTGCCGACATCCAGCGTGATTCGGCCGAAGCGACTTTCGAGGCGGCCGCCGAACAAGTCCGGCAGTGTGACTTTGCCATACGCGCGCAACAGTTCGGCTGCGTTCACGATCCCCGTGTTGAGCAGCGCGCTGTCGGTCAATTCAGCGCGTGAGTCCTGGAGTTCGGCGCCGACGGTCAGCCAATCCGTGAGTCGGAGCCGGGTGTGGACGAGCGTGCGCAGGACGACGATCTGCGAGTCGCCGGGTCCCGTGATTCGGAACTGTTCGTCGAGAAATTCGTAACGCGCCCGGAAATCGACGGAAACCGACAGCCTGTCGGGCAGCACGTCGTCGAGGCGCCAGGGCTCGCGCGGGCCGGCCGGCCCGGTCGCGAAGGCGGGCTCGCAGACGGCGAGGGCGAGCAGGCCCGCGCTGAGGAGGAGCGTCCGCGTGCGCCCCGAAGTGTTCGACTGCATGTGCATTCCGGTGTTGAAGGCGAATCAGGCGACGCTGAATTGGTGTGTGGCGCGCGAAGGTTGACGCCGAATGATCCTCGGTGTCAAGCCGGAGGCGTGCGATCTCCGACTGCGCGCGAGAGTTCGTCGAGAGATTTTTCGATCGATTCCGCGATCTCCCACACGCCCGGTACGCCGTCGCGGCAGGCCACCAGGCCGAAGTCGACGCTGTCGGCGCAGCCGAGTGCGGTGATGTTCAGCAGCAGCCCGTCGTAGATCGGCCCGAGCGGGTGGATCCCCGTGACCTTCATGCCCGCGAATGTGAGCGGAATCGGAGGTACCGGGACGCTCGAGATCAACAGATTGAAGAACGGGTTGTCCATGCGCTCGATCACGTGGGTGCCGACGTAGAGCCTGGCAAAGGCGCTGTAGAGCCAGGGCGGCGGAATGTCGACCCACTCGCTCAGGAGGTCGTCGCCACCGTCCGGTCGGCCGGTCGCCTTCTGCGCACGCGAGGAGTCGCGGATGGCGCACAGGCGCTCGAGCGGATCTTCGTGATCGGTCGCGAGAGTGGGGAAGAGCAGTGTGTAGGAATTCGCGAGGTCATCGCCTTCCTGGTGGGTCGAGGCCGGGATCCCCGCGAGCAACGATTCCTCGGGGAGTTCGCCGCGGTCGAGCAGATAGCTGCGTACGGCGCCCGACACCAACGCGAGCACGACATCGTTCACGGTCGCGTCGGCCGCGTGGCAGATCGTTCGTACGGTCGCCATCGGCACCGACGCGTAGGCGAGCGAGCGATGCGAACCGGTGCGCTGGTTGAACAGGGTCTGTGGGGCGACGGCGTCGGGCGTCGGATCCGGCTCCGCGTCTTCCCCGCTCACGAGCTGCGCGACGCTCGACGAGACCAGCGAGAAGAGTGTGCGACCCGCAGCACGCGCGAGCCGGAAGGGGCGCGACAGCACCTCGGGCACGGCCTCCGCGAGCAGCTGGATTTCGTTCGGCACGGGGTCTGCCGGCCGTTCCACGGCGGTTTTCTTCGCGCACGCTCCGTCGTTGCCGAGCAGAGCCGCGAGGTAACGGACCCCCACCATGCCGTCCATCATCGCGTGGTGGAGTTTTGCGATCAGCGCGATCTCTCCGCTCGCGAGCCCCTCCACCACCGTGATCTCCCAGAGTGGGCGACTTCGGTCGAGCGGTCGGTCACCGATCTCGGACGCCATCACGGCAAGCTCGCGCGCGCTGCCCGGGCTCGGCACCGCGGCGCGCCGGATGTGAAGGTCGAGGTCGATGTCGTCGGTCTCCACCCAACGAGGCCGGTCGATGCCGAAGGGCACTTCGACGAGCAGTCGGCGTAGCGGCGGGACCTCGGGCAGCCGCTCTTGCATGAAGGCGCGCAGCCCCTCGAAGCTGTAGCCGCCGTCGAGGCTCGCCGGGTCCAGGCGCAGAACGGCCATCAAGTGCAGTTGGTTGCCCGGCAGTTCGGCCGCCAGGTAGGCGGCGTCGATGCCACTCAGGCGTGTGGACGACATGTGGAACTCCTCGCTTCTCGGTCGGCAGCTTTCGTCAAGCGCGGCAATCGTACCGAAGGGCAGACTCGAGCGGGTGGGGCGTTCTGACCCTGAGCCGATCGCATTGCGATTCGCGACGAAGCTTCCATTAGGCTCGGCGGGGATCTGTGCTTCG
>CAXMSF010000163.1:0-7609 GCA_964196055.1 uncultured Gammaproteobacteria bacterium | reverse complement strand
CATCGCCTGAACCCGTACGGCGACGTGACCCACCATCGCGGCGACGTTGAGCCCCTTCGGCAGACCGTCGAGCATGTCGAGGTAATCGCCGAAGGATCCCCCCTCGAAACGGTTGCCCGCGAGCATCGCCCGGCCTGGAATGTCCTCGACCGATTCGAGAATGTGAATCAGCTGCTCGAGATTCTCCGGCGCCGCCGGCGCGAGGCTCAGGCCGCAGTTTCCCATCACGACGGTCGGGATGCCGTGCCAGCACGGCGAAGTCACCTGGGGGTCCCACATGATCTGCGCGTCGAGATGCGTGTGGATGTCGACGAAACCCGGCGTGACGAGCTTGCCCGTGGCATCGATCTCGCGCCGCCCGCGTTCTGCGACGCGGCCGATCGCGGCGATCCGCTGCCCCTCGATCGCGATATCCGCCTCGATCGCGGCAGCTCCGGTTCCGTCGATGACCTGCCCGTTGCGAATTACGATGTCGTAGCTCATTGGAGATCCCTCTCGGTCTGTGGGCGACCACGCGACGGAGCCCGAAGGAAGTCGTCGGTCGAGAAGCCTAACACGTCGTCGACGACCGGGACCTCAGTCGGGAGAGCCTGAGACGACCGCGAACGCCTCGCGCGCGATCGAGAGCTCCTCCTGCGAGGGGATCACGAAGAGCGACACGGCCGAGTCGCCCGACGAAAGCAGCGACTCGGAACCGTCGCCGGCTTCGTTCGCGTCGGGATCGAGCGACATTCCGAGACCCTCGAGGCCGGTTAGGATGCGGCGCCGAAGCCGTGCACTGTTCGCGCCCGCGCCCCCCGTGAATGCCACCGCATCCGCTCCGCCGAGAACCGCCAGGTACGCCCCGATGTACTTTCGCACACGGTAGGCGAAGACCTCGAGCGCGAGTTCGGCACGCGCGTGGCCGGTCGCAGCCACGCTTTCCAACTCGCGCACGTCGCCCGACACGCCCGAGATTCCGAGCAGGCCGCTCTCATGATTGAGCAGCACCGCGACATCGCTCGCCGCGATGCCGAGGTGCTCGACGAGATGTGCGAAAACACCGGGGTCGAGGTCGCCCGAGCGGGTCCCCATCACGAGCCCTTCGAGGGGCGTCATGCCCATCGATGTGTCCAGCGATCGGCCATCCCGAATCGCCGCCATCGAACAGCCCGCGCCGAGATGGCAGCTGATGATGCGCGAGTGCCCGTCCTCGCGTCCGAGCAGTTCCGCGACGCGCTGCGCGACGTGGCGGTGCGAGGCCCCGTGAAAGCCGTAGCGACGAATGCCTTCGATTTCGTAGAGCGAATAGGGGAGCGCGTACAGGAAGGCGTGCTCGGGCAATGAATGATGGAAGGCGGTGTCGAAGACGGCGACCTGCTGCGCGTCGGGATAGAGATCCGTGGCCGTTCGGATCCCGAGCAAGCAGATCGGGTTGTGCATCGGTGCCAGCGGCGCGAGGTCTTCGATCGCGCGCAGGGCCGCGCCGTCGACGCGAACCGCCTCGCGGAAATGCTCGCCGCCGTGCACCACCCGGTGGGCAACGACATCCGGCGCCCTTGCGTCGACCACCAGCTCGAACATCGCAGCTGCCAGCGCTTCGACCGCACCCGCGTGCGTGGCGGCCTCGACCGGTCGCGACAAGCTCTGATCGGCGACCTCGCAATGCAACGTCGATTCGGGCCGGCCGATCCGCTCGACGGCTCCGCTCACGAGAAGATCTTCGCCGTCCATTTCGTAGAGACGACACTTGAGCGACGAGCTACCGCAATTGACGACCAGAAGCCTCACTTCCGGCCACCCGCGTCGCGCAGATCGCGAGAGCTTCGGACTTCTCCGCTGCGAATTCTCATCAGCCGGTCGCGCGCGGAGAATCATCAGCGGGGAGTTCCTCGAGCAGCGCGGCTTCGAGTGCGGCTACGAGCAGATCGGCCTCGTCGTCCTGGAGCGTGAGCGGGGGCGCGATGATCAGCACGTTCGACCGATCGGGTGTCGCATTGGTGGTACGACCGACGATCACCCCGTGTCGCGCACAGCCCGCGACGACCGCGCCCAGGAGCGCGGGCGCAAGCGGCCGCCGGCTCTCAGCCTCTTCGACCAGCTCGATCCCGATCAGCAGTCCTTTGCCACGGATGTCGCCCACGTTCGGATGACCCGCAAACCGCTGCAGCTTGGCCATCAACGCGCGGCCCTTCTCGGCGGCACGCACGACGAGCCCCTCACGTTCGATGATCTCGATATTCCGGAGCGCAACCGCCGTCGCGACCGGATGCCCGCCATAGGTGTTGATGTGCCGGAAGTGCAGGAGGTCTCCGGCCGAGCCCTGGAAGGCTTCGAAGATCTCGGGCTTGGCAACGGTCGCGGCCAGCGGCATGTAGCCACTCGCAATCCCCTTCGCGAGCGTTACGAGATCGGGCGTGACCCCCCAGTGCTGATGGCCGAACATCCTTCCGGTGCGGCCGAAGCCGGTCACGACTTCGTCGAGGATCAACAACACACCGGTGCGATCGCAGATCTCGCGAACGCGCGGCAGGTAGTCGTCCGGCGGCACGAGCACGCCGCCGCCCGCGATGATGGGCTCCATGATGAACGCCGCGACCGTATCGGAACCCTCGCGCAAGATCGTCTTTTCGAGCGCATCCGCGCAGTCGCCGACTTCGCGATAGGGATCGGGCGCTTCAGTAAAGACGAAGCCCGGCACGAGCGGCTCATAGCCGAGTCGACGCTCGGTTTGGCCGGTCGCACTCAGCGCACCCATCGTGGCCCCGTGGTAGCCGCGATTGCGCGCAACGATCTTGAAGCGTCGGGACTCGCCGACCTGTGCGTGGTACTGCCGTGCGATCTTGAATGCGGCTTCGTTCGCCTCGGAGCCGCTGTTCGAGAAGTAGACCCTTCCCGGGTAGCCGAGCAATTCGACGAGTTTGCTCGCGAGCCGAATTGCGGGCTCGTGGCTGAGTGTCATCGGCACGTAGGCGAGGCGAGCCATCTGTTCGCGAGCGACGTCCGCGAGTTCTTCCCGTCCGTGCCCTACGTTTACGCACCAGAGGCCCGAGACGCCGTCGAGCCAGCGGCCACCCTTCGCGTCGTAGAGAAAGCTCCCCGAAGCACGCTCGATCCGCTTCGGCGGGGCAGCCGCGAGTCCCTGATGCTGGAGCATCGGGTGCCAGAGACAAGCCAGGTCGAGGTCGATCAGCTCGCGGTCGTCCATGGGGTCTGCCTCCTCGCAAGCCTTTTCACGGCCGTGAGCGAGCGTAACGCGTTTGGAGATGATCGATTTCGATTGGAGCGAAACCGCCGAATATCGCGGCAAACAAACTGAAGCGAGGCGCGAATTCCTTGGCGATATTCGTGACCGAATAAGCGATATGGTCCCGGGCGGGCCGAGAAACGAATCCGACCCGAGCGGAGGAAATGATGACACGCATCAGCGCGAGTGAAGCATTCGTCGAGACACTCGTGGCCCATGGGGTCACGGATGTCTTCGGCATCGTGGGCTCGGCCTACATGGACGCCTTGGACCTCTTCCCCGGCGCTGGAATCCGCTTCATCTCGGTCGCCCACGAGCAGAACGCCGCCCACATGGCCGACGGCTATTCGCGTGTGTCGAATCGCCACGGCGTTTGCATCGGGCAGAACGGTCCGGGAATCACGAACTTCGTCACCGCAATCGCAGCGGCCTATTGGGCCCACTCGCCCGTCGTCGCCATCACGCCCGAAACCGGCAGCATGGGGATGGGCCTCGGTGGCTTCCAGGAGACCGACCAGCTGCCGATCTTCTCGAAGATCACGAAGTACCAGGCTCACGTCAGTCGGCCGGAGCGCATCGCGGAACTCACCCACCGCGCGTTCACGATCGCCCAGCTCGAACGTGGGCCGACGCAGATCAACATCCCGCGAGACCATTTCTACGGCGAGTTCGACGCCGAGATCGCGGTCCCGGCGCCGATCGAGCGAGCGGCGGGCGGAAGTGAGAGCCTCGAAGCGGCCGCAGGACTCCTGGCCGAGGCGCGTTTCCCGGTGATCCTCGTCGGCGGCGGCGTGGTGATGTCGGGCGGGCAGGCCGAGGCGATCGCTCTCGCCGAGCACCTCTGTGCCCCGGTGATCACGAGCTACCTCCACAACGATGCCTTCCCCGCGAGCCACCCCCTCATGTGCGGCCCGATCGGCTACCAGGGCTCGAAATCCGCGATGCGGATCGTCGCGCAGGCGGACGTGGTGCTCGCGCTCGGATCGCGCCTCGGCCCCTTCGGCACCCTGCCGCAGTACGATATGGAGTACTGGCCCGCTGACGCGAAAATCATCCAGATCGACAGCAACGCGCGCGCGCTCGGCCTGGTCCGACCGTTCGAGGTCGGCATCTGCGGCGACGCGAAGGCCGCGGCCGCTGAGATCCTGCGGCGACTTTCGAAGCCCGACCGCAAGGCACCGGTGCTCGAAGGCGCGGAGGCTCGGCGCAATGAGATCGCCGACCAGAACCGGCGCTGGGAGACGGAACTCGATTCGTTGTCGAGCGCCGAAGGTTCGCCGATCTCGCCGCGCCGATGCCTGCGCGAGCTCGAGAAGGCGCTGCCCGAAGCTGCGATCGTGTCCACCGACATCGGCAACATCTGCTCGGTTTCGAACAGCTACCTGCGCTTCGAACGGCCGAACAGCTTCCTCGCCGCGATGAGCTTCGGCAATTGCGGCTACGCGTTTCCGACCGCGATGGGAGCCAAAGTCGCGGCCCCCGATCGGCCCGTCGTCGCCTACGTGGGCGACGGCGCCTGGGGGATGAGCCTGGCCGAAGTCATGACCTGCGTGCGCGAGCAGATTCCCGTCACCGCCGTCGTGTTCAACAACGGGCAGTGGGGCGCGGAGAAGCGCAACCAGATCGACTTCTACGACAACCGCTTCCTCGGCACCAACCTCGTAAACCCGAGCTTTGCCGAGATCGCACGCGCGATGGGTGCGGACGGCATTCGCGTCGACGCCCCCGACCAGGTGGGCGACGCGCTTCGACAGGCGGCCGCTTCGGACCGTGCGACGGTGCTCGAGGTGATGGTCTCGCAAGAACTCGGCGACCCGTTCCGGCGTGACGCACTCGCGAAGCCGGTGCGGCTGCTCGAGAAGTACCGCGACTTCGGGGCGCCCTGAACGCCCGCCGCAAGACTGAAGCTCTGCGATTACCGAGTTCGGGCACAAGCCGGGCCCAGGCCGGCGCCCGTCGAGAGATCGCTCGAATCACGCCTATTCGGTCGCTCCGGACAGACTCGTCTCGACTTCCGCAATCTCAGCGAGTTGCACGAACGACTCCTGGATCCGCGCAACGAAATCGGCGAGGTCGGGCACCAGACCGAGATCGGCATTGAAGCCCCAGCAGACATTGCCGTTGTAGCTGATGAGCGCGATTCCGAGTCCGACATTCGCGAGCAGTGGAACCTGCGGATACATCGCGAGCAGTTCGGAACCGAGCGTGTAGAGCGGAAACTGCGGGCCCGGTACATTGGTGACGATCGAATTCATCGTACCGGAAGCCGCCTGCGCACCGAGAGACACCAGCGCGTTGGGCATGACGCCCATCATGCCGATGATCATGTCCGCACCCAAGGCGTGATGCGAATCCTTGAGTTCCTGTGTCGTTTCGTGAATTCGCTCGAGCTGTGTACGCGGATCGGACTCTCCGACCGGAAGGCGCACCAGCCAACCCGAGACCCGATTCCCGAGCTTGCCGCGATCTTCGTCACTGCGAACGCTCACGGGTGCCTGGACACGGAAGTCGAGACCACTCGGATCGATGCGGCGACGCATCAGGAAGCTTCGGAACGCACCCGTCACCACGGTCAGCACGACGTCGTTGACGGTGCACTCCATCGCGCGCCGAATCGCCTTCACATCCGCGAGCGGAACGCTCCACCAATCGAACAAGCGATGCGGGCCAAGCGGGCCGTTGATCGGCGTCGGCGAGGCGTAGCTGGACTGGCTCGCGATCGCATTGCGCACCGCACGAGTTCGCAGCATCAGCTCTTCGCGCACGTTCTCGGTCTCGCGCCGGAACTGCCGGAACCCACGCAACGCGCGTAGCGGCATGCCGGCCCAAATACGCACGGCGTCGCGAACGAGTTCCGAAGCGGTCGGCTCGGGACGCGGAATGTAGCGGGGCCCCTCTTCGAGCTCCGTATCGGGTGTCAACCGCATCAGGATCTGCGAGATGTCGACGCCCGAAGATCCGTCGATCATGCAGTGATGAATCTTGCTGATCATCGCGAAGCGGTCACCCTCGAGCCCCTCCACTACCAAGATTTCCCAGAGCGGTCGGTCGCGATCCAGCTGTTGCGCCATGACACGGGCGGCGAGCTTCTTGAGTTGGGTCTCGGAACCGGGCTTCGGGAGGCTCGTGTGCCGCACGTGGTAGTCGATATTGAAGTGGGGGTCGTCGACCCAGACCGGATGGTCCTCGATCGGGACCCACTTGAGCTTCTGGCGATAACGCGGGATCCGGTGCAGCACCGATTCGATGAAGCGCTTGAACTTGTCGAACGCGACTCCACCCCCCTCGCTTGCGAGCGGCCCGAGCTCGAGGATCAGCGTCGAGGCGACGTGCATGTGGAGATTCGGCGTTTCCCAGAGTAGAAACGTCGTATCCTGACCGGAAAGTCGGTCGTAACTGTATCGGGCCATTCGGATCCCTTTCCGCGGGCTCACTGTCTCGCCGGCTCGCGTCGCAGTCAAGTCATAGCGAATCCTGGACATCAGCCTCTCGTTCACGGTGTCATACTGTGCCCATGCCCGCCGAAGACCTACCGTTGTTCCGCGCTCATCCCGCTCTGCGAGAACGCGTCGCGCGCCAGCCCTTCATCGACGGCCCGACGCCGGTCGAGCCACTGCGGCTCCCGGGCTGTGAAGCTGCCGACCTCTACGTGAAGCGCGATGAACGTTCCTGCTCGCTCTACGGCGGCAACAAGCCGCGCAAACTCGAATTCATCATTGGCCGCGCGCTCGAACGCGAAAGTCGGCGCCTCGTGACCACGGGCGGTCTCGGAACCCACCACGGTTTCGCGACTACGATCCTCGGCCGATCGGTCGGACTCGCGACGACGCTCGTGCTCGTGCCACAGCCGATCACGCCCGAAGTCGAGCGGTCGCTCGCCCTCGACATCGCCTACGGCGCCGAAATCGTGCGCGCTTCGGGCGTACCCGCTGCGGCACTGGCGACCCTGCGCGTCCTCGCGGCTTCGCAATGGCGCGGCGAGAAGCCGCACCTGGTCTGGACCGGCGGCTCGTCGAGCGTCGGCAACCTCGGTTTCGTCTCCGCAGCGTTCGAACTCGCGGAGCAGATCGAGCAGGGGGTACTGCCGAAGCCCTCAGAAATTCTCGTGCCGATCGGGAGCGGCGGCACGATCGCGGGCCTGGTGGTCGGCCTCAAGCTCGCAGGCCTCGACACCTGCGTTCGCGGGGTACTGGTGAGCGACATCCTGCCGCCGTCGCCGCGCGCACTCGCGCGATCGGCGCACGCGACCTTGACTCGGATGCGACGCCTCGCACCGTCCATTCCCGCGGTAGACATTCGCGCGTCGGATTTCTCCGTCGACACGAGCGAGCTCGGCCCCGGCTATGGCGTCGCAACACCTTCGGGAACGGCCGCACAGGCGTG
>CAXMSF010000162.1:0-7815 GCA_964196055.1 uncultured Gammaproteobacteria bacterium | reverse complement strand
ACTCCCAAGAACAAGCCCGCTCCGCGCACGTCCCCGATGAGGGAACAGTCCTGCGCGATCGCTTCGATTCCCGCCCTGAGATGGGCGCCCACCCGCTGTGCGTTCTGTCGCAGCCCTTCGCGCTCGATCACGTCCAGCACGGCGAGGCCGGCCGCGCAGGAAACCGGGTTGCCGCCGAAGGTGCTGAAGAATTCCGCCCGCGAAGCCAACGATGCGACGATCTCCGGCCTGGTTACGACCGCCGCTACCGGATGGCCGTTGCCGATGGGCTTACCGAGCGTGACGATGTCGGGGACCACGCCGTGGGCCTCGAAGCCCCACATGTGCTCACCCGTCCGGCCGAAACCCGCCTGCACTTCGTCCGCGACGCACAGTCCGCCGGCCGCTCGCACTCGCTCGAATACCGCGCCCAGATAACCCGCGGGCGGAATCACGACCCCGCTGCTGGCGAGCAGGGTGTCGAGGAAGAACGCAGCCGGCGCGAGCCCGTTTGCGCGCAACGACGCGATGGCAGTGTCGACGGAGGCGGCATAGCGCTCGCCAATCAGCGGCTCATCCCGACCGTAGGCACCGCGGTAGCCGTCCGGTGCGGGCACCGTACGAACGTGGGGCGCCAAAGCGTCCTCGCTCCCGAGCTCGGACGGGGAGAGGTCGTTCACCGCATCCGTCGCTCCGTGGTAGGCCCCGGAGACGACGATCGCCCCCCGCTGCTCGGTGTGAGCCTTCGCGAGACGCCAGGCCAGGTCGTTTGCCTCACTTCCTGAGCAGACGAACATGCAGACTCCCAAGCTCGCCGGCATGGTCGCGGTCAGCCGCTCGGCGTAGTCGAGTACGGACTCGTAGAGGTATCGGGTGTTCGTGTTGAGGGTCGCGGCTTGGCGCGCGATCGCGTCTACCACGGCGGGGTGGCAGTGTCCGACATGGGGGACGTTGTTGTAGGCATCCAAATACGCACGCCCCGAGACGTCGATGAGCCAGGCACCCTGCCCGCGCACCACGTGGAGCGGGCGGTCGTAGAAGTGGCTGAGCGCGGGCCCGAGGAGCCGAGCCCGCCGCTCGAGCAGCTTCTCTACCTCCTCGCCGCTTGCTTCGAAATCGGCAGGCGGGCTCGCGACGATCCGTCAAGCAAGGGGCGCCAAGCCGCAGGCTTCGCGGAAACGATCGTGTACGACGTCGGGATCCATGCCGGCCAGTCGCTCGAGCGCCGTCTGGTAGGCGCCGTCTTCGCCCGCGATGTAGTCGCGATTTTCGGCGTGGTCCTTCACGCGCCAGGCCGAGATGGTCACGCCGACCGCAAGTCGTGATGTGACCAGGTCGAAGAGCAGCGCCAACTCCTCCTCCCGCAGCGCTTCGACGGCGTTGTAACCCGCCAGCACGTGCATCGCCGTTTGGACCGGATCGGATTCGCCCAGGAGCATCTCCGCCAGAGTCACGGCGACGTCGTTCACGAGCGGTGTGTGGACCATGTCGCCGAAGTCGAAGATGCCCGCGACTGCCTGAGCTCCGCGGTCGACCAGCGCGTTGTTGCCCCCCAGGTCGTTGTGGATCACCTGAGCGCGCAGACCGGGCAACTGGGGTAGAACCCGAGACTCGAAGCGCCCGAGGACGCGGTTCGCCAGGTCGCGAAGCTCCGCGTCTGCGATGTTGTGCGCGTGCTCGCGAACCCGCGCGGAGTGCTTGAGATCCCAGAGTAGTTCGTAGCCGGCTGCGGGATGAAAGAAGCCCCGGAGCGCGCGGCCGAGGCTGGCGAGGGTAGCGCCGACATTGTCGAGCAGCGGCGGCGGGTGTGACACCTCGCCGAGGAGCCGGCCCGGCAGGTAAGTCAACAGCCGGACGAGATGCCGCCGCCCGTCGGCTGCGGTCACGACCTGTGAGTGCTCGCCCGCCGTTGTCGCAATGACGCGTGGCACCGGGAGCGTCGCGTCGCAGGCAGCGATGTGCAGGAGTGCGCGGGTCTGAAAGTCCAAGACGGCCGGATCCTCGGACGGGTTCGCGATCTTGAATACGAACTCGCGGCTGTCTTCGGCGCGCAGGTAAAAGTTCTGATCGCGCTCGCTTTCGAGCGGTCGCGCGGCGGCTTGGATGCCGAAGACATTTCCGGCGATCTGCTGGGCGTCGGAGGCCGAGAAGGCCGGCGCCTTCGACTCCAGGACGTCGGCTGATCCCTGATTCAGGCTGGGCGGCATGGTGTCGTCGCTCCTCCGTTGAGAAACGGAGTCTATCTCGAATCGTCCAGGCTGCTTTGGCAATCCGATCCGGGTTCTTGGACTACCATAGGGGAGTCGTGAGGCACGAATTTCGATGAGAGGCGGCCATGATCGAGCTCGATGGACAAGTGGCGTTGGTAACGGGCGCCGCGCGCGGAATCGGCCGGGCGTGTGGGAAGTTGCTGGCGCAGGCCGGCGCCCGAGTCGCGGTCAACTACTGCGAGGCGGAAGATCGGGCGCAGACGCTGGTGGAGGAGATCTGCAAGGCGGGTGGCGAAGCGCGCGCCTACCGCGCCGATGTCGCGCTGCGCTCGGAGGTCGAAGGCATGGTTGCGGAGGTCCGAGCCGATCTCGGGCCGATCGACATCCTGGTCGCGAACGCGGGGATCTACCCCCCGGAGTCCGGGCCGGCTGAGGTACTCAGCCAGGAACACTGGGATCGCACGCTGGACGTGAACCTCACAGGGATGTGGCATTGCTGCCGGAGCGTGATCCCCGAGATGAAGCAACGCCGGGCCGGTCGCATCGTGCTGATCTCGTCCACATCGGCCCTCACCGGGGAGCCCCTCGGCGCGGGCTATGCAGCGTCCAAAGGCGGTGTCATCAGTCTCGGCGCCTCGCTTGCTCGCGATCTGGGGTCACACGGAGTGACGGTGAACTGCGTATCCCCCGGCTGGGTGGACACCGACATGACCGCCGACGATCTGGTGGGCGACGAACGGGAAGACATCACGCGCCAGCTTCCCCTCGGACGGATCGGGACTCCCGAAGAAATCGCCGGGCCGGTGTTGTTTCTGGCTTCCGAGCTGGCGTCGTACATGACCGGTCAGAATCTCGTGGTCGACGGTGGTGATTGGCCGCCCTGGACCTGAGCCACACCGGAGGACATGCGAATCATGCGCGCAGGAGCGTCGAATTCAACGATTCTGTCGCTGGCACGTGGCTTGTTGTTGCTCATCGCGTTGCCGGGTTCGGCGTCGGCTACATCGACAATCTCGTCGCGGGCGGCTGCGGGCTCGACTGGCTGTTCGGCGAGGTCGAGCTGCAGGTGCTCTCCTCGCCGCTGGGGTACGGAAGCGATCTCGATCTGCACGTTCCGCTGGCCATCATCCCGCTCCCGGAGCCCGAGCCGCTGGCCGGATTGGCAGCGGGAACCGCCCTGCTGCTGATGTTCCACCGCACGCGATCCCAGCGAAATCGATGATCGCCAATTTCTCTTCGATCGGAGCTGCGACGCTGGCTGCGGCATTACTGGAACCGGGCCATCCGGGGCGTGGCCAGATCGCATTGGAGCGCTGAGCTAGGCTTCGCAGGACTCCGAAACCGCTACCCACCCAGTGAGGTTCTCATGTCCGTGTTCGATCGAGTGGTCCTCACCGCCCTGCTCTTCTCGGCGTTCGGGTGGCTCGCGGCCGGCCCGGCCGGCGCCACCGAGCCGGATTGGTCCGCGCTGGCCGACGCCGAAACCGTCTACGTGCTGACGAGCGATGAAGACGGAGACACCCGCGAGACCAAGATCTGGATGAGCGTCATCGACGGCACACCCTATATCCGCACGTCGCGCAGGTCGAGCTGGGGCGACAATGTCGAACGCAACCCCGAGATCGCATTGCGGGTCGATGCTACGGAGTACCCGCTGCACGCCCAATTCATCGATGAAGCAGACGAGCGAGCGCGCATCGTCGCCGTCTTCGAAGAGAAGTACGGCAGCAATCCGATCCTGAACTGGATTCGCGGCGACGACCCACGCATCATGCGGCTCGACCCGCGCTAGGCGGCGCTCCGGGGAAGCACGCGCACCTCGGCCACCTGGAACGCCCGGGCGCGAATCGCGTTCAGGCCTTCGGCATTCAGGCCGCGCCGAAGCGCGCGACGTATAGGAATGTCATGGCGTAGTGGCTGGCGCTGCCGCCCACTACGAGGACGTGAAAGATCTCGTGATAGGAGAACACGTGGGGCCACAGACGTGGACGCTGGGTGGCGAAAGCCACCATGCCGAGCGTGTAGAAGAATCCGCCGAGCACGAGCAGTCCCACCGCCGGCCAACCCAGCCGCTCGTAGAGCGGCACCAGCAGGAGCACCGCGAGCCAGCCTTGAGCGACTTGCAGGGCGACCGAGTATCCATGGCCGAGCTGTGGCCAATAGAGCTTCTGGGCGGCCCCGACTGCGGTGATGCCCCAGACCGTTCCCAGCGCAATCCAGCGCAGCCAGCCATCGAGGACGATGGCTGCGATCGGCGTGTAGCTGCCCGCGATCAGCACGTAGATCATCGCGTGGTCGATGCGCTGCATCCGCCCCTTCCACAAGGAATTCCAGCGGACCGAGTGGTAGGCGCTGCTCACGCTGTAGAGGCCGATCAGGCTCAGGCCGAAGACCAGTAGAGCTGCTTGCTGAAACAAATCGCCGTCCGTGCGACTCCAGAGCGCCGCGGCACCCACGACGGACAGCAGCGCCGAAACGCCGTGCAGCAGGCCTCGGACGGGATTCTGCATCCAACCTAGAGTCGCGCGAGGAGCCGTGTGTTGCATATCTCCAGGAAGGATATGCCACTGGACCAACCGGCGAAATGCGCGATGTGTCGAACTTTTGTCACTTCGCACCGACGCCTCGAGGAGCGGAGGCCGGAAAGCCAGCGGCTGCTGGACCCCGACCCGGGGCGAAGCTTCCTCGGGCCCGTTCGATCCAGCCGGGCAGCAAGCGAAGTCCCTGCTTGCCCGTGGCCCGCATCGGGCCGACAATCTGCGAGTGCGGAGCTTCGAGGTGTGTGCGCTGGTCCTGATGTGGTCCGCTCTCGCGGGGCCCGTGACTGCGATCGTGATGAACGAGGGCGAGGGCTTCGGAACCTCGCCCGATCGTCTCGTGGTGTCCGGGCACGTGGGAACGGTGGCGGGCGGTGGCCTGACGATCGTCTATCTCGGGGAAGGTTGGGTCCTCACCGCGAGCCATGTGGGCGCGCGGGATGTCGAAATCGAGGGACAGCTGTACCGGAAGGCGCCCGACCCGCCCGTTCAGATCTATAACGACGACCGCACCGAGGCCGACTTGATCGCGTTCCGGATTCTCGGAAACCCGGATCTCCCGGAACTCCCGCCGCTCGAGATCAGCGAGACGACGCCGGCGAGAGGCGCGTTCGCGATTCTTGCAGGAGCCGGCCGCGAGAAAGGCAGCGAGAAGCGCAGCCTGGCCGGCGCATTGAGGCGGATCTGGCGTGGGCGCGCGGAAGCGGGGCCGAGCTGGGGGACGAACACGATCGCCGGAGCGAGCGAGCGCGTGGCGATCAGCAACTGGGTCACGGATGCCATCATCACCGATTACTCGTTGGTCGATGACCTGTTCGCGACACCCTACGAAGCCCAGGCGGTCAGCGGAGATTCCGGCGGCGCGCTCTTCGTCGCGGATGGCGACGAGTTCGTGCTGGCGGGTGTGCTATTCGCCGCATCGGACCGCGAGCAGTACGCAAGCGAACCGAGCCTCACCTTCGCGGTCGATCTCGCGCGTTATCGCGAGCAAATCCTTGCCGCCATCGAAGCGGAGGCGACCGGTCGGCGTCCGGAGCGAGCGCCGGACGATGCTCCCCGCTCCGAGTCGGAGGTCGAAAGTTGGATCGTGGGATCGATCGCCGCCGCGGTCATCCTGGGTATTGGCCTATCGCTCTACCTCCGACACGCTCGAGTCGAGCGCGACGCGCGTTGACTCGAAGCGCTCGTCCGGTGGCCGTGCGAGAATGTGTCTCGGAGGATTCGATCAATGGCGGAGCGCTTCATCGATAAGACAGTGATCGTGACCGGTGCCGCGGGAGGCATCGGACGGGCGACGGTCCAGCGGCTCGCGCGCGAGGGCGCACGGATCGTGGCGGTCGACTTGATACACAGCCCGCTCGACGAGGTGCTCGAACTGGCCAAGTCGGCCGGAGCCGAGGCGATCGCGGTCGGGGCGGATGTCACCGTCCCAGGCGACGTGCAGCACTACGTCGACCAGGCAATGACGCGCTTCGGCGGCGTAGACGCGCTGTTCAACAACGCCGGCATCGAAGGCAAGGTCGCGCCCATCGACCAGTATTCGACCGACGTCTTCGAGCAGGTGATGGCGGTCAACGTGACAGGCGTATTCCTGGGAATCAAACATGTGATACCGGCGCTTCGGGCTCGAGGCGGAGGCGCAATCGTGAACACATCTTCGGTCGCCGGGATGACCGGCAACGCGCTGCTGCCTGCCTACGTGGCAAGCAAACACGCGGTCATCGGGCTCACCCGCGCGGCTGCGCAGACATACGGCGCCGACAACATACGCACAAATGCGATCTGTCCATCGCCGATCGAGACACGCATGATGCGCTCGATCGAGGCGGGTGTCTCGCCGGAGCGGCCCGAAGCGATCAGAGAACAGATGGCGGCGAGCATTCCGCTCGGTCGCTACGGCACCCCTGAGGAGGTTGCCGCACTGGTCGCCTTCCTGTGCAGCGACGATGCGCGCTTCATCAGCGGCGGCATCTATGCCGTCGATGGCGGCATGACGTCGGGCTGAACCGATGGCGCCGCTAGAAGCGATATTGGAAGCCGACGCCGACGCTTCCCATGTTGGCGCCGTCGAGGATGCCCACCGGAACGATGTAGGTTCCCTCCAGCATCAGCGCCCAGTTTTCGTTGATCCAGAAATCGATGCCCCCACCGAATCGAGGTGCGAAGCCGACGCTGACATCCCAGGGTTTCTTGAAGTCGTCGTCTACGATTTCACTATTGAAGATCAGAAGGCTGGCTCCCAACAATGCATAGGGCTGCCAGCGACCGGTCAGAAAGAAGAACTTCGTATTCAGGCTGAGGAGATGCGTGTCGATCTCGAGAGGCGGGTCGATGGAGGAATTCTTCGAGTCGAAACCCGCTTGCCATTGATAATCGAACTCGAAGGCCCAACGTGAAAATGCCCGGTAACCCGCACGAAAGTCGACCCCACCACTGTTCCCGAACTTTGGATTCGTATTCGCCGGCTGGGGCGGGACCACATCCAGATCCGAGGTCGTGAGATCGTAATCGGAGATGGCGTAGAACCCGGCAAGTCCGAGATACCAACCCGACCGATCGTATTCCGGCGGCGGCGGTTCTGCGGCGGCGGCCCCGGCGAACAGCGCACAGGTTGCCAACAAGAGCAGCTGAAGAGCTGTTGCCCGTGAGACGGAGCGCCCGTCTCGAATCGAGTCTCGCCGCCTGATCGCCATCCGATATTCCCCCTGTTCGAGTCCGGCTCGAGGGGACTTTATCGGAATTCGCTCATTCAGCTATTCGATTCGCTCGATTGATCAGGGAATCTCCTGAACCACGAGTTCATCCCAGAGCTTCGCACCGGGCCCGGTCGCCCAGACGCCGGGACGACCTGCCTGATTCGCGATCGAACCGTCGACCGCACAGTCGATCTGCCAATCGGCCGGTTCGCTTCCGGACTCGGGCCAGACCTTCGCGCGCAGATGGCTCGCGGCTCCGGCCGCGAAAGCCTGGAATCGGAACCGGTACCAGAGCTTGGGGGCCGGTGCGACACCGCTGTCCGTTCGACCACTACAGGTTTCCGCACCGTAGGGGTGTCCCGACAGTTTGAAGGTGCTTCCAGTGTTACGCCG
>CAXMSF010000161.1:0-13623 GCA_964196055.1 uncultured Gammaproteobacteria bacterium | reverse complement strand
CCCGAAATAGCGGGCGGGCTGCATTGCTCTGGGGGTGGGGTGGAGGTTAGCCCGAGGCGATGCGGTCGAGGGCGGCGAGTAGGCGATGGTGCTTTTGACTGTCGAGGATCAGCACGTCGAGCAGTGCTTCGAGGAGTTCCTCCGGCTCGTCTTGGACCTGCTGCTTGAGTTCCGAGCAGGCGTCGATCGTCGCCTGCTCGTGGTCCTGCAGCATGCGTGCGCGCTCGGCGATTGCACTGCGATCGATGCCTTCGAGCAGGCTGCTCGGATCCGCGTTCGGTTCGGAGCGCAGCCATTCCGCAAGCGTCGAGAGCAGGAAGTGGTGCATCTCCTCTTCGGTCGTGATCTGATTGATCAATATGCTGAGCGGACCGTCGGGTAGTTGGTCTACGAGAACGTGATACTCCTTGAGGATCGCTTCCTCGGCACCGATATGTCTCTCGATTTCGTCCGCAAGGGCTTCGCGCCGGTTGTCGCTGTTCACGTCTTCTCTCCCCTGTATTCGACACGCTCGACGGATCGCGCATCCAGGCGGATGCACGAACATCGCGTGGGGCTGCTAAGTGGTCGAAGTGCTCGTACCGGCGCGCGCGCGCCGTCGGGCCGGGCCGGCCTCGGCCGGAAGCTCACCGCCGTTTTCTTCGCGCAATCGCACTCGTTCGGCGGCCTTCGCCGCGGCGGCTTCGATGCGCTTCTTCCCCTCGGCCATGTGCTCGGGGTGCTCCTGCGTCCAGTGGTGCTGCTTCCGGCGCCGGAAGACCGATCGAATCAGGAGCTTGATCATCGCCGGCCGCAAGATCAACTTCGTCATCCCCACGATGTCGTCTTCGCACACCCGGATCGAGAAATCCCAGTTCACCGGGTCCCGAATCGTTCCCACGATGACGGCCTCGTCACCTTCGTGAATCACCGCGTATTCGCGAAAATCCATGACGAGTTCCTTGCGACCCAATCCGCGCGATTTCAATCTCATGCAACTTCTCCCAGACGACACGAGGGTACGTTTCGCAAATCGGAATCGAAACGCACCGGCAGGCACGCTAGCTCGGCGGGCGCATCTTCGAGTCTCGCGACGGCGGCTTCGCACCAGGGTATCAGGTAGCGGCGCCGGAGTTCGGCGATCAGCACCGGCTCCTCGCGCTCGATCGCGCAAGCGTAGACTTCGCATGCCACACCGAGTTGATCCGGTGCGAGGCGTGCGTCGTTCCAGCGCAGTCCCAGATGTTGTGCGACGCGCATCCAGTCCTCGCGCACGGAGCCGCCATCGCGGCTGAGCGCGGCGTGAAGCAGCGTCGAAATCTGCGGCATCGGCGCGCCGACGTGAAACAGGCTCCAGTACTCGCTGTGCAGCTCCGCGTAGGCGCCGGGCAGGTCGAGCGCGGTCCAGGCCTCCTCGCGCAGCTCGTCGCTTGCGAGCGGGCTCCAGATTCTCGACCACGCCAGCATGCGGAGCGCGGATTCGTGGGTTGCGAAATTCACGTCGTCACCTGAACCCAGCCCGGACTGATCGACTTGAGGCCCGCGCGCTGGCGCGCGGAGCCGCGCCAGACCGCAATCGCGACTTGGTGTGTTTCGTCGAGTTCCTTCCAGCCCGCGACTTCGAAGCCGAGGCTCCACTCGCCGCTGTGCCATTCGCTCGCGAGTCCACGTACGCCCTTCGCCTCGCCCCGCTGCACGCTTCCGAGTCCTTCGGCGCGCACGCTCTGGAGCGTTTCTCGGTCTGCCCGCCACAGGAAGCCCCCGATCGCCTGTCCGGGCGCTCCCATCGTGACCCACGGGGCGTCGCCGACCGAGGGGACCAGGACCGCGGCGGCGTCCGGGAAGCGGTCGCTCTCGTCGCCGGTGTCACGCACCGGCTCCGGGCACGGCCACGCGACGCGGAAGCGCCAACCGCGCGTGCTGTGTTCGACTTCGAGCGATGCGGTGGGCGTCTTCGGCCCGTCGAGATCAGAATAGACGACGGGAACGTAGTTGCCCGGTTGGATGCCGGTCGGCGCTGCGATCAGATCGAGTGCTTTCTTCATCCGAGCGAGACCTCCGCGTCCTTGGGTCCGAGCGCGAAGCTCTGGTTCCAGTCATACGCGATCAGAAGATCCATGAGTTCGCTCGGCGTGCCCTGCTTGCGCTTCTCGCGCTCGGCAACGAGCGTCTCGAGTGCGCCTCCGACCGAGTCGCCGAATAGTGACTCCAGATAGCTGAGCGGGATCCGCGGCTCTCCGGTCGGCCGCCCACGCGCGTCGAGCTGCGGCGGGCTCATCGGTGGCACGTAGAAGACGTTCGGGGCGAGCCCGTACTCGGGGTGGAGGGGCAGTGCGACCTTCCATTGGTCGACGAGCTTCCAGATCGGGCCATCGGGGTCGTCGCGGTAGCCGACGAAGCGCAGCCGTCCGGGGCACTGCCGTGCGCACGCCATCGGGACGCCCTCCTCGATACGCGGCAGGCAGAAGATGCATTTGTTTGCGACCTGACGTTCGTAATCGAAGTAGACCTTCTTGTACGGGCAGGCCTCGACGCAGAAGCGATAGCCGTGGCAGCGGTCCTGATCGACGAGCACGATGCCGTCTTCCTCGCGTTTGTAGATCGACTTGCGCGGGCACGCTTCGAGGCAAGCCGCGTGTGTGCAGTGGTTGCAGAGCCGCGGCAGATAGAAGTAGTGGTTGCTTCCGGGGTATTCGCCCGCGCCGCGGTCCTCGTCCCAGTTCGCGCCCCACTTCGGGTTGGAGTCGGGTCGCAGCCACTCCTTCTGTGCCCCGGGCTTTCCGGAACTCTCGAAGGTCTGCTTGTGGTTGAAGTTCCACGCTCGCCCGTAGCCGGTGTCGATGTTCGGGATTTCGCCGCGCTTGACAGCGCCCTCGGAATCGCGCCCTCCGGTCTCGCGCCACTCCGCTGGATAACCGCGTCCGGGCTGCGTCTCGACGCTGTTCCAATACGCGTAGTCACTGCCCGAGTCCTTGTTCCAGAGTTTCTTGCAGGCAACCGTACAAGTCTGGCAACCCAGGCACTTGTTCAGGTCGAGCACCATTGCGAGTTGCCGCTGGGTCGATCCGGATTCGAGGATGTCGCTCATCGTCGTCCTCCTCGCCTAGGCCGACTCTTCGCCGGCGGGTGACCAGGCTCGGAGTCCGACGTGCGTATCCTGCACGAAGGATCCGGCCTCGAGGTGGTTGATGCCGAAGTGGAGTTGCCCTTCCCCGCCCGCCATGTGGAGTGGCTTCATGATTCCGGGGATCAGCCACTTGTAGCTCTTGTGCTCCGGGAACTGGTACGGCTCCCAGGCGTGGTAGTAGTAGGCGACTCCGGGGCGGACCATCGTCGAGTACTTGATTCGCATCTGCATCGTTCCGAGGTCGTTGTAGAGCTGCGCCCAGCCGCCGTCTTCGAGGCCGAGTTTCCTGGCCTGCTTCTCGTTCAGGTAGAGCACGGGTTCGCCGCGCTGCAAGCGCAGCAGCAGGGGGGTGTCGCGCCAGGTGCTGTGGATGCTCCAGCGGCTGTGGCACGAGATCAGCTGGAAGGGGTAGTCGCCACCGCCCTTCGGCGCCTCCTTGTGGGTCGGCAGGGCTTCGCCGCCTTCCAGGAACCAGGGGTGGTCGAGGTAGAATTGCTGGCGCCCGGTATAGGTGGGCCAGCGCCACTTGTACTTGGTGAAGTGGGTGAGAGTCGAGAACACACCCTCTCCCTTCCAGTCCGGGTTGAAGTGGAAGGTCGGGCTGATGTTGATGCCGCCCGATTTGAATTTCTGCGGTCCAGTCTTCTTCAGCTCTTCGATCTGCATGCCGGCACACGAGGGGCTGTTGTCGATTACGTGCTGGGTGACCTTCTCGGCGTCGTGGGGCCCGTACTCGCCCCGGCACGAATAGTTCTGATGCAGTTCCTTCCAGTCGATCTCCGCCTTGCCGCAGCCTTCGAAGGGCGAGAGGTCCTTCTCGCGGGCGATTTCCTCGATACGCTTCGAGAGCAGCCAGAAGATCTCCCACTCATCCTTGGATTCGCCGACCGGCGCCACGGCCGCATCGCAGTAGTGGAGGTAGGGTACGTAGGCGAGCGTGTATTTGATTCCCGGCTTTTCGTACCAGCCCGCTGCGGGCAGAATGTAGTCGGAATTCATCAACGTGAAGTTCATCTTCTGGTCGATGCCGAGCACCAGGTCGATGTTGGGCCACATGTTGTCGAGCATCTTCTGGGTCTGGTTGGAGCGGCGCAGCAGGTTGGTTCCGCCCGTGATGTAGATCTTCGGCTGCCCGTTCGCCGGGAGCTTGTGCTGCCAGCCCTTCTCCTCCGCCTCCTTCACGTAGTCGGCGAGTTCGCGCGGGTACTGGCCCGAAATGGCCTCGCCGAGGTCTTCCTTGATTCCCTGGTAGTGGTAATCGAGAGTCGCGACGCTGGTGGAGCAGACCATCTTGCCCTCGCCCTCGGGCACCTGGTCGAAGAGAATCTGCTCGTAGCTCTTGCGACCCTTCAAGACATCGACCGCGATGTTGAAGAGCTTCTCCGGCGTCATCATTCCCAGCATCAGCTCGAGCTGGCCCCTGATGCCGGGCCGCTTGAGCTGGAGTGCGGAGCCGAAGCCCGCCATGCCGATGAAGCCGGTCGAATGGAAGCCGGCGCCCTTCTTGCCGAGTGCGCCCTTCATGGCGAGGCACAGCAGCTTGGTGCGGTTCATCAGGTCGGAATGGACGAATCGGTTCGAACCCCAGCTGGAGAAGATCAACGGCCGCTCGGCGCCGGCAAAGCCTTCGAAGAACTTCTCGATGACTTCGGGCGCGAGTTCCGTTACTTCGGCGGTCTTTTCGAGGGTCCAGGGCTCGAGTTGTTCCTTGATCAGGCTGCCCACCGTGGTGACGCCGACTTTCGAACCATCGAGCAGCGTCACCTCGAACACGCCCTCGATCGGTGCTTCGAAGTCTTCGACGATCAACTTGCCGCTGTCGGCCCCGACCGAGCCCGGCGCCTGCTCGGGGCGCCCCGCGTCGGGGTTCCACAGGAAGAGGATGTTCTGCTTGCCGTCCTCCGCCGCGTCGGGGAGCATTTCTTCACCGCGCAGGAAACGACCGTCGTCGAGCCGGACGAGCAGCGGGAAGTCGGTCTGCTCGCGCACGTAGTCTTCTTCGAGCCGCCCGCTCGCCCAGATGTGGTGCGCAAGTCCGAGCCCGAGCGCGGCGTCGCTGCCGGTGCGCAGCGGCAACCACTGATCGGCGTGGATCGTGGTCGCGGTGTAGTGCGGGTCGATCACGACGAGTTCGGCGCCGTTGTAGCGGCCCTCGAACAGGAAATGGGCGTCGGAGATCTGTGTGACCGATGGATTCATCATCCAGACCACCGGAAAGTCGGACAGGAACCACTCGTCACTCGAGCCACCGATGTGCGCCATGCCGAGCGTCAGCGTTGCGCCGATGTTGAGGTCGCCGATTTCGGCCCACATGTCGGCGAAGATGCCGCCGGCCTGGAGCTGGAACTTGAAACGACCGACCGTCGTGCCGCCGTGGTCGAAATTCGGTCCGAGGTCCTGGTAGATGGTATTGGTACCGTGCACCTCGGTGATCTCGACCATCTTGTGCGCGATCTCGTCGATGGCTTGATCCCAGCCGATCCGCTCCCACTGCCCCGACCCGCGCTCGCCCTTGCGCTTCAGTGGCACGGTCAGGCGGCTCGGCCCGTACATTACTTCCGTGTAGCAGGCGCCCTTCTGGCAACCGCGCGGGTTGAAGTCCGGGACGCCGGGCTCCGAAGCCGTGTAATTCGCGGTCTGCTCCTCGCGGACCACGATCCCATCCTTGACGTAGAGATCCCAGCCGCAGGCGCTGCGGCAGTTCGCCCAGCCGTGCGAGCCCTTGAAGACTCCGTCCCAGCTCCAGCGCTCGCGATAGAGATCTTCCCACGAGGTGAGCGTCTCGCCCGGGGGTGAGCCACCGGCCTCCTCTTCGGCCTGCGCGTCGAGGTTGTAGTGGAGCAGCGGGAGACCGCCGGCCGCGACCGCCGCGGCTCCGGATAGCTTGAGGAAGCCGCGCCGCGTGGCCCGCGGGAGGGGTGCTCCGTCTGTTTCGACACGCTCGCTCATGCTCGACTCCCGAAGGGCATCCACTACCTCGTGCCCTGGCCGTCGCCCGTTCTGCGTCTAGCTCGACTCCGATCCAAGATGTTCGCCGACGACCTGTGCCGCGATGTAGCCCGGACCGCCTAGCACCATTCCGCCCGGGTAGAGGGACGCCCCCCCGATGAACAGGCCCGGGATCGGGGTTTCGCTGTGCGAGCAGAGATCGTTGGGGCGCAGGTAACCCAGTTGCAAGATCGAGTAGGCGCCGTGTTTGATCGAGCCGTGCTTCATCGTGGTGAGCTTCTGCTCGATGTCCACCGGTGTGGTGTGGCGGCGGAAGGCGGTGTCGCCGAGTTTGGCGTATTCGCCGACGAGTCGGAGGCAGTCGTCGGCGAAGGCCTTGCCCTCGGTGGTCCAACTCGGGTCGTACTTCACGACCGCTTCGATTCGCAGCAACTCGTGCCCGGGCGGCGCCATCGTCCCGTCGAAGCGCGAGAAGTTGGTGAGGTGCAGCCAATCGCAGCGGCCGATTTCTCCGGCGTCGACCTCCTCGAGGTGAGCGAGCAGTTCTTCTTCGGTTTCGATTCCGCAGAAGACGATCATCGCTTCGTTGACGCGCGGGTCGTCGGCCTTGAAGTGGACCCCGCCTTCGACGCCGAGGTGCAGGCCGAACATCGATCGGGGCTCCCATTCCCAGGCCGGTACGGCTTCCACCAGTTCCTGCGGGAGCGCGTCGTCATCGATGAGTTTCAGGAAGGTCTGCTCGGGATTCAGAGTCGAAACGATCGCGTCGGCGTCGAAGCGTCGACCGTCATCGATCTCGACCGCGACCGCGCGATCGCCTTCCATCACGATGCGTGTGACGGCACTGGAGTCGAGCACTCGCCCGCCGCTGCTTACGAAGGAGCGGTAGATTGCCGACGACAGGCGGTGCGAGCCGCCCTTCACGAGTGCCGCTTCGAGCATCCGGCAGAGGTAGAGCGGGTACAGGAAGCCGAGCGGCTCGTCGAGATGCAGCCCCCACATCGCGGGGAATGCGAGCAGTGCCATTCGCACCCGAGGATCGCTGAAGCCGTACTCATCGATCATCTCGCTGAAGGTGAGTTCGGAGATGTCCGCGAGCCTTTGACCGACTTCGGTTTCGCCGAACTCGACCATTTGATCGAGTGCGGGTTTCGGGAGCTCGTAGGTCATCGGCACGAGAAACTGATCGAGCATCGGCTGGAAGTCGTTCCACATGCGCTCGAAGGCCTCGGCATCGTCCGCTGAGAAAGCTCCGATCGAGCGCAGGTTCTCCTGCAGGTCGCGTGTGAAGACGAGTGAGCTGCCGTCGCGGAATGGGAAGGCGGCTACGACGTGGGGGTAGAGGTAGCAAACGCCCAGATTCGGCAGGTCGAGATCGCGATAGGCGGGCATCACCTCGCTCATCATGTGATAGACGGCGTGGAGGTTGAGGCGCCAGCCGTGGTACTCGTCGGTGTTGAGGCCACCACCGGTTTCGTGCCGGCGCTCGATCAGCAGCACCCGCTTGCCCTCGCGCGCGAGGTAGGCGCCGCAAATCAAGCCGTTCGGTCCGCCCCCGATCACGATGGCGTCGTAGTGCTCGGCGCTCATGCCACCTCCTCGACGGCGTCGCCGGCCATCTTCCACTTGTCTTCCACTCCGAGGTTGAGCGGGATGTTCGCGAGGTTGGCGAAGAACCAGTCGAAGGGTTTCGCACGCCACCACTCGGCATCGCGGCAGCCGAGATCTTCGGCGACCTCGGTTGCGGCCAGGTAGCCGGTTGCGAGGTGGGTCGCACCGAAGGGATGGATCGAATTCGAGAGGTAGAGACCCGGAATGAAGCTGCGCGAGACGCCGTCATGCACCACGCCCGGCAGCGGCCGGTTCTCGCCGCTCTGCTCGGGGATCGCGCTGCCGCCGATCATGTTGCCCCGAATACCTGTGGGGTTGCCGCGCTCGTGGTCGAGGGGCGTCATGATGTGCCGCTCGACAATGAGGTCCTCGAAGCCGGGCGCGTATTGCGCGAAGCGGTCGGTCACCGCTTGCTCGATCGCCTCGCCGAGCCCGTTCTTCCAGCTCGCCCAGCCGTCCAGACGTTTGCCGCGCCAACGCCGCGGTCGCGGCGGAACGCTCATCCAGGCCTGGACCGTGTGGCAGCCCGGCGGTGCCTGTGAGGGGTCGGCTCGCGTGAAGGCGAACCAACCCGCCATGACGTCGTCGGGAATCACGCCGCCCATGAGTTGGCTCTGGCCGTTGCGAATGTCGTCGAGGGTCTCGCCGCCGAAGTAGCCCACCCAGGTGCGCTGGATGCCGGGGTCGTATTCGGCCGAGGCGAACTCCGGGTCGCCCTTCATCGCATAGTGGACGGAAACGAGCTGCGGATCGTCGTAGTTGAAGTACTTGATCCGGCGCGCCCATTCGTCACCGATCACGTCCTTGCCGAGCAGATCGAGGAAGGTGGGTGCGAGTGTGAGATTCGAAATGATCGTCTTGGCGCGGATCTCCTCGCTCGGGAGCAGCGCGTCGGCGGACAGCCGGATGCCACAGGCCTTGCCGTCCTCGACGAGGATCTTCTCGACCGGGCAGGTGGTCCAGATTTCACCGCCGGCCGCCACGAAGCTCTTCACGAGCGCGTGGGTGAGGGCGTGCGAGCCGCCCTTCGCGGTATGGACCGCCATCGGCATCATGGCGCACAGGCCCAGTACGGTCGGGCCGACGCGCCGATTGAGCGGCCACTGGCCCGTGAACTCGCCGAGCGCGCCCGGAAGCGTACGCACGGCCTCGTGCTCGAAGAGGGTCTCGACGATCTCGAAGCCCGTCATGCGGTTGATGTCGTCGCCGTCGAGCGGCACACCGAGAGCCGCAAGCAGCCCGTCGTTGAAGGCCGCGACGCGGTCGGCCAGCGCGGTGGTGGGCCGTGCGAAGGTGGTCTCGCGGTTGATCTCGAGAGCTTCCCCGCCGTTCTCGACCAGGTAGGCGCGCATCTTGGCGAGCACCTGTGCGTCGCGCTCGGAATGGCGCTCTACGCCCGCAGCGGTGGTCGCGGGGTCGAGTGAAAGGATGGAGTTGCTGCCGTCGAGGAAGGGCTTGGCGAACAGGCCGTCGGTGCCGCGCAGCGATAACCCGAAGCGCTCGAGTTCGAGATCCTCCATCACCGGGCTCATCGCGGGGACGATCCAGGAAGCGTGGGTGTTGTGGAGGAAGCCCGGCATCCCCAGTTCGATGGTGTCGCAAAATGCCCCACATTGGCCGCGAGCCTCGAAGACCCCGACCGATTGCCCGGCTTTGGCGAGATAGGTGGCCGCGGTAAGCCCGTTGATCCCGCCACCAATCACGATGACGTCGTAGTCCTTCATACCCTCGATCCTCACCCCGATCTGCTTAACGAACCCTAATTAGCCCAGCTTGATGGAGTCGACTCTAATGAAAGAGTCGAGTCGTGGGCATGACGCTCGTCATACCCATTGGCTTTCGGGCACACCACCCTCGAAAAGGCCCCTCGGGTCGTCGGTGACGGACGAACTGGACGCTGACGCGGAAATAACGAGTTGAGACGGGAAGATGGGAGATCGGACATGCCGGACGAAAACTACGACGTCATCGTGATTGGAAGTGGCCCAGGGGGCCTTTCGACGGCCGCGTTGCTGCAGAAGCGTGGCATCGACTGTCTGCTGATCGAGAAGAACAACCTGCTGGGCGGCAAGATGATCAGCATCGAGAAGGACGGTTACGCCTACGACCTCTTCCCGCACGGCCAGGTGCCGTTACGCGGTTCGGCCTTCGAAACCGTCTTCGAGGAGCTCGGCGTCACGGATGAATTCGTTCCCGCGATCGAGCCCGACGATCCGCGCGAGATCATCACGCTGCTCTACCGCCGCGGCGACAAGCAGGAGTACAAGCGGGCCACACAGACCCAGGCGATGGCGGACCCGGGACCGTTCTTCGATCTCTGGGACCTCGACCCCTCCGAGGAAGAAGCCGTCGTCAAGCTGATGGCCGAGATGACATTGATGTCCGAAGAGGAGATCCACGCGCTCGATGACGTGACGATGAAGGAGTGGCTCGACGAACGTGATGTTCCCAGTCCCCTCTACAACTACCTGGGCTTCCACGCCAATGCATCGCTCGCCGAGCCGCTCGACCTCGTCGCGGCTTCCGAGCAGATCACCATCATGCAGCAGGTCATGCTCGAGGGCGGCGGCGGCCAGTACAAGGGCGGTTTCGGAACGCTCGCCAAGGTCATGGCGCGCGAGTTCGAGAAGCTCGGCGGAACGCTGCTCAAGAACTGCCGCGTCGAGAAGATCGTGATCGAGGACGGCAGCGTAAAGGGCGTCGAGACTTCGGAAGGAAACTTCCACGCGCCCGTCGTCGTGAGCAGCGCGGGCATCCAGCCAACGATCCTGAAGCTCTGCGGCGAAGACCACTTCGACAAGAAGTACGTGAACTACATCAAGGGCCTGGTTCCCGGCTGGGCATTTACGTCGGTCCGCTACTTCCTCGACAAGCCGGTGATGGAGACCGGACTGTACGTGATGTACTCCGACGACTCCTGGCTCGACACGCCGCGCTTCGAGAAGATGAAGAACGGCGATATCCCCGACGAAGTGATTCTCTTCATGGTGAATCACAACTTCTTCGACGAGAACGCGGCGCCACCAGGCAAACAGGTACTCGTGAGCGGCACGGTCTGCTCCTCGAATCCCGAGGCCAAGGAGATCGACGCGCTCTGGAAGAAGATGGACGATCAGATGCAGGAATACTTCCCCGATATCTGGGAAGCCTGCGAGCGTCGTGAGTACAGCGGTCCAAAGGATATCGCCGACCTCACGCGCGATTCGGTGATCGAGGGCCAGGGCGGCGAATGTGTGGGGCTCGCGCAGATCGTCGGCCAATGCGGCAAGAACAAGCCCGACTCGAATGCGCCGATCAACGGCCTCTATATCGCGGGCGCGGATGCGGGCGCAAAGGGAATGGGAACGCACCAGTCGACCTTGTCGGGAATCGCGGTCGCTCGCATGGTCCAGTTGTATCTGCTCGGGCGTACGAAGATGCGCTGAGGTGCGGCGGGTCGGTTGGACCCGCGAGAATGATGAGACGGTTGGCGCGGCACCGGGGGAACTTCGGGCGGGCGGTGAGGAACGCTCGATTCTGGAGTTCTTTCGGGGCCGTCGGTCGCGAAGCGGCCGGGGCGCGAGCTAGGCTTGGGCGATGGTCGATGCGCATCTCTACCTGGTATGCCCCGAGTGCTTTGCCGAGCACACGCTGTCGGTTACCCAATGTGCGGACTGCGGCGTCGAACTCGTTACGCCCACTACGATCGCGGCGGCCGAAGCGGAGGTGGCCGAGTTCCCGCCCGCGTCCGAACTCGACTGCGTGCGGGTCGCTCCACTCGCGTGGGTCCGGGCTTTGTCGGAGGGACTCGAGCGGGGCGGTGTCGCGCATCGCGTCGAGCCCGCGACGGAGGAGGACGCGCCCGACGGCCAGGAAGCGGGCATCTTCGACGGCGCCCAGTTGTTCGGGCTCTACGTCCGGAACAACGACGCCGCCGCTGCGCGGGAACTCGACAAGTCGATCGCGGTCCAGCTGCTCCCCGACGAGGCCCCGCCGCTCGCGGAAGGCGAGGAGGAGAACTGCCCCGCATGCGGCAGCGCACTCGCTGCCGATGTGGTCGAATGCGGGGAATGCGGCTTGCGGCTCGGGTAGGCAAACTGGATCGCTTCGCCTCCCGCGTTCGATTCTGCGATGATCGTAGGGTCTGAATTGCCTCGGGGAGCCCGCCATGTCCGTCGAAATCGAGCTGAACGACACCACTCTGCTGCGGCAGCAATGTTACATCGACGGTGAGTGGGTCGATGCCGCTGCCGGCGGGACGATCGAAGTCTCGAACCCGGCCACGGGCGAAGCGATCGCTACGGTCCCCGCGCTCACGGGTGAAGAAACACGCGCCGCAATCGAGGCCGCCGAGGCAGCCTGGGGAGGCTGGCGTTCCAAGACGGGCAAGCAGCGCGCTGGTCTGTTGCGGAACTGGTTCTCGTTGATGCTCGAGAATCAGGAAGACCTCGCCAAGCTCATGACGGCCGAGCAGGGCAAGCCGCTCGCGGAGTCGCGCGGCGAGATCGCCTACGCGGCCTCTTTCGTGGAATGGTTCGCCGAGGAGGCGAAGCGCGTCTACGGCGACGTCATCGGGGATCCGCTGCCCGGGCATCGCATCGTCGTGCTCAAACAACCAATCGGCGTGGTGGTGGCGATCACGCCCTGGAACTTCCCCGCGGCGATGATCACGAGGAAATGCGCTCCCGCTCTCGCGGCCGGTTGTCCGGTCGTGATCCGGCCCGCGTCGCAGACGCCCTTGTCGGCTCTCGCACTCGCGCTACTCGCGGAGCGTGCGGGCATTCCGAAGGGAGTCGTGAATGTCGTTACCGGACCGTCGGGTGAAATGGGGCGCGAACTCACCGGCAATCCGAGCGTGCGCAAGCTCAGCTTCACGGGCTCGACCGAGGTGGGCAAGCTGCTGATGGCGCAGTGCGCGGAAACCGTGAAGAAGGTGTCGCTCGAACTCGGCGGCAACGCGCCCTTCATCGTCTTCGACGACGCCGACCTCGATGCAGCAGTCGTGGGCGCAATGGCGAGCAAGTTTCGCAACACCGGCCAGACCTGCGTGTGTGCAAACCGCTTCCTGGTTCAGGAGGGTGTCTACGAGACCTTCGCTGCGAAGCTCGGCGAGGCGGTTTCGCGGCTGCGTGTCGGCAACGGCCTCGACGAAGGCGTCGAACAGGGGCCGCTGATCGACGCCGCGGGTGTTGCGAAGGTCGAGAGTCACATCGCCGACGCGCTCGCGCACGGTGCTGCGTTGGTTACGGGCGGTGGGCGCCACGCACTCGGCGGCAGCTTCTTCGAGCCGACCGTGATCGCGGACGTAACGACCGAGATGGTGATTGCACGCGAAGAGACCTTCGGCCCGGTCGCACCACTATTCCGCTTCCGCGACGAAGCCGAGGCGATCGCGCTGGCGAACGACACCGAATTCGGCCTGGCGGCGTACTTCTATACCCGCGACATCGGCCGAACGTGGCGGGTCGCCGAGGCGCTCGAGTACGGCATCGTGGGTTCGAACACGGGCGTCATCTCGAACGAGGTCGCGCCCTTCGGCGGCGTCAAAGAAAGCGGCATCGGGCGTGAAGGCTCGAAGTACGGCATCGACGATTACGTCGAAATCAAGTACGTGCGGATGGGTGGCATCGACGCCTGAATCTCCCCCGCCCCTGGCCGGGCACTCGCGAACCTGCCCGCCACCGAGAGGGAAATCTGAATTGCGTGATCTCCGAGACAAGGTCGTCGTCGTCACCGGTGCCGCGAGTGGAATCGGAAGGGGGCTAGCGCGCGGCCTTTCCGCCAAGGGGGCCCGCCTCGCTCTCGTGGACCTCGATGAGGCCCGGCTCGCGGACGTTGCGGCCGAGCTCGAGGCGGCGGGGCAGCGAGTCAGCCGCCATGTCGCGGATGTCGGCGATCGGCAGCGCATGCAGGCGCTGCCCGACGAGGTGGTGGCCGTGCACGGCGGCGTGGATGTCCTGATCAACAACGCGGGCGTC
>CAXMSF010000160.1:0-6582 GCA_964196055.1 uncultured Gammaproteobacteria bacterium | reverse complement strand
CGGGTTGCTCGAGGCACATGGATTCGAGGGTCTCGCGATCGAGTTCCAGCACCCGCGTAGCGCGCACCGCGACCGCGCGAGTCGTACAAGGACGGCCGAGCACCACGCCGAGCTCGCCAAAGAAATCGCCCGGACCGACGCGCGCCACCACGCGACTCGCCCCGACGCCTTCGCGAACCAACTCGATCTCGCCGCTCTGGATGACATAGAGCCGATCTCCGGCATCGCCTTCGTCGAAGACCGTCTCACCCGCTTCGACGGTTCGTTGAAACGAGCTGCGGACCCGAAACGCGGTCGTCTCACCTTCGCTGGCGCCCACTTTCCGCCCTCCCAACAGGCGCGACCCCGCGAGCGCGGAATCCCCCCTGGGAACTTTTCGACGGTTCCTACGGTCGGCTTTAGCGAGACACCGCGATCGACCAGATGCGAGGCAGCTCGAGGCAGGCCCCTCCCCGCGCGCGTTCAGCCCTTCCCGGCCCCCGCTACGTCGCGCCGATTCCCCTCGCAGCCGCGACGAACTCTTCGAGTTCCTCGGCCTCGACCAACCCCACGTGGCGGGAATCGACCGCGCCATCGGGCCGGACGATCACCAGGGTCGGGAAGCCCATCGCACCGAATTCCCGAGCAACTTCCTCGTCCCCGATCACGAGCGAGTAGCCGACGCCGTTTTCTTCCGCCCAAGGCGCGACGATCTCGGCGCCCTCGACGTCGACCGCGACGCCGATCACCATCACCTCGCCGGCTGCCTGGTGGGCCTCCCAGAACGCGTTCAGCTCGGGAACCTGGAAGATGCACGGCGGGCACCAGGTCGCCCAGAAATCGATGATCACGATCTTGCCACGGTAGTCGGCGAGACGGACCAGCTGGCCCTCTAGATCGGGCAGAGTGAAATCCACGTACTCCGCAGGCCCTGCACCCGAACCGTTGGCATCCGATCCGCCCGGAATCTCGGCGCCGCAGCCCGTGAGCGTCGCCGCAAAGCACACGAGCAATGCGACGAAAAACGGCTTCCAGGCCTTCACGTCTTCATCCTCCACCCACACGACTCCACGGCTCCGTCGCGCGGGCGAATCACTGAATTGCATTTTCGATGACATTGACCCACTCCGACATGAACTGGAATTGCCGGTTCAACACCGTCAGGCGGTCCGTGACGAGCAGCCCTCCGACCACCACCAGGATCAGGCCGGACACGATCTCGAACACTCGGAAATGATGTTTGATCCGGTGAAAGGCCTCGAAGAAGTACTCGATACTCCAACCCGCGATCAGGAACGGGACCGCGAGCCCCCCCGAGTAGATCAGCAACAGCCCCACGCCTTGCATCATCGTCTCCTTGCTGCCGGCGAGCGTGAGGATGGTCGCAAGGATCGGCCCGATGCAGGGCGACCAGCCCAGCGCGAAGCCCGCACCGATCAGCATCGAGCTGACGAAGCTGTGGTGATTGATCTGAAACTGGAAGCGGGTATCGCGATACAGCGCTCGGATGGGGATCAAGCCGGTCATGTGCAGACCGAACAGGATGATGACTACGCCCGCGATCTGCGAGATGCCAATGCCGATGCCGAACACCTGCAGCTGCCAGGTACGGACGATGTGCCCCGCCGCCACCGCGCCGACTCCCAGGATCACGAATACGATCGAGAATCCCGTGACGAAACCGAAGCAGCCACGCATCACGCGGCCCCGCATCCGCGAATCGTCCGCACCCTCGCGCATCTCTTCGACCGAAATGCCGGAGATCAGCGAGAGGTACGCGGGCATCAGGGGCAAGACACACGGCGATAACACCGAGAGCAGCCCAGCCGCGAACGCGAGATAGCTATGGGAACCGAGTTCAATCATGCAAGTTGCTCAAGGATCGCGGGTGACCCGCGCGGCCGCCACCCGCCCCACGGGGGCAGGTGGCGGCCCTGAACACCTCGCATCCGAGCCGGCACTCCGCCGACGAGGTCGACTAGAAGCCTTCTTCGATCTCTTCCGAGACGATCTGGTCACCGCGTCCGTAACCGGGTCGACGGCCGACGAACTCGAGCTTTTCCTCTCCCCGGATGACCGCGGGTGTGACCACGTAGTCACCACGCACCGCGGGCATGATCACCGCATTCTTTACGTCCTCGTCGCCGCCGGAGAGGCCCCAGGCCAACCCGCCGAACACCACACCGAGCGTCGCATATACGAGCTTCGTCGGCGCGTAGAGCAGGCTCGCAAAAGCCGAACCCACACCAACACCCGCTTCTCGCGCAGTGTCATTCGCTGCCGGTGCCGCGCTTGCCTGGAACGCGATCGTCAACGCGACGAACATCCCCACCCGGCGAAGACCCTTACGCGCTCCGCTCAACGACTCCATCGAAATTGTCATGCTTTCCCCCATCATCATCGCCAAAGGTCGCCAAGATCCGCAGAGCACCGTTGTTGGTGATCCCGTCCCGAAGTCCCGTTGGCCCCCTAGGGATGATGACGCTACAAGTGAGGCGGAGCAAGGCGCAGCCACGAATCGGTCAGAAACGCTTGTCGGTGTCGAGCAGTAATGTGACCGGGCCCACATTTACGAGTCCGACTTCCATCGTTGCCTGGAAGCGACCGCGAATGGTGTTCGCTCCGAGCATCTCAGCGGACGCGATCAGTCGCTCGATCAGCGGCGCGGCCTGGTTGGCCGGAGCGGCGTCACCGAAGAATGGCCTCCGCCCTTGCCGGGCGTCGCCGAACAACGTGAACTGCGACACCACTCCGAGTGTGCCTCCGACCTCGAGCAGCGAGTGGTTCATCCGTCCCGCATCGTCATTGAAGATGCGCAGGTGAACGAGGCGGCGCGCGAGTTCATCGGCCTGTCGGGCATCGTCTTCACGCCCCACCCCGACGAAGGCAAGCAGGCCCTTGTCCATCGTGGAGACGCGCTCTCCATCCACCCGGACTTCCGCCGACGAAACCCGCTGAGCGACCGCGCGCACGACGTCGGCGCCTCAGATCGTATCCTGGTCGGCGAACCGACCGCGGTAACGAGATTCTCCCTCGGTGCGCATCAACACGATTTGGCACAAACGCACGCCGGAGTGGATCCGCAACGTCCGCGCCGAGACGTTGCTCATCTCGAGGACCTGGCGGTTGGCGACCCCCGGTTGAACGAACGCGGAGGTCACGTGGATCATTAGACCCAGGCGTGCAAACCGGCTGCGGCCCTCGAGAAATCCACACAGGTTCGGCGGCAGTTCGATGCGCTCCTGGGTGATCCCGTGGATCGTCGAACCGGGAGCGAGGTCATAGGGGCGGGACAGGGATCGGACCTGCGTATGATCGCGGAAGTCCGCCCCATTCTCGACTTCGATCGGACCATCTCCCGCCTCGATCACGCGAATCTCATCGCCGAGGGTCAGGTCGATCGAAGCCGCACCGACTTGATCGCGGGAGAACGGTGAGAGCCTCAACCGCCCGGCGTCGATTTCAGCAAAGATGGCATCACGCGTGAGCACGGACATCGAACGCTGCATGGTACCGTACGCGCTGTGCGGCACCCCTACTTTTGCCTCCCCACTCCGATCGTCATCGGGCACCGCGGCTGCGCGGGCACCGCACCCGAGAACACGCTGATCGCATTCGAGCGGGGCCTCGCCGCGGGTGCCGCGATCCTCGAATCCGACGTCCATCTCACGCGGGACGGCGTGCCGGTGCTGCTGCACGACCCGGTTGTCGATCGCGTCACCAATGGCAGCGGCCCTGTCGCGAACCTGCCGTTGAAAGAACTGCAGAAACTCGATGCCGGTTATCACTTCAGCTCGGACTGCGGGAAGACCCATCCGTTTCGCGGGCAGGGACTTTACGTACCCAGCCTCGAGGAGTCGCTGAATGCATTCCCGGGAGTCCGCTTCAATCTCGAGATCAAGGCGGACGGAGATGCCGCGATTGCAGCCACAGCGGACATCATCGCTCGGCTGAAGCGTGCCGCCCTCACCCTGTTGACCGCTGAGAACGGAGACGCCATGCAACGTTTGCGTCGCCACCTCACTGAACGAAGGCTGCGCGTCGCACACGGCGCGAGCATCGAAGACGTTCTCGCGGTGATCCGAAGCGCGGCGGACGGCTCACCTCCCGTGACGCCCGCGATGGTGCTCCAGATTCCGCTCGAATTCGCGAACCGTCCGCTGGTCACGGAAGCCCTGCTTGCGCACGCGCACGCTCATGGAATCCAAGTACACGTCTGGACCATCAACGAGGAGGAGGAAATGAGCGCGCTGCTCGACCTCGGCGTCGACGGAATCATCACCGACCACCCCCAACGCCTCGCGAACCTGATCGAAGGACGGCGCGCAAGAGCGGCCGATTGAGCGCCCCCTCGCCGCCTTCGAGCTTCTTCGTCGAGCATGTCCGGCCGTTGACCGAAGCAGCCCGACACGGCCCGATCCTGGACCTGGCCTGCGGCCGAGGTCGCCACAGCATCGCTGCCGCCGAGGCAGGAATGCGGGTGATCGGAATCGACCGCAATCGCGACTCCCTCGCCCGCCTGCAGTCCTTCGCCCGCTCGCGAAACCTGGCGCTCGAATGCGTCCGAGCCGACATCGAAGAACCAGCAGAAATCCCTTTAAAACCGAATTCTTGCGGCGCAATCCTCGTGTTTCGCTTTCTCTATCGCCCACTCGCGCCCAAAATCGAGGCGGCGCTGGTACCGGGCGGCCTGTTGCTCTACGAAACCTTCACGCTCGCACAGCTCGAGTTCGGCTCCGGACCGCGAAACCCCGCCCACCTGCTCGACACCGGTGAGCTGCCGACTCTGTTCAGCGGGCTCCGCGTGGCGTCCTTTCACGAAGACGTCGTCGGAAGCGAACGTCCGAACGCCCTCGCCCACCTCGTAGCCTACAAGCCCAGCTAGCGACGGCTCTCGGGCTCACCACTACCCGGCTCCGCTTCGAGCTCGACCAGCGCCCAACGCGCGTGCTCGGCAACCAGCGCGTCGTCGGACTCGGCCCAGCGCCGAACCAACGGAAGCAACTCAGAGCATCCGGAATTACCGGCCACGATCAGCGCGTTGCGTAGCAGTCCGCGGTATTTGCTTCGCCGCAACGCGGTGCCCTTCGTGGCCGCGCGCCAGCGGGTCTCGTCCAGCTCGAGGATCCACCGCAAAGATGGCTGCACCCACTCCGGTCGCGGGCACAGGCGCGCGCGCAATCCGAGCGGATCGTCGGGAATCCGGCGACCGCGGCGCCGATTCCACGGGCAGACCTCCTGGCAGATGTCGCAGCCGAAGACGCGATCACCGTGGTCGCCGCGCAATCCGACGTCGATCGCGCCGCGCGACTCGATCGTCGTGTACGACAAGCAACGCGTGGCGTCTAGCACGTAGGGTTCGGGGAAGGCGTTGGTCGGGCACGCGTCCAGACAAGCGCGGCAGCTGCCGCAGTGGTCCGGCTCGGGGTTGTCGGGCGCGAGTTCGAGGTCGGTCAGCACGACGCCGAGAAACAGGTAAGACCCCAGCTTGGGATGGATCAGACAAGTATTCTTGCCCTGCCAACCGAGCCCGGCCCGCGCCGCGTAGACCCGCTCGGACACGGGACCGGTGTCGCAGAACGAGCGCGTGCGAATCGGCTCGGACGTCAGCGTCTCGAGAGCGGCTTCGAGTGCGCGCAGTCGCTCCCACAGGACTTCGTGGTAGTCCTCGCCGCCCGCGTAGCGCGCCACTCGCGCATGTCCCCGGAGTGCTTCGTCACGCGGGCCTGGGTCGTAGACGAGAGCCACGGCCACGATGCTGCGAGCGCCCTCGAGAACACGCCGCGGATCGACGCGCTGCTCGAGTCGACGCTCGATATACCCCATCTCACCCGCGTATCCGCGCGCGATCCAGTCGCGCAAGAACTCACTCTCGCGGGTCGGCTCGGCGCGCGAGACACCCACGAGATCGAAACCAATCGCGAGAGCGAGGCCCTGGGCTCGTTCAGCCAGTTTCTTCGCGGGAATCAGGGAAGATGCAACGGACATTGCAGATTCCCTGCACGCTACCGCCCGCGCGCATCGGGTCAAGGTGACACACGAAGCAACGCCATTCCCGGCGACCCGGCTATCATGACCGACCGCAGCCGCTGACCCGGAGGATCCCCAATGGCGCGCATTCGCTTCCCCGATGGTTTCCACTGGGGCACCGCAACCGCTTCGTATCAAATCGAGGGAGCCGCTCGCGAGGACGGCAAGGGCGAATCGATCTGGGATCGATTTGCCCACACCGAGGGGAATATCTCGAGTGGCGATACCGGCGATGTCGCGTGCGATTCCTACCACCGGTACGCTGAAGACATCGCGCTGATGCGCGAGATGAATCTCAACAGCTACCGCTTCTCGATCGCCTGGCCCCGCATTCTGCCGGAGGGCGACGGCAGTGTGAATGCGAAGGGAATCGACTACTACCGCCGTCTGGTCGACGACCTGCTCGCGGCTGGAATCCGGCCTTTCCCGACGTTGTATCACTGGGATCTGCCGCAGGCGCTCGAGGATCGCGGGGGCTGGCCGAATCGCGACACCGCTGGGCGCTTTGCCGACTACGCCCATCTCGTCGCGCGCGCGATCGGTGACCGCGTCCACGACTGGATCCTCTTCAAC
>CAXMSF010000159.1:0-2512 GCA_964196055.1 uncultured Gammaproteobacteria bacterium | reverse complement strand
GCCAGTCCATCGCGCCCGGTCCGGACCAGCAGCCGGAAGATGTCGAGGCGGGTCTCCTGAGCGAGCGCTGTGAGTGCGGCGATGGCGTTTTGCTTTTCCATTTCTCCAAGTTTATGGAATTATCGAACTAAGTCAAGCCCGATTTTCGTTGCGGCCACGTTCCGGCCTTCTGCGTCTCGCCCACGAATATTCCCGCACTCGCGGTAGTCTCAGCATCTGGGCGCGCGCGCGCGCCATCCGACCAGGAGAAAGTCGTATGGGAGTCGTCGAGACCATCGCGCTCACGATGGGAATCGGTTGGGCGAGCGGCATCAACCTCTACGCAACCATCTGCATGCTCGGCCTGCTCGGAACCACCGGGCACCTCGCGCTGCCCCCGGACCTCGTCATCCTGCAAGACCCAATGGTGATCTTCGCAGCGGGTGCGATGTATGTGGTCGAGTTCTTCGCGGACAAGATCCCGGGCTTCGACACCGGCTGGGACGTCGTTCACACCTTCATTCGGATCCCGGCCGGGGCGATTCTCGCCGCAGGCGCGATCGGCGATCTCGCGCCCGGCGCCGAACTCGCCGCGGCGCTCGCGGGCGGCACGCTCGCAGCCGGTGCGCACGCAACCAAAGCCGGCACGCGCGCGATCATCAACGCCTCGCCTGAACCGATCACGAACTGGACTGCGTCGATCCTCGAAGATGTCGCAGTAATCGGCGGGCTGTGGACCGCAATCCAGAATCCGGTGCTCTTCCTGTTCGCGCTCGCAGCGTTCTTCGCGTTCGCGATCTGGCTATTGCCGAAGATCTGGCGCGGACTCCAGCGAATCTTCCGCTACCTGAAACGCAAGCTGGGCGGCGAAGCAGAGATCCCCGAGGACGCCGCCGCCGACTGAAGCGACTATTCGTCCGGCTTGGCTTCGGCTTCAGCCGTATCGGCTCCGGTCGCCTCGGCTTCGACTTCATCGCTTCCAGTCGGTTCAGCTTCGGCTTCGAGATCGGTCTCTTCGGCTTCGGCCGCGTCGGCTCCGCTTTCGCTCGCGGCGTCGTCGCTCTCTTCGTCGTCACCGGAATGCTTGATTTTGTCGACCGACCATACGCCGAACCAGAATGGCGTCGACAGGATCATTGCGGGTAACGAGGTGAGGATCACGAACGGGATCTCGACCTTCGAGCGATCGGTCACCTCGCTCGCCCAAAGACCCCAGAGATTGTCGACTTTCGCCAGGGCCGCCTGCGGATTTGCCACAACCAGTGCACAGACGGCAACGGCGATCCCGACGGCGCGCGTGAAGCCCCGATTCCTGAGCATTCTCGTTCCCCTTCGTGTCTACCTCGGCGGAAACACTAGCTGCAGTTCCGTCCCGGCCGCTACCGCAAACCGACCTTCTCGCGGCGCAGGGCCTCGCCGACCCGGCCGGCCCTCAGTCCGCCAGCGAGGCGAAGGTCTCGAGGTCTTCGAGCGCCGCCGTCAAGCGGTCGAGATTCGCGCGCAGAATCACCTCACCGTAATTCTCGGTTGGACAGATCATCCAACCCAGCACGAAGCCCCATATCGCCGTCTGACGGTACGCCAGCCAAGCAGCCTCGGGCTCCGGCGCGCGATCGACACCTGCGGACCGCAAGCGGTCGAGGTAATAGCCGATCAGCTCGCGCTCGTGAGCGCGTCGCGATTCGATGTCGAGTGCCGTCACGAGCAGGTAAGTCACGTCGTGTGACCAGCGGCCGCGGTTCAGCAATTGCCAATCGAGCAATCCCACACGTCCGCCCGGCAGGAGGTAGCTGTTGCCGAAATGCGTATCGCCGTGCAACAGCGTGGTGGGCTCGGAAGCGAGGATCGACTGCGCCTTCCAGAGATACCGCCAGACGTCGTCGAAATCGCGACCGAGGCGATCGAACAATTCCTGCTTGTACTCGCTCTGCGCGATCAGCTGCCGGATGAAGGCGGCACCCGCACCGGCCAGAAAGTCATGGAAGCCTCCGGAAAGCGGCGTCCAGAGCCAGTCTAGATCTCGGTCGAAACGCGGGCTCTGCCAGAAACGCCCATGCAGGCCCGCGAGCTGGTCGAGCGCACTCTCGATCTGTGCCTGGGTCATCGAAGCCGTCGCATTCGGAAATTCCGCGGAGCGTAACCGCAGGTCCTCCATGATCACGCCGAAGGTATCGGACGCATCGTCGAACAGACTCGCGTAGGCGATCGGGGTTTCGATCGAGAGTTCGGATCGGATTTCGCGATAGAAGCGAACTTCGTTCCGGTACAGCGAGCCCGGTGCACCGCGACGGACCAGGATCGTCTTCAAGACGACCCGGCTCGGCAGGCCCGCGTCGCGCCCCGGAGCGAAGTCGAGGTCGAGCACGGCGCGCGCGGCGGTCGAGGCCGAGCCGGTATCGCAGTGCGCTTCTTCGACGACACGCACGTCAGCGACTTCGACCTCGGGATAGCGCTCCGACAAGACCCGCGTCAGGAGATCCGGCCTCAATTCGGATGCATGCTTCGGAAATTCAGGAGCCAGCATCGTCCCACA
>CAXMSF010000158.1:0-12515 GCA_964196055.1 uncultured Gammaproteobacteria bacterium | reverse complement strand
GGCCCCAACTACCAGGATGAGGAACACGACCAAAGCAGCGATGATCAGATGACGGAGGATGTGCCACTTCATCGCACCGGACCCTAGCCCATTGGATCGTTGCCCCAGAGAAGTGACTCGAATCAGCGAAATAGTGCGCGCAGCGCGACGCGCTGGTGCGTCCCGCCGCTTGCATGACGCTGCAACTCAGCCAGGCGTCCTTCGAATTCGCCGATCGTCCAACAGCGTTCCTCGGGGAGCTGCTCCAGGGGCGGGCCCGCTTCATTGAGCGGGCAGATGTCGCGCAGCTCGATCACCTCTCCATCCGCACCTTCATCGAGCCAACGCAGGGGTAGACCTTGCGTGCGACAGACATAGGGGCGCTGTGCGTAGATTCGGCACGCGCCCGCGTCGTCGAGGAATGCACAAGCGCCGGGCGGGTGGGGCGTCCCGGCAGTGAGCAGCGAATCGTGATGCCGGCGGATGTTCGCGGCCTCGATGTCGAAGACCGTAATCTCATCCACGCAACAGGCGCTGCAACCCCGATGACACTGGAGTCTCTCGGCATGCAACTCGCTGAGCTGCGCGCAGCGCTCGTCGACTTCTCGATACAGGGCTTCGAGCACGGCGAGCCCTGTCTCTTCCTGGTCCCGTTTCACGTTCCAGCCTCCCGCCGCCGTGCTACTTCAGACGGACCGAATATTCGAAGCCGTCGGAGATCTCGAGCGTGCCGGATTCGAAGCCGTTGCGTCCCGATTGGACGTAGTCGACGTAGGGTTCGAGGTCCTTCTTGAAAGTGAAGATGTTGTCGGCGAGGACGACGGCGCCCGTGCGGAGTGACGGCTCGAGGAGTTTCAAGACCGGCAGGTAGAGGTCCTTCCAGCCGTCGATCAGGACCATGTCGATCGAGTCGGGAATGTTCTGGAGGGTCTCGAGGGCGTCCCCGAGGCGAACGTCCACGAAATCGGAGAGCCCGGCCTCTTCGATGTGCGCGAGTGCGCGCGCGTGCTTCGACGCCTCGATTTCGCTGCCGATCACCTGGCCGCCGCCGTTGTCCTTGACCGCGGCTGCGAGATAGATCGTCGAGATGCCGAAGGACGTGCCGAATTCGACGATGTTCTTCGCAGCGAGGCTGCGCGCCACGAGGTAGACGAAGCGACCCTGCTCCGGGCTGATCGGAATGAAGAAGTCCTTCATCGCAGCGGGCGTGATGATCTGCGAGAAGCTCTTGCCCCGGAGCTTGCCGGCGATGAAGCGTGGCGCGAGCGTGAGAAACTTGAAACGCTCACGCCGGGCCTCGGTATGCAGCCTTGCGAGTGTGCTGCGAGCAGGGTCGCTGCGAAGTGAGCTCACGAGGGAGTCGGTCATGGCATCTCCGGTTACGGCCATCGGAATCGTGTGGTGTGGGTGGGGCCCGGCCTTTCGAGCTTGTAGACGGCATGTTCCTTGACTTTGAAGAGAGGAGTGGCTTCGTTCCGCAAGAGATCGTAGAAGGCCTGCACGTCCCAATCGAATTGAGCCTGGGGAAGGATTTCGGGATCGGTCATCTCGAAAGGCAAGGCCTGATTCAAATATCGCTTTGCTGCATCGCGGTTGACCACCAGGTGGGTAATGCCGCTCTCCCGCATGGAGCGAGCGGCTTCCGAAGCCGAACCCGCCTGGCGAAGAATTTCCACGCTGCTCGGCGCCTCGAAGGCGGAGTCGAGCCAGAAGTCGCGATCGAGAAAGAGCGCGCGGTTCTCGAACACCAGCATGAGCTTCGCCGAGGGCGGTAGTCTTTCGTTCACCTGGCGCCACAGTGGGTTGAGTCCTCGCTTCTCGACGTAGGCTTGACGGTTCTCCGTCAACAGGCGGTCCCATTTTCGATCGGGCAGTCGTGTGTGGGTGACGAGTGTGAGGAGGATCGCGCATTGGACGCCGATCCAGAGCCAGCGCCTCCGATGCATCGGCTCCAGAACCAGGGTCGAGGCGACCACCAGCAAGGGCAACGCCGACAAGAGGTACCGGCTGAAGGGCAGAACCAGCGCCCATAACAGCACACCCGGATATACCATCAGCAGGATCTGCCACCTGCCCTCGCGATAGGAACGCGGAAGAAGCGGCGCCAGAAGGGCGAGGACCATCAGGACGGGGGAGTAGAGCTTGGTGCTGGTGACGAGATTCCACGGGATCCGCAGCCAGGCCCAGATCGATGGGGACACGGTGCTCAAGTCGACACTCGCGAGGGCACGCTGGTACTGCATGTCCTGGACGATGGACCACCACTTGCCCCCCAGTAGTGACGGCAAATTCGGGTACAGCGGATTCCCGGTCACGATCCAGGCCCGAATCAGCCACGGCAACACCGGAATCGCCAAGGCCGCTGCGGTGAGGAGGATCAGCTTTGCTTCGACTCGCTTCGTTCGTCGTTCCCGGAAGAGCAGAACGAACGCGCACAAGATCAGGCCTGAAGCGAAGGGCCAGGCCGTGTACTTGGTTCCCAGTGCCCAGCCCGTGAGAACGCCGAAGAGAAGCAGCTCGCGCGCGTGGCCGCTTGCTCGCCAGCGATGGAACGCGAGAAGAGCATAGAGCAGGAAACATCCGACGGCGGGTTCGACGTAGGCCCGGCTGACGTGCCATTGGGCCATTGGGCCTCCGAGGTAGAGCAGGCCCATGACGCCGGCGAGTGGCGCAGAGGAATACCTCGAGGCGAAGCTGGAAAAGCCGAGCAGCGTCAGCATGCTGAATTGGAATATGAGCAATTTCGCAGTGACGAATCCTCCTCCGGAAATCGCCAGTACGTAGAGGAGTTCGACGTTGTGGGGCATGTTGGCGAACAGGCTGTACGGGAGCGTCACCATTCCGTGTTGATTCAAGTAGATCTTCGGAAGGGTGAAGTGGTAGACGAGTGTGTCGTGAGCCAGGCCCGGCAAGTAGCTGGGAAGGCCGAGCAGGAGCAGGAGCGAGATGCTGAACACGGCCAATAGTTCGGGAGGTGTGCGATTCGAGCGCGTCGTGCTGAGCGCCCCTTTCGCAATCGAAAAGGTGCCCGCCGCGGCTGCTGCGAGCAGGGCGGTTACCACCAACCACGGGTAGAGAAGCCTGCAGACGCCGAGCAAGAAGGTCGCCGTCCCGAGCATGGCCATGCCGAGAACCAGCGACTCAGCGATCGCCTCCGTGCGCGTCGACTCCGCGGGATTGCGCACGCGGCGAATCACGGCCCAGCCGACGCCGAAGGCAGCGAGGTCGATCACCAGCAACCAGGCTGTTTGCCAAATCAGCAAGGTACACGCGCCTCTTGTCGGGTGTTCGGCAGGTTAGCGCAGCCGCGCGAACGGACGCGATCTTCCTTTCGGGGTGTACGTCGGCCCAAACGACGGCGCCTGCGTCACGGCGCCTCGACATTCGATCGTCTATCGTCGCATCGTAGACGCGTCCCTCATCGGGGCTGGGATGCGCGGACGGATGGTGTCGGGCTGTCGGGACGCGGCGGGAGTGGCCCGACGCGCGACCGGAGTTTCGCCGGAATGGTGCTCAACTTGCGGCAATTGAGCGGTCCAGTCGCAGTCGGCGTCCTGCTGGTGGTTCCATTCGTCGTATTCTTCCCGATCGCTTTCGTGGATCGCGCGTTCTTCGCGATGGATCTGCAGTTCTACTTCTACCCCTACCACCGAGCGGCTGCTGATCTCATCTCGAGCGGATCTCTTCCTCTCTGGAACCCACTCACTTCGTCGGGTCTCCCGCTGCTCGGCGACGGCCAGACGGCATTGCTATATCCGCCGAACTGGTTGTTCCTCTTGTTCCCCGGTGCGGCGGCGCTCAACTTCGACATCCTGCTCCAGTTCTGCATAGCCGGGCTCGGCGCCTATCTGGCGGCGCGAAGTCTCGGCGCCGGACCCTTTTCAGCAATGCTCGGCGGGCTCGCCTACATGCTCGGCGGCTTCATGACGGCGAGGGTCATTCATCTCTCGATCCAGAGCGGCGCGGCAATGATCCCCTGGGTCTTCCTGTGCTCCCATCACGCCTTCCGCCGGAGTTCCGCGCGTTGGGTCGCCGCGGCAGCATTTGCGGTAGCGCTGCAGATGGTGACCGGCCACCCCCAGATTCCGGTCTACACGGCGGCTGCGATGGCTCTCCTGGCAGCGGTCGTGACTCTCGAATACAGCGTGGAGGGGTTCCGGCGGCCATGGCGACCGATGTTGCTTCTCGTCGCAATCTACGCGCTCGGTTGTGGTCTCGCGGCGTTGCAGCTTCTACCGTGGTTCGAACTCGCGAGCCTCTCGCCGCGTGCGGAATCGGCCGGCTACGAGTTCATATTCAAGCATTCCATGACGATCCGTGACTGGCTCCTTCTGTTGTTCCCGTATCTGCGCGGTAGCATCGGAGCGGGCGTGTACGGCGCGGAAACCCTGCCCTCCCTCATCGCCGTCGAACTCTGGGAACGAACGGCCTACGTGGGCATTCTTCCCCTGGCGCTCGCGGCCATCGGGCTTCTCGGGCTGGTCAGCTCGGCGGCGCGAGCGGGTGACCTTCCCTCGGGCGGCGCGATCGCCGGTCGCCGTCGTTGGTTCTCCCTTCTCTATCTCGGACTTCTCGTCCTGTCGACGGTGCTGTTCGCTGCGGGAAAGCACACGCCGCTCGCGGCAGTCGTTCACTCGATCCCCGTGGTCGGAAGCCTGCGCGGGGTCGCTCGGGTAGTGGCGTTGACATCCTTCGCCTTGACGATGTTGGCCGCGCTCGGAATGCAATCGCTGCTCGAGCAGCGAACGCGGCTTGCGAGAGGCGGGGTGCTCGGCGTCGCCGTCGCGCTCGTGCTCGTGCCGGCCGGTATCGTGCTCCTGGCGGGCGCACCCTGGTTTCAGTCATGGCTGGGGCTTGCGAAAGGCGATCTCCTCAACCTCGCAGCCAACCGGCCGAATACCTACGTGCCGTTGCTGTTGACGCTGATCAACGGCGCCTTGCTCTTCCGCTGGTGCTTCCGAGCGCCGAGTTCACTCAGCCAGGCCGCTGCCTTCGCCGTCTTGCTATTCGACGTCGGCAGCTTCGCGGCCTTCTATCATCCAACGACGGACGCTTCACTCTACGCCACGCGACCCGCGGCAGCCGAAGTGCTGAGCCGCGACGCCGAGCCCCATCGAAAACTCACGGTCTTCGACCTGAGCTGGGACGACGCCGACCTCGCGCAGCGGAGGCTGTCGGTCAGTTGGGGAATGCCCTACGGCATCGAGGATGCAAACGGCTTCAACTCGCTGCAGACCCGACGCTACATGAACTACATGTTCGGCCCGGATGCGACCGATGTTTCCTACGGCGCCCTGCTGGATCCCCGAATCCTGGACCCGCGTTGGCCCATACCCCATGCGCTGAACGTGAAGTATCTACTCTTTCCGGAACGGTTCACGCCGGCGAAGCGCGATCATCTCCGGCTCATCCACCGCGACGACGCCGTTTCGATCTTCGAGAACACACTGGTGCTTCCACGGGCCTACTTCGTCGACTCGGTCCGTTCCGAGAGCGATCCGCAGAAGATCCTGGAAACCGTGACGGCGCTCGGCTTCGATGGCCGCCGTGAGGCCTTCGTGGAGGATCCGCTGCCTCGGTTGGAGCCGGCAGCCGTTGGGCGAGCCGAGGTTGCCATCACGACACGCTCAGCGAATCGGATCGAGTTGACGACTTCGACGAGTAGCGAACGCCTGCTCGTTCTGAGTGAGATGTATTTTCCGGGCTGGCGAGCATTCGTCGGTGGTGTGGAGACCGAGATTCATCGAGCGAACTACCTGTTTCGCGCGATCGTGGTGCCCGCAGGCGAACACCGCTTGGAATTCGTCTATCGGCCGAGATCGGTAGCGGCAGGGCTCACCCTCTCGACTATTTCGCTTGCGATTCTATTGTGGCTGATCCGACCGCTCTGCTTCGATCGTCGGCGAAGCCAACGGAGCGGAACATGAGTCGACGGCGGGGCGGTGTTGTATGACCGAGGCTCCGATTTCGTCGGAACGGTCTCCCCGTTGGCTCCTCGGTGTACTCATCGCAATGGCGTCGGCGATGGCTCTTCGGTTGTCCAGTGGCCTCGATCAATCGTTCTGGCGTGACGAAGCGGCGACCGCTGCGGCGTCGGCTCGAACGCTCGGTGATCTGTTTCGCCTGTTCCAGAACGCCGAAGGAGGCCTGGCGGGCTACGTGGTCTTCATGAAGCTCTGGTCCGACCTCGCAGGCTACGGCGAGGCCGCGCTGCGACTGCCGTCCCTGGCGGCTTCCATTGTGACGGTCGTTGCCGCGGGGACGCTGGCGTCGAGGCTTGCGGGGCCGGCCGCCGGGCTGGTCACGGCTTCGCTCCTGATGCTGCATCCAAGCCTGATGCCGTTCTACGGCATCGAAGCGAGGCCCTATGCGCTCGCTACGGCGTTCGTCGCGGTGGCGGCGTTGCTGGCGCAGCGAGTGTCCTGTGAGCATGGCGAGAAGCGCTGGGCTTCGGTCCTCTGGGCGGTCGCCGCGACCGGTGCGGTGACGTGCCATCTCTTCGCGCTGCTGCCTCTCGCACCGCAAGTCCTGTGGTTGCGGGCGTCTCGCCTCGCACACAAGCGAGGCTTCTTGCTGAAGACGATCGCGCTGCCCATGGCCGCGACCGTGGTCATGGTGGCGCTGGCAGCCAATGTTTCGGTTCTCCAGTCCTGGATCGCGACGGTGTCACTCGCCGGGTCCTTGAAGCTGGCTCGTTGGACCGTGTCGAGGTCAGGCGAAATCCTACTGGTCGCCTCGCTACCCGGTCTCGTGCTGCTTCGCCTGGCGAGACCGGCCGACCGGATTCACAGTCCGCTCAGGCTCGACGTCGCTGTCTCAGTGCTCTGGGCGGTCGGTCCGTTGTTGCTGTTGGCGGCGGTCTCGATCCTCGTGTCTCCGGTCTTGATTCTTCGATACGTGTTGCCGTCGACCGTTGGAGCGGCGGTTCTGGTCGGACTGGCGGTGAGCGGATCGCTCGCCGGTGCACGAGACCTTCGCCGTCTCGTCGTCGTGCGATGGCTGGCTGTGGGCGCATTGCTGCTCGGTGGAGCCGTCGTTCTGGCGCCGGAGATGAATCGAGACCTGCTGCAGCCAAAGAAGAAGACCGAAGATCTCCGGGCCGCGGCTGAGTGGCTGCTCGATCGCAGCCTCCCGGGCGATCGGATCCTCTACGCCCCCACTTGGGCGCAGGCCGGTTTCGAGTGGTACCTGAATCGACTCGGCGGGGGCGAAGAACCGACCGACCTCACCGCAGCACCGGCGATGTCCGCAGCTGCGGCCGCCAGCTTGTGGGCTCCGACCGTGGAAGCACAGACTGCGCGCGCGCGTCTTCGCGCGGTCGACCGCGTGTGGATCGTCGGGTACCCGGGCAACACTTCCTGGCAGCCGGTTCCGGAGCTGGGCTTTCCACTCGCTGCCATCGTTCGAAGCTGTTGGGTCCGGGTCGCTGCGAAGAATTTCGGTATCGTGCTCGAGCTGTGGAAAAGGCCCGACGGAGCCGACGGCAGACCCGGTTGTGCGGGATCAGGCCGCGAGCTTCACAGCCTGTTTCGCCACTTCGGCGCTGGCGTTGCCGTAGATCGAGGTGAGCCGCGCGAATCGAATCGCTCCGGGTATAATCGCGCCGCACAGATGAACGATTCCCATCCGCCAGGCGCAGAACTCGATTCTCGCCGCGACAGGAGAGCCTGAAGATGCCCGAAGCCCCGCCCGTTCCCGACGATGTTGCTGCGCCGCCTGCAGATGCGGAAAACACCGCCAGTGGTCTCGCGACGAAGGTGCTCCGGCCCGGGGCGAGTGACGAGCACCCGACGGCCGATGACACGGTCGAAGTGCACTACAGCGGTTGGACGACCGACGGCGAACTCTTCGATTCGTCGGTGACTCGTGGTGAATCGATTTCCTTTGGGTTGCGTCAGGTCATCGTCGGCTGGACCGAAGGCGTTCAGCTGATGTCGGTCGGTGAGTCCCGTCGCCTATGGATTCCCGAAGAGCTGGCCTATCAGGGGCGGCCGGGTTCGCCCGCCGGAATGCTCGTCTTCGACGTCGAGTTGATTTCGATTCGAGGCAGATAGCTCGCTCACCACGCGCTCAGATTCCCGCGCCCCGCTCAGGATCCCGCGCCCTGGAGGGCATCGAGGTCTCCCGCCATCCGGTCGCTGAGCCCGCCGCAGACGGTGCGGCAGAGCCGGCGGAGTGTCGGATCGCAGGCCATGTCGTGCGACTCGACAGATTCGGTAGAAGCTGGATAGATTCCCACTTACTCTGCGCAGGGAGGGATCGCCATGCTGGTCTCCGTGTTGGTCGCCGCGCTCACGGGTCTGCTCGGCTGGAGCTTCCTCGAGTACATGATTCACCGCTTCCTCGGCCACGATCCGCGCACCCGGCCGAATCCCTTCGCGACCGAGCACGTGCGCCATCACATCGAGGGCGGCTATTTCGCCCCGAGCTGGAAGAAGGCGCTGACCGCGACGGTCGCCGCCGCGGTGCTCGCGTGGCCCGCGACGGCGGTCGCGGGCGCGACCATCGGACTCAGCTTCGTTGCGGGATTCGTTCTGGCCTACGTGAGCTACGAGGTGATGCACCGACGCGAGCACACCCATCCCGGCTCGGGCGCCTACTCGTGCTGGGCCCGGCGCCACCATTTCCAGCATCACTTCGGCGATCCCAAGAGCAACCTCGGTGTGACGTCACCGATCTGGGACCGGGTCTTCGGTACCTATCAGAAGCCGGAAGTCATCCGCGTCCCGCGCAAACTGGCGATGGTCTGGCTGGTCGACCCGGAAACCCGCGAGGCTCGTGCGGAGCATGCGACGCACTACGTTCTGGTGCCGGAGCGGAGGCCGGTAGCTCAGATGCCCGCGCCCTGAAGGGCATCGAGGTCTCCCGCCATCCGGTCGCTGAGTCCGCCGCAGACGGTGCGGCAGAGCCGGCGGAGGGTCGGATCCGCGATGCTGTAGACCGCGCGGTTGCCCTCGGCGCGTCGCGCCACCACCCCTTCACGGCGCATCAAGCCCAGGTGACGCGAGACGTTGGTCTGGCTGAGCCCGCAGACTTCGACGAGTTCCTGCACGGAATGTTCGCCCTCCATCAGGGCACGGAGCAGCCGTAGCCGGGAAGCGTCTCCGAGCAGCCGGAAGCGGGCGGCGACGAGATCGAGGGCTTCGTCCGAGAGGTCGAGAGAATTGGTCGCCATGTCCGTAGTCTATTGACTTTCGCGTATATGTCAATATGATCGTATGCGCATATAAGAGAAGTGTGAGAGTACCAGCGAAAGGAGCGGGCGACGCATGTCCTCGAGCACGGTCAACAGCGATGGAGGGGGGGGGCGGGCGGATCCAGCGCGGACGCGCAGGCTTCCGACGGCTTCCTCGTCCGTCTGATCGACGTCTTTCTCGAGGGCGACCTCGCGCCGCTCCTGATCCTGCTCTCGATTCTCGGCGGCGCGATCGCGCTCTACGTCACGCCTCGCGAGGAGGAGCCCCAGATCGTCGTCCCCATGGCGGACGTCATCGTCATGGCCCCCGGGCTCCCCGCGGCCGAGGTCGAGCGGCAGCTTGCGACCCCGCTCGAAAAGCTCCTCTACCAGATCGACGGCGTCGAGTACGTCTATTCGATGTCGAAGCCCGGCCAGGCGGTCATCACCGTTCGCTTCTATGTGGGCGAAGACCGCGAAGACAGCCTGGTCAAGATCTACAACAAGGTCGACTCCAACAACGACATCGTCCCGCCCGCGGTTACGGGCTGGGTCGTGAAGCCCCTCGAGATCGATGACGTTCCGATTCTCATCGTCACGCTCTACAGCGACGACGAAACGCGAGTCGACGATCACGGCCTGCGTCGCATCGCGGAGGAGGTCGAGATTCGCCTGCAGGCCGTTCCGAAGACCAATCGGGCCACCGTCGTCGGGGGGCGGCCGCGGGTCGTGCGGGTGAAGCTCGACCCCGAGGCGCTCGGCGCACGCCAGACTTCGGCGCTCGAGGTGGCGTGGGCGCTCGAAGTCTCGAATCTTCGCAGCCCGGCGGGGCACATCGATCAGGCCGATCGCTGGATCCCCGTGGAGACCGGCGAGTTCATTCGCGGCGTCGAGGGCCTGCGGAAGCTGGTCGTGAACGTGGTGGATGGCGCTCCGGTCTTCCTCGAGGATGTGGCCGAGGTGGTGGACGGCCCGGCCGAAGCCGGCAGCCATACCTGGATCGGCTTCGGCCCCGCCGAGGCGCGCGATGCCGCCGACGCGGACCTGGCCCCGGAGCTTGCGGCTGCGCTACTGCCCGCGGTTCACATCGCCGTCGCGAAGCAGAAGGGCGCCAACGCAGTTCACGTGGCCCACGCGGTCGAGGCGCGCCTGGCCGAGCTCGAAGGCAGCCTACTGCCCGAGGGCGTTCATTTTCGCATCACTCGCAACTACGGCGAGACCGCCGACGAAAAGGTCGACGAACTCGTCGAAGCCCTCGCGGTGGCGGTCGTGATCGTCATCGGTCTGATCGCCTTCGTGCTCGGCTGGCGCGAAGCGGCGGTGGTCGCGGTCGCGGTCCCCATCACCTTTTCGCTGGTGCTGCTCGTCAATTATCTCGCGGGCTATACGATCAATCGCGTCACCCTCTTCGCACTGATTCTCTCGCTCGGGCTCGTGGTCGACGATCCCATCGTCGACGTCGAGAACATCTATCGTCATCTCCGCATGCGGGCCCAACCGCCCCTCGATGCGGTCCGTACGGCGGTGAACGAGGTGCGACCCCCGATCCTGCTCGCCACCGCAGCGGTGATCGTTTCGTTCCTCCCCATGCTCTTCATCACCGGCATGATGGGGCCCTATATGCGACCGATGGCGATCAATGTGCCCCTTGCGATGCTGATGTCGCTGGTCGTGGCATTCGTGATTACGCCCTGGCTCGCCTATCGCGTGCTGAGAAAGCACGCCGCCGCATCGGGCGATGACCCGGCCCCGCCGCTCGAAGAGCAGGGGCTCTACCGCAGCTATGCGCGGCTGCTCGCGCCGCTGCTCGCGCGGCGTAGCCGTGCCTGGGCATTGTTGGCCGTGATGTTCGTGCTCTTCGTCGGGGCCGCAATGCTCGGCGCGATGCGATCGGTGCCGCTCAAGATGCTGCCCTTCGACAACAAGAACGAGTTCCAGATCCTGATCGACGGGCCCGAAGGCATGACTCTCGAGCGCAGTGACGCGGTCGCGCGCAGCCTCGCGCAGGAGTTGCGCCGGGTGCCGGAGGTGCGGGACTTCACGCTCTACACGGGGCTTGCCAGCCCGATGGATTTCAACGGCATGGTGCGCCACTACTTCCTGCGTCAGGGTCCGAATGTCGCGGAGATCCGCGTCAGCCTGGCGCCCAAGCGCGAACGCGAGATGCAATCGCACACGCTGCTGCTGCGGCTGCGCGAGCGCCTCGAAGCGGCGGCGCGCCGCGAAGGCGTACGGATCGCGCTGGTCGAGGTGCCGCCGGGGCCCCCGGTACTCGCGACCCTGGTGGCGGAGATCTACGGCGAGCCCGACGTCCCCTACTCGCGCCTGCAGCAAGGGGCGGAGCTCGTGGCGCGACGGCTCGCTCTCGAGCCGCGGGTCGCGGATATCGATACCAGCGTCGAGGCCCCGCACGAACGAATCGTCTTCGAGACCGACAAAGAGAAGGCCGCGCTCTCGGGCGTCGCGACGGAGGACATCAACCGCACCCTCGGTCTCGCGCTCGCCGGGCTCGACGTTGCGCAGCTGCACGATCCGGGTGAGGTCGCGCCGCTTCCGATCCGCCTGCAGTTGCCGCGTTCGCGCCGCAGCGGCCTCGAAGACCTGCGCGGGATCGTGGTGAAGGGAAGGCCGGGTGTGACGCAGACGCGCGAGGCCGGCGGCCTGCGGGCCGCGCCCGTACCGCTGGTCCGGCTCGGCGAACTCGGCAGCTTCGAACGCCTGCCCGCGGAGCGGACGATCTATCACAAGAATCTGGAGCGGGTCGCGTATGTGTACGGCGACACCGTGGGGCGCGCTCCCGCCGAGGCGGTCGTCGACGTGCAGGCCGATGAGCGGCCCAGCCGGGGGCCGCAGGGCCACGTGGCGAGCGATGAGTCACGCCCCATCGAAGCGCGCAGCTATCTCGATAACGGCGGTGGCGTGACCTGGTCGATGCCCGCGGGCACGCGCGCGGTATGGAATGGTGAAGGCGAGTGGAAGATCACGCTGGATGTCTTTCGGGATCTCGGCATCGCGTTTGCGGCTGCGGTGCTGGGGATCTACCTCCTGCTCATCTACCAGACGGGCAGCTACGCGATGCCGCTGATCCTGATGATCTCGATTCCCCTCACGCTGATCGGCATCATGCCGGGCTTCTGGCTGCTCAACTTCTTCACGGCAAACCAGGTGGGGGGCTACCCCGACCCCGTCTTCTTTACCGCAACCGCCATGATCGGAATGATCGCGCTGGCGGGGATCGCGGTCAGGAACGCGATCCTGCTGATCGAGTTCGTCCACGTTGCGCTCGCGCACGGAGTCGAGCTTCGCGATGCCCTGCTGCAGGCGGGCGCGGTGCGGACACGGGCCATCATCTTGACGGCCG
>CAXMSF010000157.1:0-21676 GCA_964196055.1 uncultured Gammaproteobacteria bacterium | reverse complement strand
ATCGGGCGCTACCAGGGCGTGAAGCACCCGCTGGCCGAGATGTACGTCGACATCGAGTCGATCAAGTCGCTGCTCTACTACGCCGCCTGGTGTCTCGATGAGAGCCCCGACGAGGCTCCGCTCTACGTCTCGATGTCGAAGGCCTACGCGAGTGACGCGTTTACGCGCATCGGCATCGACGGCATCGAACTCCACGGTGCGCTCGGATACACCTGGGAATACGACGCCCAGCTCTACCTGAAGCGATCGAAATGGGTCAAGTCCGCGTACGGCGGCTCGGACCACCACTACGACCGCGTAGCCGATCTCGGGGGACTCTGATGGACTTCAACCTCACCGAAGAGCAGGAGGCCTTCCGCGACGAAGTGCGCCGCTTCCTCGATGAAAACCTGCCGCCCGAAGAAGAACGTGACGACATGTTCCAGTTGAAGTGGGGCAAGCTCGTGCGCGAGAAGCGCTGGGTCGGCTTCAGCTGGCCCAAGCAGGTCGGCGGCGGCGGCGGCAGCATCATGGAACAGGCGATCCTCAAGGAGGAGATGGCAGCCCGGCGCGCGCCCCCGCTCGGCACCTGCATCATGGGGCTTGCCTGGGTCGGACCGGCAATCATCCAGTACGGCACCCAGGATCAGAAGGACCGCTTCATCGAGGACATCCTCGACGCCAAGTACCAGTGGTGCACCGGCTACTCCGAGCCGGACATCGGCAGCGACCTCGCCTCACTCCAATGCAAGGGCGTACGCGAGGGCGAGCACTTCGTCGTGAACGGCCAGAAGACCTGGACCTCGCTCGCGCAGTGGGCCAAGTGGATGATCCTGCTCGTGCGAACGAAGCCGGACGCCGAGAAGAAGCACGACGGTATCACCTGCCTGCTGGTCGAGATGGACTCGCCGGGCATCACCGTCGCCCCGATCCAGAACATGTCGAAGCAGCCCTTCTTCGCCGAGGTCTTCTTCGACGACGTAAAGGTTCCGGTCTCGAACCTGCTCGGCCAGGAGGGCCAGGGCTGGCAGATCACGATCGGCGCACTCGCGAACGAGCGTTCCGGCATTTCCGAGGTCACGGGCCTGCTCCGGGAACTCGACCTGCTGAAGGAACTCGCGCACAATTCGCAGATCGACGGACGCCCCGCGCTCGAGGACGCGCGCGTTCGCAGGCGAATCGCCGAATACGAAACGCGTGTCGCCGCGATGCGCTTCAACGGGCTGCGCTACCTCACCAAGCAGATCCGTGGCGAACCGCTCGGCAGCGAAACCTCGGTCAACAAGCTCCACACCGCCCACATCGAGAAGTACACGGCCGAATTCGCGCTCGAGCTCCAGGGCAGCTACGGCGCCATCGCACCGGGCGGAAAACACCCGATCGACCGCGGCCGCTGGCAGAAAGAGGCGCTCGGCTGGTGCACTGCGGTGATCGGTGGCGGCACACCAAACATCCAGAAGAACATCATCGCCGAGCGGATTCTGGGGCTGCCCCACGATTGATCGCGACGAAGCGAGTTTTCGGATCGCAGCACCGGAGGTAGGCGTCAGTATGATCGAGACCCGGAAATCCTTTTGCCGCTTCTGCCACGTCTTCTGCGGCGTCGAGGTCGACACCGAAGGCGACCGCGTCGTCGCCGTGCGAGGCGACCGTGAGAACGCCGCCTCCGAGGGCTACACCTGCCCGAAGGGGCGCGCCGAGTCGGAGCGCATCCATCACCCCGACCGCATCCTGCGCCCGCGCAAGCGCAATGGCGAAAGCTGGAGCGAACTTTCGCCCGACGACGCACTCGACGAGATCGGCTCGAAGCTGCGCGCCATCATCGACGAGCACGGCCCCGAATCCGTGGCGGTCTACGTCGGTTGTGGCGGCCACCGCACATCGACCGGCGGCCCGTGGTTCGTCCGCAAGTGGCTCAATGGCATCGGTTCGCCCGGGCTCTACACCTCACTGACGATCGACTCGCCGAGCCTCTTCCTCGCCGGCCACCGCTTCTTCGGCGGGCCGGTCGCGGCCAACCTCTTCGACATCGACAACGCCGATGTCGCGATGTTCGTCGCCACCAACCCCACCACATCGCACATGATGGTGATGCCGCAGCCCAATCCCACGAAACGACTCAACGACGCGCAGCGGCGCGGCATGAAGTTGATCGTCGTCGACCCGCGACGCTCGGATGTCGCACGCCGCGCCGACATCCACCTCCAGCTGAAGCCCGGCGAAGATGCGGCACTACTCGCGGGGATGATCAAGATCATCCTCGAACGGAAGCTCTACGACGCTGCGTACGTCGCCGAGTGCGTGAGCGGGGTCGATGAACTGCTCGAGGCCGTCCGGGATTTCGACCTCGACTACGTCGAAGAGCGCACACGAATTCCCGCCGAGAAGATCGTACAGGCCGCCGAGACCTTCGCGACCGCCGCGACGGGCGCGGCGCAGAGCGGCACCGGTCTCCACATGGCGCGGCACCAGAACCTCACCACTCAGCTCGTAATGGTGCTGAACGGCCTGTGCGGACGTTACGACCGCAAGGGTGGAATCGCGCGGAACCGCGGCGTGCTCGGAATCGACATCCCCGAAGGCATCGGCCCCGCACCGTTCCCGCACTTCGTGGGGCCGACCTCGCGCATTCGCGGAATCCGCGGGACCTTCGGACTGATCGGATTCTACGAAGAGATGCCGACCAGCACCCTCACCGACGAGATCCTCACGCCGGGCAAGGGCCAGATTCGCGCCTTGATCGTGAACGGCGGCAATCCTGCCCTGGTCTTCTCGAACGAGGAGAGGACGCAACGCGCCCTCCAGGACCTCGACCTGCTGGTCGTGAACGACCTCTTCCTATCCGCCACCGCAAAGCACGCCCACTACGTCCTGCCGGTCAAGCACCCCTTCGAACGTGTCGACGTGCCGCGGCTCGCCGAAGCGTCGTTTCCATTCCCGTTCAGCCAATACGCCGCTCCGCTCGTTTCCGCGCCCGAAGACACGCTCGAAGAGTGGGAAATCTTCTGGGAGCTTGCGACTCGACTCGGCAGCGAGATCGCGATTCCCGGAATCTCGATGGACAAGAAGCCCACCGCCGACGAACTACTCGACGGGTTGCACGCCCATTCCCGAATTCCGCTCGACGAGGTGCGGAAGTATCCGGGCGGACATGTCTGGGGCGAGCGGGAACTCACTCACGGCGGAATGATCCCGAACATGATCGGGCACGACGACCGAAAGATGGCGGCCGCACACCCGGAGGTGATCGCAGAGCTGCGCGAGGTGCGCGAGGAACCCACGATCGCGACGGGCGGCTACGAGGAAAACGCCGACTACGGCTTCCGGATGATCACCTACCGCATGAAGGAGTCGTACTGCACCCAGGGCCAGAATCTGCCGTCGCTGCGCAACAAGCGGAAATTCAACCCGGTGCTGATGAATCCGGAATCGCTGGCGGCGATCTCCGTAGACAGCGGCGACATCGTAGTGATCGAGAACCGCTTCGGCCGCACCGAGGGCGTGGTCGAAGCCAGTGACGACATCGAGCCCGGCGTGATTGCCGTCGCGCACGGTTGGGGCGACCCGAACGACCCGCGCGACGTTCGCGAGAAGGGCTGCAACGTGCAGCGCCTGATCCCCGCCGACGAATACTACGACGAGATTACCGGGATGGCGCTCCAGAGCGCCGTGCCGGTGAACGTCTCGGCGCGCCCGACCTAATCGTCGGCTGTGAAGAAGTCTGCACGAGGTTGGCCCTGCGGATCGTAGACGGGTTCAGAGAGAGTGATGCGGTGCTTGCAAACGTCGAGCCCGCGCAAGCCGAAGCTCGAAATCGTATCGCGCATCGCGGGGTAGTGGGGGCTCGCGAAGTGATTCTCGAGATTCTCCCGGCTCTGCCAGCGTTCGTAGACGTAGATCCGGCCCGGCACCAGCGGATCACCGCTCCAGACGTAATCGAGGCAGCCGTCGAGGGTGCGCGTCGCGCGCATGTGGGGCTCGGCGGCGCCGAGCGCTTCGTCGCGCCGGTCGGGGTCGATGTCGACGGTTCCGGTAATGATGATCACGTGCCCTCTCCTGTAGGATCCGGTCGGCGCACTCGCCGCTCGGGCGGCCACTGCGGACCGAGCACAGTCTAGATCTTGACAGGAGAATTGGCATGGCGATCGACGAGGCAACGGTCCGGCGCGTGGCCGACGAACTGGAAATTCGAAAACTGGTCGCACGCTACGCAGATGCGGTAACGGCGGTGGATGCCGACGCCTGGGTCGACACCTGGGCGGAAGACGGCTCGTGGACGATTGGCGGCGGCACCTCGACCGGCCACGAAGCCCTGCGCGCGACCTGGACGCGCCTGATTGGCTTCTTCGACATCGTGGTTCAAATGCCGCAGCACGCGCAGCTCGAGATTTCGGGCGATCACGGCACGGGGCGCTGGGTCGTGATCGAAATGGGCCGCGGCAAGGACAGCGGCCCGCCGAGCATCACGCTCGGAAGCTACACGGACGTCTATCGCCGAGAAGCTGCGGGCTGGAAATTCGCCGAGCGTCAGTTCGATTTCACCTACTCGGGTGCGACCGACCTCAGCGGCCACTGGTTCGTCTGAATGACCGCTCCCGACCGCGAGCCCGGGCGTATCGAGGTCGCGTTGTTCGACTTCGGCGGTGTCTTCATCGACTCGCCCTTCCCCGCCTTTCGCGAGGTCTGCCACCGGAAGGGCCTCGACGGTGATCTCCTGATCGAGCTGACCTTCGGACCGCTCGACCGCGACAGCGATCACCCCTGGCACCGCATCGAGCGGGGTGAACTCTCGATGCTCGACGCCCGCATCGAGATACTCGAACTCATCGAGGCCGCCGGCCTCGAAGTAGATCCCTTCGTGCTACTCGCCAAGAGCCTGCTCCCGAACAAGAGCGGGCACCCGGCCGTACTCGCAGCCGTGCGGCACCTGCACAGTGTCGGTGTCAAAGTCGGCCTCGTCACCAACAACGCCATCGAGATCCGCGAGCGCTGGCGCTCGCTGCTGCCCCTCGATGAACTCTTCGACGACGTCGTCGACTCGAGCGAAGTCGGCATTCGCAAGCCCAACCCCGCCATCTACCGACTCGCTCTCGAACGCCTCGGCGGCATCCCCGCCGAGGCCGCCATCTTCCTCGACGACCTTCAGCAGAACCTCGACGCCGCCGAATCCGTCGGCATGCACGGCATCCTCGTCAACCCCGACCCCGCTCCGGCGATGCAGGAACTGAAGCGCCTGGTGGCCGGGGAATAGCCTCTCAGCGTCGTGGGCCGCATACTCGAGCCGAGATCCAGCTTCACACCTCATCTGGCCGTTCTCGCGTCGACCATCCTATGGGGCACGCTGTGGCTCCCCGTCCGTCGCATGCACGAGGCGGGTTCGCACGGGGCATTGGCCACGACGATCGGATTCCTGATTCCACTCGCGGTACTGCTCCCGGCCGCTCTCTGGCGGGGGCAACCGACCCTGAAGGGCCTCCGCAAGTCGCTAGCCCCCGGACTATGGCTGGCGTTGGGCATCGCGCTCTACACCGAGGCACTCGTGCGCGGCACGGTCGCTCACGCCATCCTGCTCTTCTACCTGACGCCCGTATGGAGCACGCTGCTCGCTCGAATCGTTCTCGCTGAGCCGATTACCGCTCGCCGCCTCGTGACGATCGTACTGGGTCTGGCCGGCCTGTTCATCATCTTCGGAGCGGACACAACCGCTCCGTTTCCCGTCGCCACGGGCGACTGGATGGGGCTCACAGCCGGCGTCGCATGGGCGGTCGCGCTGGTCGCGTCCAAGCGAGGGAAATCACTTCCTGTCTTCGATCGCGTATTCCTTCATTTCGTGTTCCTCGGACCCGTGTTCTTCCTCGTGTCCCACATCCCGGGGGATGGAGCCGCCCTCGACTTCGCCATCCAGCCACGCGCGGGCTTCCTGCTCTGGATGTTCGCGTTCGCGATGATCTGGATGCTGCCGGTCGTATGGCTCACGGTCTTCGGCGCCAGTCGCCTCGACCCGGGTCGCTTTGCCATACTGCTGATGTTCGAAATCGTGGTCGGATTGACGACCGTGGCGCTGCTCACCGACGAGGTGCTGGGCCCACGAGAGATCGTCGGTGCACTTCTGATCCTCGGCGCCAGCGGCTCGGAGATTGCAATCGGGCCCATCCGACGCAGTGACGGATGAGGTTCCCGGAGAAGCCTGCGGCCGCCTAGCAGGGTGCTGAAGAATCCTGTTAGCGTCTACGTGCGATGAAACGACCCTGGGCGACTTTGCCCGCATGTGCGAGCTCCCGAATGAAGCCGAGCTCTCCCGCAGCCGCAGCCAGCGCTTCGGAGTCGAATCCGAGGATCTTCAGCGCATCGTAGGTCAATTGCATGTCGACCATCTGGAGATAGAGATCCACATAGGGAGCGAAGCGGCCGGTGTCCTCCGCCTCCACGACCTCGCAACCGTTCTTTTCGAGCAGATCCCGATACTCCGATATGTTGCACAACGTACGGAACTTCATGAAGCGCAGGAAGCGCTCGGCTTCGGCATCACTCAGGCCAGCTGGTCCCTCGACCCAATCGGTGAACGCGATCGTTCCGCCCGGCTTGACGATTCGTGCAGCCTCTGCGATGAGCTGCGGCTTGTCCTCTACGTAGCACCAGGCGTCTTCGCCCCAAACGAAGTCGGCCTCAGCGTCCGGCAAGCTGGTCGCGCACACGTCGGCGAGCTCGAAGCGGATGCGATCCGCCAGTCCCTCCTCTTCGCAACGGGCCCGGCCGCACTCGACCACGGTCTTGGTGGCATCGACTCCGGTCACCGAGGCGACGTCACGAAAACGGGCCAGAAAACGCATCCCGGCACCGTTGCAGCAACACAGGTCGACGCCGTTCTGCCCGGAAGCGATACCGGCACGCTCGGCCAGATCCATGGAGGATTTGAAGCCCCCGATGTGGATCTGCTGTCCCATCAGCAGTTCCCAGAGGTCGCCCTCGGCACCGCCGTAGACGGCCTGAACCTCACTGAGACCAACGCCTTCGATCGATTTCATCGCCCGCTTCTCCCCCGGCCGGATTCGCGCTCGAACACGCGTCCGGGAAGAAGCATGTCGGTCGGCTGGACCACCCGTTATGACCGACATCATATAGTTCGCCCTGATGGCGATCGGAGTCCGAATCAGAGCCCGACGTCAGCCAGCATATCGTCGAGGCTCTCGGCTCGGTAACCCTGGAGAATTCGCCCGCCGATATCGATGACCGGAATGCCACTGCGTCCGGTCTTGGCCTGCAACTCCTGCTTCACCGCACGCACATCCACATCTCTCAGGTCATAGGAAACGCCGCGCCGGTCCAGGTGAGCCTTGGCCTTGCGGCAGTAGCCACACCAGTTCGCGTAGTACAGGATGACACTCGGGACACTGGCCCGCTGCTCGTGCCGGCTCTCCCTTCGGCGGGAATTCGCGGCGCGAGCGTCTGCCGGCGTCACCGGAGGTGGAGACGACATCTCGACGAAACCCGCGTTTGCACGCGAGCGCTCCGGAACGTCCTCCAGCCTCTCGACGAATCGAACTCGGCCGCGATCATCGATGAACTGATAATAGACGCGGGTGCCCTCGTCGGGCCCCAGTGAAACCAGCTCGCTTCCCTCAGGGCCGTCAGGGCGTTCCAGGCCGAAGGCCATCTCGCCGGCCTTCTGCTCTGAGTTCGGATTGCAGCCCAGGGCAACGATCAGGAGCACGGCCAGGAGCCATGCACCATGGCGAAGCTGCGTCGGCATCGGCGAATCCTCCAGCAGGAGCCGTCGCGTTCCTGACCGGAACGGCAACGGCATGACTTCCTATCGGTGGATCGATGGGCAGAGTCGCGCGATTTCTTTCCAGTCACCGGCCACTTCTAAGGGACGGATACTGCTGCGCCCACTCGCTACCGGCCCGGAGTTCGCCTCTACTCGACGGAGTAGCTCGGGTGAAAATAGGCTTCGTAGCGCATGGCCTGCGACGTCGTAAAGACATACTCACAGTAGTTGGCGAACGTGTCTTCACCGTTCTTGATCACGGAGCCCTTGTAGCGCCATTCGAATTCGTGCGACGTGTCCAGCACTCTCGAAGGAGTCACGGTCGTCGAGTAGAAGTAGGTCTTGCCGAGGTACGCAATCGTCACCGCTGGATTCACGAAGGTCTGCACGAAGAAGGGATCGAGTTCCCGACCGCTGTTCGTCGGATCCTTGCTGAAGCTCACATCGAGGGTGTCTTTGATGTGGAAAGACTTCGAGGTATCCGTCTCGATATCCTTCATTCCAGGGTGGAATTGCTTACGCAAGCCCAGGTACAAGCCGCCGATCACACCCAGGAGGTAATCGAGGTACATCACCGGGATGTACGAGCACAGACGTTCCTCGTTCCCATGCGTGTAGATGACTGGGAAAAGGGGGAAGTGTTCCCTGTATGAACGCAGTTCCCTTTCGGTCATCACGTCATGGACGTTGTTGCAATTGCTGAACATCATCGTGAACGGATGCATGCCCTCGACCTTCTTCGCCGTCGGGTATTTTTCCGCCATGATCTCGTCGGAGGGGATGGACATCGCTTTCGGCAAGATCTTTTCGAGTTCTTCTCTGGGGTAGTAGGCCACCACCATATTGGACACGTTATTGCCCATGAGAATGTCATCGTGCGGGGTGCGATTCTTGAGATCTTCGAGTGTCTTCATCGTCGTCCAGGCTTCTCAATATTTCTGCGAAATTACAGGTAGGCAGCTTCGTGAAATGTTGACCGCGCTTCCACCCAGCAGAGATATCACGACGCGTTGACAATGTCAACATAATCAAAGATACTGCCCCGATGGCCACTGCCAATCGCAGCAGAAGCAGCCGATCGCCCGGAGCTGCCCGCAAGGCCCCGACGGCCCCTGGCGAAGCCCGGCCCCGCAAGGCGAAGCGGCCTGCGCCGCGCAGTGAGGTTCGCCCGCACGACGGGGGGCTGCGGCGAGACCTCATCGCTGCCGCGCTCGAGTTGGTCGAAGCCTCGGGAACGCGCGGCCTGAGCTGGCGTGAAGTCGCCCGGCGAGCCGATGTCTCCCATTCAGCCCCCTACCGGCATTTTGCCAACAAGGAAGAGTTGCTGGCCGCCGTTGCCGAGCAGGGATTCTGCAGTCTCACGGCGCGCATGATCGAGCAGATGGCCGCTGCTCGGGGCGACGTATCGAAGCGCCTCGAGGCCATGGCGATCGCCTACGTGGAGTTCGCGGCCGAGAATCCCGCCCACTTTCGAGTGATGTTCGGACGCGATGTCCCCGACATCAACAAGCACTCCGCATTGCGGGAAGCCTACGATGTCACCAACGGCCTGTTTCGCACGGGTGTCGCGCAGGTGCTCGAAGAAACCGGCAAGATCGGCATGAAGCTGGATGCCGACCATTTCACCTTGATGGCCTGGTCTCTGGTTCACGGGCTCGCGTCCTTGACGGTCGACGGTCGAGTGGGAGACGTCGGTGAAGCGGAAGCGGATCCGGGCGAGCATGTGCGTTCCATGACGAGCCTGATCAAGACCTTCGTCCAGACGATGACGACCTGATGCCGGCCGGCGCCAGCTTGAAATACAGAGGAGAGTGGGCATGACTTCGCGTCAAGAGCAGGACAGACGCTACTGGGGAATCGTGGCTCCGCTGCCTGCGCCCGCGATCTCGATGTTCGCGCAAAAGGCGGAGGCAGAGGGACTCGAGGGCGTCTTTGCTCCGCAGGTCATCGGGCCTCCGTGGTCGACTCTGGCCGTGGCGGCGGCCAACACCGAGCGACTCAAGGTCGGCAGCGGCATCGCGATCGCGGCGGCTCGCAGCCCCTTCGAGACCGCGATGGCGGCCATCGACATGGATCGCATCAGCCAAGGTCGCTTCGTCCTCGGACTGGGCGCCAGCGTTCAGGCCTGGACCTGCGACCTCTTCGGCGCGCCTCCGCACAAACCACTTGCGCACTTGCGCGAGACGGTGGCCGCCGTGCGCCACATCATTCGTGGCGCACACAAGGCAGAGGGACTCGAGCCCTTCGACGGGGAGTACTACAAAGGCGATTACTCGATCTTGCAGCCGCAGACAGCTCCCGTCCGCGAGGAGATTCCGATCTGGCTGGCGGCGCTGCGCAGCCCGGCGGTGCGCCTCGCGGCGGAGGTCGGCAACGGCGTCATGGGCCACCCGATCTGGTCGGTCGATTGGGCCATCGACAAGGTTCAGCCGGAGCTGGCAAAGGGACTCAAGCGCGGGGGACGCAAGCGCGAGGATGTCGAGCTGAATCTGTGGTTCTGGTGCACGCCGAACACGGACGAAGCGGAATCCATCGAAGACGCGCGCACGACCGTCGCCTTCTACGCTTCCTTCGAGCAATACGAGTCGTTCTTTGCCGCCCACGGCTTTCGCGACGAGGCCCGCCGGGCGCAAGCGGTCGGGCGTGAGCGGGACATCTTCACGCGACCCGACCTCGTATCCGACGAGATGGTTCGCACCTTCGTGTTGTGCGGAAAGCCCGAGTCGGTTCGCGAGCGCATCGAGCGGGCCTGGGGCGTGGCCGACTCGCTCGTCGTAATTCCGCCCGCCTACGGGATCGACCCCGTGAAGATGATGCAATATCAGGCCGAGATCGCGAAGCTCTTGTATTGAATCAATAGACCCGCGTTGGGCCTGGATGCCACTTCGAAGCTGTAGGGATCCGCTTCGTTTCGATTGCCGGATGCAACGCGCAGGACAAGGAGAGGAAGATGGAACTCAGAGAAGTCATGGGACGAAGGCGGTCGATTCGCTTTATGAACCCCCACAAGCCCGTCGAGCCCGAGAAGATCCAGATGATGTTCGAAGCCTCGAGGATCGCTTCGCACTGGGGGAACGTGCAGAGCCTGCGCGGGATCGCGGTCTTCCGCGACACGGCTCCCAAAGAGGTGACCGACGCCCTGACCGCTCCTCTCACCGGCTTCCAGATCCGCCAGGCACCGGTCTTGATCGTCTGGTTTCTCGAGACCGCCGCGGTGGACGTGCAGGCGGACCGTCTCCGGGAGCTCCTCGAGGCCGGCGCGCTCGGCTATGGCGAGGGCAAGAAGAAAGCCCTCGAAGAGCAGTTCATTCCCATCTTCGACAACATCGGTGAGCACCTCAAGGCGCCGGGTATCGGGGAGGTCGACTGCGGGCAGGGCATTGCCCAGGCCACGCTGATGGCCTTCGATCTGGGGCTCGGAACCTGCTGCATCGGAACCCCTCACGGCGAGCAGATCCGCCAGAACCTGGGCATGCCGGAGAGCTGCCGGGTCGTGCTGATGCAAACGGTGGGCTACCCGGCCGAAAGCCCGGAGGCGGGCGGCCAGCGTCCGCGCCGGCCCTTCGAGGAACTCTTCCACATGAATGGCTACGGCAACGCCTTCCCGCGCGCGCAGGAGGTGGTCGACAAACTCACCCGCGACCAGATGTTCCAGGCTCCCGCTCCGCTGCCGTGGCGCGAGGCGGAGCTCGATTACCTGCAGAAGGCCCTGGATCTCAAGGGCAACGGGTTGCTCTGAGCCGGGCGTCAGAGCCTGACGAAATTCGAAGATCGGCCCGAAGCAGAGGCCAGACGAGGAGAGAAGTCGATGCGTCTCAACGCGTTCGTCGCCGGTGTCGGCATGACGACATTCGGAAAGCACTTGGATCGAGGGCTCAAGTCTCTCGGCGTCGAAGCGGTTCAGGCCGCGTTGGCCGATGCCGGAGTGGAGGCGAATGCGCTCGACGCCGCCTACGTGGGCAACGCCTCTGCGGGCTTGATTACCGGCCAGGAATCGATTCGCGGCCAGGTGATCCTGCGCTCGATGGGCCTGGGGCGTCTGCCGGTGGTGAACGTCGAGAACGCTTGTGCCAGCTCATCGACAGCCTTCAACCAGGCCTGTGCCATGGTCTCGGCGGGGCTCTACGACATCGTGCTCGCACTCGGCGTCGAGAAGCTCTACCACGAGGACAAGAAGGTCTCCTTCAGCGCTTTCACGGGCGCCGTCGACGTGGAGGCGATGTCGAGCATCATCGAGCAGCTGCAGCAGGGGGCGAAGGCCTCGGGTGCGAAGTCCGCCTCGTCGGGCTCGGGCGAGAAGCGCTCGATGTTCATGGACATCTATGCGCAGATGGCGCGCGCCCACATGAAGGCCTATGGCACGACCGTGGAGCAGTATGCCGCCGTGTCGGCCAAGAACTCCTTCCACGGCAGCCTGAACCCGCGCGCGCAGTTTCGCGAGGCGCTCACGGTGGAGCAGGTGCTGGCACAGCCCATGATCGCCGAACCGCTGACGCGCTCCATGTGCTCGCCCATCGGTGATGGGGCGGCGGCCATCGTCGTCATGAGCGAGCGCAAGGCGCGCGAACTCGGCGTGAGCCGGCCGGTACGGGTCGTCTCGAGTGTGCTGCGCTCGGGCTGGGACCATGATCCCGGCGCGCCGGGAACCGGCGAGGTCTGCTCCGGCGAGGCCTACGAGGAGGCCGGCATCGGGCCCGAGGATCTGGACGTGATCGAGCTTCACGACGCCTCGGCGCCCTCCGAGGTCCTCACCTACGAATCGCTCTCGCTGTGCGGCAAGGGTGAGGGCGGGAGGCTGGTCGAATCAGGCGCGACCCGTCTGGGCGGGCGTTGCCCCGTCAATACCAGCGGCGGGCTTCTCCGCAAGGGACATCCGGTGGGCGCCACCGGCGCTGCGCAGATCGTGGAACTGACCGAGCAGTTGCAGGGGCGCTCCGGCGAGCGGCAGGTCGAGGGAGCGAAGGTCGCGCTGGCCCATAATGGTGGCGGCACCATTGGCCCCGATGCGGCCGCCATGTGCGTGACGATTCTGAAGGCTTAGCCGAAACGACGAACCGCGGGCGAGGAGGCGGTGTGGGCACCGCTCTTCGTCCGCTTCCGGGGAGTAGCGATGCGCGAACGCCACGATTGGATTCTGGCCGACATGATCGAGTCTCGGGCGGAGCAGACGCCGGACCTCGACGTACTGACCTTCGAACACCTGAGCCTCGACGGCGGGGCGACCCCGGACGAGGTCCGGACCTACGCCGACCTCCATTGCAACGGCAATCGAATCGCCGCCGCGCTCATCGGCTACGGAATGGAGCGCGGCGATCGCTTCGGCCTGATGATGCGCAACCATCCCGAGTACGTGGAGAGCATGATCGCGGCATCGATCTCCGGCTGCGTGCTCGTTCCCATCGACCCGCGGACCCGTGGCGAGAAACTGGTCTACATGCTGCGAAACGCGGGCTGTCGTGGCGTGATCTGTAGTGACTACTGCCTCGCAGAGGTGGCGCGCGCGCGCAAGGAAGTGCCCGAACTCGCGTGGGTGCTCGGGCTCGAGACGGGAGAGGGCCCCGAGGCCGTCCCCCTCGAGAGCGAAGTCGCCGTGGATTCGCTGCGCGAAGCGCTGTCCAGGCCCGGCGACTCGATCGAGCCGCGCCTCGAGGACGGGAACGATCCGCTGCAGATCATCTACACCTCGGGGACGACCGGCGATCCGAAGGGCCTGATCTTTCCGAATGTTCGCTTCGGCGGCTCATCGATGCTCGGAACGATCTTCGGCTACCAGCCGGACGAGCGGCCATACACCGGACTTTCCCTGACCCACGGAAATGCACAGGCCGTAACCCTTGCGCCGTCGTTGCGCATGGGGCTGCGCGCAATCTTCAGCCGGCGCTTCACCAAGTCGAAACTCTTCGACGTCTGCCGCGCGCACGGCGCCACCGCATTCTCGCAGCTCGGCGGCATGGCGACCGCGATCTACAGCGAGCCGGAGCGCCCCGATGACGCGGACAATCCGGTGCGCTTGCTGGTCAGCGCGGGCATGCCCAGGGCGATCTGGGAGGAGTTCGAAAAGCGTTTCGCTCTCGACATCTACGAGTGGTACGGAGCCGTCGAGGGGGGCTTCTGTTTCAAACCCGTCGGCGAGGGCCCTGTCGGCTCGTTCGGAAAACCCGGCCCGAATCTCGACCTGAAGATCCTCGATGAGAACGATGTCGAGTGCCCGCCCGGCGTGACGGGTGAGATCTGCTCGCGCCCGGCGGACCGCGCCGAGAAGGCCGAAGTCGAGTACTACGACAACCCGGAAGCATCGAAGCAAAAGACACGCGGCGGCTGGCTTCGCAGCGGCGACATGGGGCATCGCGATGAAGACGGCTGGCACTATTTCGATTATCGCAAGGGCGGTGGACTGCGTCACAACGGCGACTTCATCAACCCGGGCTTCGTCGAGAAGGTGATCGCCGAGCATCCCCAGGTCAGTGACGTCTTCGTCTACGGTGTCGAGGCGGCCTCGGGCGCGCCGGGGGAGAAGGACGCGGTCGCTGCCGTCGTTCCGGAAGCCGACGTGGAGTTTTCGCCGGCCGCGGTCTTCGAAGCCTGCCGAGCGGGCCTCGAATCCAATTTCGTTCCCAGCTATCTGCACGTCGTGGACGAGATCCCGAAGACAGCCTCCGAGAAACCACAGGTGCGTTTCCTGCTCGAAGCCTTCACTGCGAATCCCGAAGCGGTGTTCACCGAAGAGCGAGCCAATGCGCTCCCGTGAACCGCGCTCGTGTGCCGCTGCTGTGTACGACCGGCGCGACCGGGCGGACTCGCGAGCTGCGGTGCTAGCGTTTTCACATGAGTGAACGCACGACCCAAGCGGGCGTTCCGCTGAAGCCCTTCTACACAGCCGCCGATGTCACATCCGGCGGCGATGACGAGGCGGCGCAGGAACGCCTGGAAGACCCGGGGGAGTATCCCTTTACGCGCGGCCGCCTGGCGAGTCCGCGGCCCCGTGATTCGTGGATCCAACAGGAGCTCTCGGGCGAAGGCACACCTCGACGTTCCAACGAACAATTTCGCGAACTGATCGAGAAGGGCGCACGCGGTCTGGATGTGATCGGTGATGCGCCGACGATGTCGGCGATCGACCCCGATCATCCGCTGGCGCGACACGCCGTCGGCAACACCGGAGTTTCGATCTGCCGGCTTCAGGATTTCGAGGACCTCTACACGGGTTTACCGCTGAACGAGTTGACGCTCTCCCACTCCCTGCCGCCGGGCGCCTATACCATCGCTGCCCTCCATCGCGTTGCGGAGCGGCGCGGATTCAATCCGAAGGAGCTGCGCGGCTCGACCATTCTGTTGCCCGCCTATTGCGAAGACTGCAGTTACCAGATCCACATGCCCTACGATTTGAGGATGCGCCTGGCGCTCGACTCGATCGAGTTCGCCGCAACCGAGATGCCGCGCTTCCATGCCTTCCTCGAGGACACCTACTACATCAGCGACGGAGGCCTGAATAGCGTCGAGGAAATGGCGCTCGGTTTCGCCGAAATCCGCGAAATCGTCCGCAGCCTGATCGCGCGCGGTCTCGATGTCGATTCCTTCGCTCCGCGCATTGCCATTCTCGTCAACTGCCGGATGGATCTATTCGAGGAAGTGGCGAAGATCCGTGCAACCCGACGCATCTTCGCGCGCATGATGCGCGAGGAATTCGGCGCCAAGGACCCGCGTTCCTGGTCCTGCGCCATCACCGCGCATACCTCCGGTCTCTCGCTGACGATGGCCCAGCCGGTCAACAACGTCGCGCGCGGCGCCGTGCAGGGGCTCGCGCTGGCGCTGGCCGGCGTGCAGGCGGTCGAGATTTCGTGCTTCGACGAGGCCTACCGAACGCCCAGTCATGATTCCCACATGGTCAGTCTTCGCACCCAGCAGATCGTTCAAATGGAAGCTGGCGCCGGCCGCGTGGCCGACCCGTTGGGCGGCTCGTACTTCGTCGAGTCGCTGACCAACGAACTGGAGCGGCGCATCCTCGACATGGTCAGCGAGATCGAGTCGCTGGGAACACTGAAGGAAGTCTCCGAGAGCGGTTGGTTTCGCCGACTGTTCCAGAATGCCATGACGCGCCGCGCGGAAGCGATCCAGGACGGTTCGGAGACCCAGGTCGGATTGAACGCATTCGAAATCCCCGAAGACCAGGACAAGTTGCTGCGCGATCACAGCAAATCGAAACTCGAACCCTGCTGGGATCACATCGACGAAATTCGAAAATTCAAGGATGACCGCGATCGCGGGGCAGTGGCCGAACACTTCGCGCGCATTCGAGAAGTCGGAGCGGACAGCGAAGTGAATCTCATCGAAGCCATCGCAAACGCACTCGAGGCCAACCTCACACAGGGAGAGATCGCCGGGGCGCTACGCCTTGGCGTCGGCGAAGTCTACGATCCGCTGGGCCAGATGGAGCCCCCCGTCTGATGCCCGCCGACCGGCCCGTCCGAATCCTGCTCGCGATTCTCGGCCTCGACCAGCACGAGGCCGGCGCTTTCGCCGTCGCCGCGCTGTTGCGGGATGCGGGCATGGAAGTGATCTACCTCGGCCGATTCGCAACGCCCGAAATCGTGGTCGATTCGGCCCTCGAAGAAGGTGTCGACGTCATAGGGCTGTCGTGTCATTCGTGGGAGTACCTGTACTACCTCGACGAACTGTTCGAGCGCCTGAAAGGTCGCGAACTCGACATCCCCGTGGTCGTCGGCGGATCCGTTCTCAGCCGGGACGACAAGAACGAGATCCAGGCCAAAGGGGTTGCCGCAACATTCGGCCCGGGGGCCGACGCGGATGAAATCGTTCAGCAGATCCGAAGTCTCGCCGAAAGGCGCGGCGCGGCGTAGGCGCCTGAAGAACGAGGGCTCGGCGCCGCCGCAGTGGCGCCGGGCGCCCTATTCGGCGAGCGGCTCGATCAGGCGAGGTAATCGTGAACGACTTCGCCGTCGTTGAGCGTGAACTGATATTCGAAGTAGAACCCGCCGGTGACCTCATTGATGGGAATCACTTCGAGCCGGTCGGCAGGAGATGAGCCGAAAGCGAGCGTCGCGGCGCCTTTGTAGACGTCGTGCGTGACGACGTTGGTCAGTGAAGTCGAAGTCAGCTGGTCGATATCCGGTGGCGCCGAATTCGATACGTTGGGAATGATGCGGCGCGTGATCCACTCCGGCGTGCCGCCGAGATCCTCTTCCGTTCCGAGCTCGGCCAGATGCACAGCGGCCTCGATGATCGTGCAGCCGCCGCGTTCAACCGTGGTGCTGACGACATCGTCCTTCATGTCCAGGCTCAACCGGCCGAGCTTCTTCGGGAAGCCCCAGATCTCGCGCCCCGCTCCGATCGCGACATCGCTGTCGAGAACGAGATAGATGCTGAAATTGACCAGCCGGCCCTCGAAGGTCGCATGGGTCAAGAGATGCGCTTCGCGGTAGCGCCCGAAGCCGGAACTCACGAATTCGGAGGACGAGAGGAACATCGCCGCGTCCTCGTTGGGAACGAGCGGCGGCGGCACCAGTTCGCGCAACACCTCGGGATCGGTCTGGAACGCGACCGTGATCTGCTTGGCCTCGCGATACTCGAACGGCGGCTTGCCATAGAGACCGGATAATTCAGGCATGCTGTAGCTGCGCGTCGCCGGACGGTTCGCACCCTTCTTGGCCATGTGACTCTCCCTTTCTTTGCCAGATTGGGAGCGACTATAGCGCCTGCCCTGGCGTTGCGGGCTGCCGAAAGCGGCTTTCGAATCGCCGAGCCTGCAAACGCAGAGCGGCGAGCTCGCTGAGCACCGAATCGAGCATTGGGACAGCCTCCTTCTCCGGGCGGTCGGGGGCGGTGCCTCGAAGGCCGTGGCTTCGATTCGACCAGCAGAGCCCGGTCGATCCGACTCCCCTACCCTCCGATGCGATTCGGCGACTCGGCGACGACAAGCCGGCGTCATGCAGCGTCGGAATTCCGAACCATTGAACTTCGAACTTGAATCGATAGACGCAAAGAACCATTTGCCCCGCATGGCGGGAGCGCTGAGGGTTGCCCGTGCAGGATCCGAATCAGAAGCCCAGGGGAAACGCCAGAGACCGGCTGCTGTTTGCAGCGCATGACATCACCAACGTACTGGTCCTGCTCATCGTGCTCGGACTGCCGCATGCCGACCCCCAGCTTCTGGTGCAGGACTACCTGCTCGCGAAGATCCTCCACTTGCTGGGGCTCGGGTGGTTCTTCGGAGGGCTGATCGTGGCGACTGTCACGGTCAGTCGCTTCGTCTGGATGCAACCCTCCCTGGATCACGAGAAGCTCGCGCACGGATTCCGCTTCCTATTGGTCCTCGAATTGCTCAGCATACCGAGCATCGCCCTGATCGCTTACGGCGGGTTCGCGATGGTCTCCCAGCTCGGCGGTCTCGAGTCCCATCCCTGGGCCAATCAGGGCTATTTGGCCGCGCTGTTTTCGCCGGTCGTCCTGATGATCACGCCGCGGCTCTACCACAAACGCCTGATCAAGAATCCGAACGTCCACATCGAGCGCGAGAGGCGCCTCGCGTTCTGGCTGGATTGGAGCTTCATCGTCGTAATGGCCGTCGGTGTGGGAAGTCTGGCCGCTTCGATGGTTCGGAAAGTCGCGCTGTTCTAGGGCGCCGCGGCTCCGCCGGAAGACCATCAGCGGTTCGCGTTTCGGCACGCGGCTTCCGTCGCAGCTCAGATCATCCCGGTGTGCATCTGGATGCCGTTGTGGATGAAGAACGAGAGCAGGTTGCTCGTCAGCCGACGGGCCTCGGTACCGGACAGCCCCGAGGCCTTTCGAAACGCGCGCAACTGCTCGGCCACGGCCTCTCGGCGCTTGACGCTTGCAAAGCGAACGCCCGTCTCCTTGCGGCGCAGGAAGCAGAAGGCGAGCAGTTCGTCCGGGTCTCGGCCGTCGAACTCACAGAACGCCGCGAGTCCCTCGAGCTTCTCCGGTTCTTCCGCGAGCGGATCACCGCCCCACTGCTCTTGAAGACCCTTCGCCCAGGTGGCAACGCTCTCGTACTGTTCGATCGGCCGCTCGAGTCCCATTCGTTCTTCGCGCCGCTTACTCGGGGAGTCCGAGCTTGCGCGAGAGGTCGCGCACTTCCTGCCTGCGACTCGGCAACGGCGCCGGGGCCGTGATCATCTGATCCCGCTCGAGTTCCGCGGTGACCTTGGGATCGCGGGGGAACGGGTGACCGGCCTTGCCTTCGAAGTAGAGCTCCTCGAAGGGCGGTCGCGGTCGCTGCCCACCGGCCTCGCGCGATTCGAGCGGGTAGCCGACGTTCATCACGTACAGCGGCACCCAGTCGTCCGGAACGTCCATCATCTCCTTGGCGGGCTCGGCGTTGAAGGCCGTCCAACAGACACCGAGGCCTTCGTCCACTGCCGTGAGCAGCCCCTGCGTCCCCGCGCCACCGCAGTCGAATGCCGCCGCGACCGGATACGCGGGATCCTCGGAAAACGGCACGAGGATCTGGGGATAGACCATTTCGTCCACGAACTTGTGACTCCAGCCGTGGCTCGGATTGAGCGCACCGACGTCCACGAGCTCTCGCAGGCGCTTGCCCTCGACCTTCTTCACGATCCCGAGATCGAGGTAGCAGTAGATGTGCACCGGAGCGAGCTCCTGGACGAGCGCCGTCACGGGTGTCTTCAGCGATTCGAGGGTCTCCTCGGGGATCTCGGATCGCTGGATCACGATTGCGCGAAGCCAGTGGGCGTTGACCGCACAGGACGCGACGCGCATCGCTTCGAGAATCTTCTGGATCTTCTCGCGCTCGACCGGGCGATCGGGATCGAAGTAGCGGATGGAACGTCGAATCCCGATGACTTCCTTGAATTCCATGGGGGTCTCCTTGGCGGGCCGGTCGGATTGAAGCCTCTTTCGCGGCTCACTTCAATGGGCAATCGAGTGGGCCATGTGTCTCTACACGCCCGTCGGCAGAAGCGGTAGCATACGTCTTCGCGGCGGGCGCCGGGAGCAGGGCCGGCGAATCAGCTGCACGTCGCGGAGGAGGTCGGCATGGCGAGAGAACGTTCCGAGCTGATCCTCGCAGATATCATCGCCGCGCGGGCGGACCGCAACCCCGACCTCCCGGTCCTCACCTTCGAGTGCGCCGGGAAGCCGGACGAGGTGATGACCTTCGCGGATCTCCAGAGTCGGGCGAACAGCCTCGCGGCGGAGCTGATCGCCCGCGGGTTCGCCCGCGGCGACCGTTTCGGGCTGATGATGCGGAACCATCCGGCGTTCGTAGCGGCGATGGTCGCCGCGTCGATCACCGGCACGGTCTTCGTGCCCATCGACCCGCGCACGCGCGGCGAGAAGCTCGCCTACACGCTGCGCAACTCGAGCTGCAAGGCCATGGTCGCCGGCGACTACAACCTGGCGCAGATCGATGCGGTCCGGGGCGAGCTTCCCGACCTGAGATTCGTCCTGGCACTCGAAAGCGGCGAGGACGCAGCAAGGCCGATCGGGGAGTTCGCGGGCGTCGACTCGCTCGACCGCGTGCTGGAGAAGCCCGTGCCGACCGTGGACCTTCGGGTCGAGAGCCCTTCCGATGCGCTCCAGCTCATCTACACCTCCGGAACGACCGGGGATCCCAAGGGCGTCGTGATGGACAACGGCCGCTACGGCGGCATGTCTGCGCTCGGTCGATTGGTCTTCGGATTCCGCGACGACGACAAGCTCTACACCGGCCTCTCGCTCACCCACGGAAACGCCCAGTGCGCGACGCTTGCGGGCGCGTTGTGCCTCGAGATTCCCGCGGTCATCAGCCGTCGCTTCACGAAATCTCGGCTGTGGGACATCTGTCGCAAACACGGCTGCACCACCTTCTCGCTGCTGGGCGGCATGGCGACCGCGATCTACAGCGAGCCGACCAGGCCCGACGATGTCGACAACCCCGTCCGGATGGTCACGAGCGCGGGCATGCCACTCGCGATCTGGGAGTCCTTCGAGAAGCGCTTCGGCGTCGACATCCTCGAGTGGTACGGCGCGGTCGAAGGGGGCATCGCCTTCAAGCCGATCGGCGAAGGTCCGGTCGGATCGTTCGGAAAGGCCGGCCCCGGCCTCGAAATGAAGATCCTCGACGAGAACGACAGCGAGTGTCCGCCCCAGGTGCAGGGCGAGATCTGCTCGCGCGCAACCAGCGGGGAGCCACCCAAGGTCGAGTATCACGGCCTGCCCGAGGCCTCGGAGAAGAAGACGCGGGGCGGCTGGCTTCGCAGCGGCGACATCGGTCACCGCGATGAGGACGGCTGGCTCTTCTTCGACTTCCGCGAAGGCGGTGGCCTGCGCCACAATGGGGATTTCGTGAACCCGGGCTTCGTCGAGAAGGTGATCGCCGAGCATCCCGGCGTCTCCGACGTGTTCGTCTACGGCGTCCCAGCGAAGTCGGGAGCTCCGGGCGAAAAGGACATCGTCGCCGCGATCGTCGCACAGCCCGACGCCACGCTCGACCCGGCGAGCGTCTTCGCAACGTGCATCGAAGGACTCGAGGGGAACTTCGTCCCGTCGTACCTGCAGGTCGTCGACCAGATCCCGAAGACGGCCTCGGAGAAACCGCAGGAGCGCTTCCTGATCGAACGCTTCGCCCCCGACGCGGACGGGGTCTACTCGCGGTAGCGCCGGCAGGGTCGAGAGCTGCAGCGGTGGCCGCTACCAGCGACAGGCCGGTGCGGAGCCCCCCCCCTGCGGGGACCTAACATCACGTCCATACTCGAACCTTGAGCCAGAACCGAGCTTGTTCTTCCTCTGCCTATCGGGTTCGCTCCGCCGTGTCGGCACACTCCCCAGAGAAGGCATCTCTTGCGCGATCGGTGCTCGCGCACCCGCGGCCGGAGTCGGGCGAGGTCTTTCAACGGACTGCTAGCGGAAAGCACCGCGCAGTTTGACACGCCGACATGCGCTCCAGTAGCC
>CAXMSF010000156.1:0-11619 GCA_964196055.1 uncultured Gammaproteobacteria bacterium | reverse complement strand
GTCGCTCCCTGCGCTGCAGCGCAGATTCGGACGGGCCTGCAGCGTAAATCGCGGGCTCGCTCGAGGCTCGTTACCACGATCGCGACGCCACCGTCGCTCTCCATGCAGCAATCGAGCATTCGGAGCGGTTCGACGATGAAGCGCGAACGCTGGTGGTCGTCGAGCGTGATCGGCTTGTCGTGGAAGTATGCGTTCGGGTTCGTCGCCGCGAATCGACGCGCTGCGACCGTGACCCGCCCGAAATCCTCAGAGGTTGCGCCGAACTCGACCATGTAGCGACGTGCGACCATCGCCACCCACGACGCGGGGGTGAGCAGACCGTAGGGCGCGTACCAGCCGAAGTGGGCACTCGCGGTGGTGGCTTCCGGCCGCATGTCCTGAATGCCGGTTCCGAAACGACTCAGCGAGCGCTCGTTCATCGCGCGGTAGCACACGACGGTGTCTGCAACGCCCGTAGCAACCGCCATCGCGGCCTGCTGCACCGTTGCGCAAGCGGCGCCACCTCCGTAGTGGATGCGGCTGAAGAAGGTCAGGTGGCCGCCACCCAGGAAACGGTTCACCTCGACGGCAGGATTGTTGTCCATCGTGAAGGTCACCATTCCGTCGACGTCGGAGTGATCGAGTCCCGCGTCTTCGAGGGCGGCACTGACGCACTCGAGAGCGAGCTGCAGTTCGCTGCGGCCGGAATCCTTCGAGAACTCGGTTGCGCCGATTCCGACGATCGCGGCGCGATCGCGCAGGTCGCTTTCGTACCTCATCCGGTCTCCCGGTCGGGCGGCTCGGCCTCCGGGGCGTCGCGCATCACCAGATCTCCGAGGATCTCGAGTTGTTGACTCGCACCGCCGAGGGAGAGTTCGAGCTGCTTCGTCCACAGGTAGAAGCGGTGGATCGGGTAGTCGGAATCCGAACCGATACCTGCGTGCAGATGCTGCGCGGTGTGGACGACGCGCTGGCCGCCACGGCATGCCCACCACTTCGCCGCCGAGGTCTCGACTTCCGCGGGCAGTCCCTGTGAAAGCCGCCACGCCGCGAGCGTGAGTGTGGCGCGCATGCATTCGATATCGATGAAGGCGTCCGCGGCCCGCATCGCCACGGCCTGGAACGATCCGATCTGACGGCCGAACTGTTTGCGCTCGCTCGTGTACGCGGCGGTTCGGCGGAGTGCTTCCTGTGCGACACCGAGCTGGACCGCACACAGGGCGACGCGTGCGTGCGTCAGCAGCCACTCGACCATGTGGCGTCCGGCCAGCGGGTTACCGAGCACACCGATCGCCGGAACCACCGCTGCATCGAGGGTCAGGTGCGCGTGTGGCTCGTGGTTGGTGGTGAACTGGGTCGCGAGCGAAACTCCGGCTGCATCAGGCTCGACCACGAAGAGGCCGCAGTCCTCATCGCCTGTTCGCGCTGGAACCACGATGCCGTGCGCGAGGTGCGCCGCGGGTACGCAGGTCTTTTCGCCGTCGAGTCGCCAGTGCGTGCCGTCGCGGGTGGCACGCAGCTTCGGCCGCGCGGGATCGACTCCTCCAACCTCCTCCAGCGCGGCAGTGAGCACACCGTTTCGCAGGGCGACCGGCTGGAGCCAATGCGCGTGCTGCTCGTCGCTACCGAACTGGGCGATTGGCGCGCCGCCGAGCACGGCAGTCGCTAGCAGTGGAACAGGTGCCACGGCACGCCCCATTTCCTCGAGCACGAGGCAGGTCTCGATGAAGCCGAGGCCGCCCCCGCCGATCGCCTCGGGGAGAGAGAGTGCCGTCAGACCGGCCTCGGAGAGAAGGCGCCAGAGCGACATGTCGAACCAGGTCTTCGCGAGATCGAGTTCACGTAGGCGTTCATGGCTCGTGTTGTCGCTCATGATCCGGTGCGCGAGGTCGCGGACGGCGATCTCATCCTCCGAATATGCGAAATCCATCGGTGCGCTACTCCTCGACCAGCTCGAATTGCAGGAAGCGACGGCCAGCCTCGAGTTCCGGAAAAGTGGCGCGAACCGGTATGCCGACTGCGACCTGGATCGGGTCTGCACCGACGAGGTTCGACACGATCCGGATGCCCTCAGACAGCTCGATCAGAACGATGACGTTGGGGTAGTCGAAGGGAGGGATCGGCGGGTGGTGGGCGATGACGAAGCTGTAGATCCGCCCATCGCCGCTGGCGAGGGTCGCGGTCCATTCGAGCGAGTGGCAGCTCGGGCACATCGGGCCCGGCGGATGGCGCAGCCGTTCGCAGCGGCAGCGCTGAATCAGCAGCTTTCCGGCCTGCACGCCTTCCCAGAAGAATGCGTTGTCGCGCGTGATGCCGGGCCGCGGTCGGGGGCGCGGGATTCGAATGGCACCGGCGTCGGATTCGTGGTTCGCAGGCAAGGTTTCGCTTTCCGGTCTCGCGTTCAGCGCGGCACGCGCGGCATGCCGAGACCAAGCATGGCGACGAGCTCGCGTTGGATTTCGTTGACGCCGCCGCCGAAGGTGTTGATCTGGGCGTGCCGGTACTCCCACTCGAGCCGGCCCCGCAGCAGCGCTCCGGGCGACGATTCATCGATGCTGCCGGCGACTCCGACGACCTCGAGCAGCAAGCGGTAGACCTCGATCATGGTCTCGCTCGAATAGACCTTGGCTGCTGACGCCTGGGCGGGGTCGACGTGCCGCTGCTCGAGCTCCCACGCGAGTCGCCAGTTCATCACCTCGAGCGCCAGGAGTCGCGCGCGGCACTCGGCGAGGGCGCGCCTCACCCAGCCGGCATCGGCCACGGGCCGATCGTCCCCGTCGGTTGTCGTGAGCGCCCAGTCCCGAACGTCGTCGAAGAGCTGGAAACCCGCACTCGCGAACGCCGCAAGCATGATTCGTTCGTGATTGAGTTGGAGAGTCATCAGCTTCCAGCCGCCGTTTTCGGGGCCGACGAGCAGTTCGGCGGGCACGCGCACATTCTCGAAGTAGGTCATCGAGGTGCGACCACCTCCGAAGATATCGATCGGCGAAGAGGAAAAGCCGGGCGAGTCGGTGCCCACGATCAAGATCGAGATGCCGCGGTGCTTCGGCGCGTCGGGATCGGTGCGGCATGCGAGCCAGATGTAGTCCGCGTGTGAAGCGCCGCTGGTGAAGATCTTGCTGCCGTTGACGATGTATTCGTCACCCTGCCGGATCGCGCTGGTCGTGAGCGATGCGAGGTCGGTACCGGCCTCGGGCTCGGTGTAGCCGATCGCAAAGTGGATCTTGCCCGTGAGGATGGGGGGGAGGAAGCGCTGTTTCTGCGCTTCGCTTCCTTTCTCCATCAGAGCCGGCCCTACGGTATTGAGCGTGACGAAGGGCAATGGCACGCCCGCCCTTCGCGCCTCTTCGAACCAGATCTGTTGTTCGATGAGCGGGCGCCCCTGGCCGCCGTACTCCACCGGCCAGCCGACACCGAGCCAGCCGTCGGCTCCCATGCGGGCCACGAGGTCACGATAGGCCGGCCCGCCTTCGAGGCCGATCAGGTCGGCCCGAATTTCGGGAGTCATGAGTGCGTCGAAATACGCTCTCAGCTCGTCCCGCAGGGCCTTCTGTTCTCGAGTGTGCTCGACGATCATGCTCGCCGCGCAGTTTATCCCTTATCGCGTCGTAGGGTTACGTCTCTTCCGGCCGCATTGGAAGGCTCCACCGTTGCGTTGTCCCCACGGTGGTTTCGGGGTGCGCCAGGGGCCGGGTTCAACCTCCGCGAGAGCCTGCCGATAAGACGGACAGGAACGGGGGGCGTGTTTTTAGCTTCGATCGGAGTGTTCCCGCGACGGTCGAGTGATCGCCGTGGGCCTCGGGTCGTTATCCGGTTGCTTTGGCTGCCCCGAAGTGAAATCTGTTCCACGTCCTGGCCGGGGCCGCTCTCCTAGGAGACGGCGTCTCGGGGATCTGATCGGAATCGGGTGGCTGTTGTTGCTGTCGTGCCGCCTCGAGGCGAGACGAAACCCCGGCCGGGACGTCTTCGAGCCGAGGTTCGCTTCGAAGCGACCTGCGACCGAGCCGCGCCGAAGCGAGCAGCCGGACGCCAATGATTCCGACGACCGGCTGCTCGAATTCAGCCGTGCTTGCGAGAGTCGAGGATCAGCTTGAGCGTTTGAGGGTGCGCGCGATGATCTCGTAGGCTGCGGTTCCCAGCGGGAGCTTCTTCTGCTTCGCAATTCGCTTCAAGGCCTTCAGTTCGTCGTTGCTGAGCATTGCGACGACCCGGTTGATTCTTGCACCCGGAGACGGGCCTTTGCCTGTTCCGGGGGGGCGCCCTGCGCCCGGGCGGCGTCCGCCCCAACCGGAGCTCTTCTTCTTTGTCGTCTTCTTCTTTTTCTTTGCGGCCATGGAATGCGTTCCACTCCCATTATTGCCTTAACGGCGAATGTCATGCCCTTCTAGGGCGTTTACCGGCACCGAACCGCTCGGTGCTCGGTCGATGTGTCTATGGACCGGGCTTCATCTCAGAATGCAGGGGTGGTAGACGTCTGTGACGGCGACCCCAGGGGCAAATCAAGCCAGCAGGCAGCGACCCGGCAGATTCAATTAGTAGCAGGAAACCGTGCGCTCGTCTTGCCCCCGGCGGAGAGTTGTTGGTGGCGGGGCGCCGGTCAGTGCCACGCAGGCTCCTTGATTGCGAGCAACAATGCAATCCCGGCAACGAAAGAACAGAAATGCAGCAGGTTGATTCGGATGCTGTGGTGCTTGTTCACTTCAGGGACGAGATCGGAGGCGGCAATATAGAGGAAATTCCCGGCTGCAAATGGCACCAGAAATGCTACGTCGGTCCCCGCCGAGGCCACGTAGGTGAGTACGCTTCCCACCAGGAAGGTGAGCGACGACGCGACGCTGACGAGCAAGGCGCGCTGCTTGCTCCAGCCCCCGTGTAGCAGGACGCCGTATTTTCCGAGCTCCTGGGGAACTTCGTGGGCGGCGGCGACGACCCAGGTCGTGATGCCCAAGGAGATGTCGACCAGGAACGCGCCCGCTACCGCGACGCCGCCGAGGAAGTTGTGGAGGCTGTCGCCGGCCACCATGAGGTAGCTGAGTGGGCTCTTTCGGTCGGTTGCGTCGTGATGCCAATGGTGCCAGTGCAGGAACTGTTCGAGTGCGAAGAAGGTGGTAAATCCGACCAGCACCCAGAGATAGGTCGAGTACGACCCGTCGGATCGCTCGATGGCCTCGGGAATCATGTGGAGCAGGGAGCCGCCGAGCAGCGAGCCCGCCGAGAACGCGACGAGCGGGAGAATCAGCCGTTCCCGTGTGTGCTCCGACAGAGCCATCGTAACGGCGCCGATGAGTGCGATCGCACTCATCGCCAACCCGCTTCCAACGATCCATCCCAACGTTTCCACGTGTCAGGTGTCTGGCTGCGATTCGAGTTCGGTCACGAACGCGGCTCCGAGCTTGCTCGAAATCTCCTCGAGCGTGTCGAGGAACACATTCGACAGGGTCCCGTAATACCACTGCCCGGGCTCGGATTCGCTGCGTTCGACGAAGGCTGAAACGTCCGCGTCGGACATGCCCCGGAACGCGAACTGCAGCATGACGGCAGACAACTCCTCGAAGATCGGTGCGAGCAACTCGCTCTTTTGTTCTGCGAATTGCCTCAAGGCATCGGCCCCGGCGCGTGCGTCGCTCGGCAGGAGCGCATCCGACATCACTCCGGCTCCGTAGATCGCCAGGCGCAGCGAACTGCTGGAATCGCTCGAGCACCGTGCGGCCCGGTCGTAGCGCTCGATCAGCGCGAGACGTTCGCCCGACGGCTGGATCCGGTCTTCTGCGGCCAAGAAGGCCCTGAGTTCCGCACCGGCCTTTGCGTTCGTGGTGGTGGCGGCCGCCGCGTGGACCTGGCGGACTTCGGGCGTCCGGAGCCACTCGAGAACTGTGTCCGTGAATTGCGGACCCGGCTGGGTTTCCAGACGTTCGAGGATCTTGCGAGAGAGGTTCTCCGTGGAGAGGTGCTCGCCGACGATGCGGGTTGCGACTTCGAACTGCTCGGGTGTCCACGTCGCTCGGGGTTGCATGAGCTGTGCGCCCAGGAATTCACGTACAACGTCGAATTGCGGCGAAATATGGGAAAGCTCGAACAGCTCGAGGGCCTCGTCGGTGCTGAGCCTTGCGTCGTCTCGAGAGCAGCCGTGGCCCGCAACGAGTAGCGCGACGAGCAGCGGTACGGCGGCGATTTGACGGCCGGTGTGTGAGTTCATGTGCGTCTCCCGGTGCCTGCCCGACGAGTCGATTTCCGAGGATAGGCGATCTTCTCCCGATCCGGGGCCCTGCCTTGCGAGTGACGCGCGACTTCGGGCGGATAATCAGGCTAGATTCCGTACCATGTCGAAGAACCTGGTCTTCGTGAGCGGTGCGTCGAGTGGACTCGGGCTCGCCCTCGTGCGCACCTTGCCATTCGACGATGCGCGTACGATCGACATCAGCCGGCGCGGTGGTGCGGGCTGCGAGCACTTTGCCGCGGACCTCGCCGATCCGGCCGAGTGGCGGCGTGTCGACGAACTGTTCGATCGCGAGATCCCGGACTTCACCGGTGAGCGAGTGATATTCATCCACAGCGCCGGAACCCTCGAGCCGATGGGCTATGCGGGCGAGGTAGATGCCGGGGAATACCTGCGCAACGTGCTGCTGAACAGCGCCGCGCCGCAGGTGCTGGGCGATGCGTTTCTGCGCGCGGTCGCGAAGGGAAACACGAAGGCCTGGCTGATCTTCATCAGTTCCGGAGCTGCGTCCAACGTATACGAGGGCTGGACCTCGTACGCTGCGGGCAAGGCTGCGGTCGACCAGTGGGTGCGTACCGCGGGCGCCGAGCAGGAGCGCCGCGGCGGGCGATGTCGTGTTCTATCGGTGGCTCCGGGGGTCGTTGCGACCGAAATGCAGGAGCAGATCCGTGCGATGCCGGCCAGCGCGTTCCCGGAGGTCGACAAGTTCGTCGCACTGCATGAGGGTGGCGAACTGCGCGAACCGGCCATCGTCGCGCGCGAGCTGTGGGCGTTACTCGGTCGTGGGCATGTGAACGGAGCGGTGCTGGACCTTCGCGATCCCGAAGAATAGCTCCAGGTCCGCTCTGACGGAGGCAGCGAGATGGAGGACATCGTAGCGTCGCTTCGCAAGGAACTCGGCGAGCGAGTCGTTCGCACCGACCCCGAAGTGCTTTCCGCTCATCGCCGGGATTCCTGGGTGGTCACGGATCTTCGGGACCTCGAGGGCCGGCCGGGCCCCGATCCGCTCGCGGTGGTGGAGGCCCGGTCTACCGCCGACGTGTCCGCAACCCTGCGGATGTGTCGTGAGGCGCGCGTCCCGGTCGTTCCGTACGGCGGTGGATCCGGTGTCTGTGGTGGCGTGGTCGTGCCCGAGGGCGGGGTGGTTCTTTCGACACGGGAACTCTCCGGATTGCTCCATCTCGATTCCCATGACCTGACCGCGACATTTCGGGCCGGAACCAACGGGATGGAAGCGGAACGGCTGGTGGAGAGGGAGTGTCTGACGATCGGCCACTGGCCGCAGTCGATCGAATTGTCGACGGTCGGAGGCTGGGTGGCGACGCGGGCTTCCGGTCAGTATTCCACGGCCTACGGGAACATCGAGGACATGCTGCTCGATCTCGAGGCGGTACTTCCAGACGGCCGCATCCTTCGGACACGCAGGACGCCGCGCGCCTCGGTCGGCCCCGATCTCCGACAGGTCTTTCTCGGAAGCGAGGGCGTCTTCGGGGTCATTACCGAGGTGACCTTGTCGCTGCGCCGACTTCCGGAAACGACTCTCGGCCAGGCCTTTCACTTCGAGAGCCTGCAAGCGGGAATCGAGCCGGTGCGCCGAGCGATCGCAGATGGATGGCGTCCGCCCGTGGTGCGATTGTACGACGCCCGTGAGTCCGAACGGCACTTTCCGGAAGCCTGTCCGCCCGGTCGCGCGATGTTGATCCTGCTGCACGAGGGGCCGTCGTCTCTCGTCGAGGTGCAGCTTTCCGCGGTCGAAGAGCTGTGCCGCGAAGCCGGCGGTGCCGAAGCGGATGTCGCCGCCGTGCAGAAATGGTTCGAGAAGCGAAACGACGTGCCGGGCTTCCGCCCCTTCCTCGAGCAGGGAGTCGTTCTCGACACGATCGAGGTCGCGTGCCCGTGGTCACGGGTGGTGGAACTCTACGAGCAGACGATTGCCGCACTCGAGGAGGTGCCGGGAATCCTGCTCGCCAGCGCCCATTCGAGCCACAGCTACCGATCCGGGACCAATCTGTACATCACGTTCCTCGCGCGCCCCGAGGATCGTGATGACATGGAAGCGACCTATCGCGAGTGCTGGCGTCGCACCCTGGACGCCACCGTAGCTGCGGGTGGCGGTATCTCGCATCACCATGGCATCGGGCGGGTTCGTCGCGACCGGCTGGTCGATGAGATCGGTGTCTCGGGCGTCTCGCTGCTGCGTTCCCTCAAACACGCGCTCGACCCCGACGATCTCCTGAACCCCGGCGTGCTGCTGCCGGCGCCGATATCGGGCGGAGGCGCCTGACGCGAGTTGCCCCGCCTGGTCGCTTGGATGCGCTAGGCTGCTCACCCGTTTTCGACCCGGCGGGAATCTGGAACCGTATTGCGAGGCATTCCATTCCGATGATCGATCCGAAGAGTGCTGGCGTATCGGACTCCGATTGGGCGGAGGCGACGGCGAACTGCCGCGAGCTGCGCGTCTCGAAGGTCATCGAGGAGATCCACGATGCGCGCTCGATCGTTTTCGAGATCCCGGATGATCTGACGGAGGCATTCGCGTACAGGGCGGGGCAATTCCTGAGTTTCAAGATTCCCTACGAGGGGAAGGTGCTCGCGCGCAGCTACTCGCTCTCGAGTTCGCCCGTTACCGACGGAGAGCACAAGGTGACGGTCAAGCGCGTCGACGACGGCCGTATCTCGAATCTGCTGAACGACCGCCTGGCAGTCGGTGATACGCTCATGGTCGTGCCTCCCGGTGGCTTGTTCGTGCTGGGCGACGGGCAGCGCGGAATCGCGCTGTTCGCGGGCGGGAGCGGGATCACGCCGGTGATCTCGATCCTCAAGACCGCGTTGGCAATTACCGATCGCTCGATCGACCTCCTCTACGCCAACCGCGATCGACGCTCAGTGATCTTCCAGCGGGAGATCGACGAACTCGAGCGCACGAACGGTGGCCGCTTCCGGGTCCGCTACAGCTTCGACGACAGCGACGGCTTTCTCACCGCGGAAGCGGTTCGGGAAATCGTCGCGAACGATCTCGAGCGGGATTTCTACTTGTGTGGCCCCGGTCCGTTCATGGACGTCATCGAACACGCGCTCCACGACCTCGGAATCCATGGGCGCGGGCAGATCCACATCGAGCGCTTCGTTTCGCCGCACGACCCTGGGGATGTTGCTGTACCGGTCGAAGTCGCCACCAACGCGGTGCCGGACGGTACGCCGGAGTCGATCACCGTCGTTCTCGATGGCAAGACCCACGAGCTTCCATACCGCGAAGGCGATTCCGTGCTCGCCGCCGCGCGGCGATTCGGCCTCGATCCGCCCTTCTCGTGCGAAGAGGGCTACTGCTCGTGCTGCATGGCCAAGCTCGTCGAAGGCGACGTGAAGATGACGGTGAACGACTGCCTGACTCCGGATCTGCTGGCCGAGGGCTGGGTGCTGACCTGTCAGTCGCGTTGCCAGAGTCGCAAGGTCCGTCTCGAATACCCGGACTGAGTGGCCGCGGACCCGCGGCGGGCTCCGAAGGTTTCGTGCCGCCCGAGCGTCGTGTCGTCTTCGGAGCTTCGCGCCCGCGCAGCGCCCGTGCTGCGAGTCAGAAGCTGTATTTCACGTCGAAGAAGATCCGATCGTTCCTGGCGATGTTCTGGAAGAACGGCGTCTTGCCCTTCTGGTAGAAGACCATTCCCAGAGCCGCTTCGAGTCCGTCGAGGATGTCGTAGCGCGCTTCTGCGCGAACGACGCTGCCGTCCTGCGCTTTGGTGCCGTAGATGATTCCGAGCAGGGTGAGGTCGAGGCGCTCGTTCATGAAGCTGCGCGTGATGCGAATCGCGGTCTCGACCTGGTTTTCGCGAACGCCGAAATTCGGGTGCAGATTGTCCTGGTAGTCGATGATGTGCCGATTCGCGATTTCGAGCGAGATGTTGGTGTTGTTGAAGCCGTAGTATTCGACGCCCGCCATGAAGTCGATGCGATCCTTGCGCACGGTCCCGGTCGGCACGTCGATCACGCCCAGGCCGAAAGCCGACAGGTCGAACTCTTCGCTCGTGGTGTAGTGAGTGCCGTCGACCCAGGCGAACTCGGACTTGAAGAGCCAACTTCCGAGGGTGTAGTTCGCCCCGGTACCGGCCATCTGGACTCGGCTGTAGCGCGTCTTGGTTCCATCGAAGGAGACATCCGGTGGAAGCTGTGGCGGAGGCGGCGGAGGCGGTATCACGTTGATGACCGGATCGAAATAGGGCGCATTCAGCCAGTGGTTGGCGTAGTGGAACGAGATGTCCCAGCCCGAGAAGATCCCCATCAATCGGACGGCCCATTCGGTGTTCTTGAAACTCGCCGAGGGTTTCCATTCCGGTGCCGCGAAATATCCGACGGTGCCGATGGTTTCCGTGACGGGTGCGAAGTCGTTGCCTACCGGGGGGAGGTAGTCGAAGCGGAGCTCGGGGATTGCAATCAGCGACAGCGACCAGTCGCCGAGGTAGTAGTCGGCCTTGAGCATGGTGGTCGGGCGGCGGATGTCCTCGATATCGGTCAGGCCCGGCTCGCGGTTGTCGAGCGGATTCAGCACGTCCAACACGCGTAGCGAGTCGGAGCGCCCCCAGTTTACGACCTGGCGCCCGACTTTGAAATCCAGGTCGTCGAGCGGGCTGCCCTGCAGGTAGAACTCCTGGAAGTCCACCTCCCATTCATACAAGTCGAGAACGTCGTCGCTGTAGCTGTTGCGGCCGTTGAGCAGGTAGGCCCAGTCGTAGAACGCAAAGCCCGCGATGCGCAGCTTCCAATTCTCGGGGAGATCGAAGTCGACCTGCAGGTTCAGGCGGCTGCGGAGCCGCTGGAGGCCGCCGTAATCGGTGGTCTGGCCGGGCTCCTTGAATGCTCGGTGCTTCAGATAGTTGACCGAACCGCCTAGGCTGAGGCTTCCGGTGATGTCCCAGAACCGATCCGCCGGGGGCGGCGAATCGTCTTCCGGAGCGGCGTCCGGGTCGTCTTCGAATCCTCCGAAGACGTCGTCTTCTCCGCCAGCGTCGTCATCGTCGAAGCCATCCAACGCGTTGACCGATTCTTCTTCGTCGAAGCCGAGAAGAGCATCTTCGTCATCGTCCGCGAGTGCCGGTAGCGCGGCTGTCGCGATCAGCAGCAACGCCGTGAGCAGGCCGTGTGGGAGAAGTCGAGAGATCTTCAGCATTGCCCGTTGCCGGTACGCGCTACAAGCCCCTTTCGAGCTTTCGAACCGTGAACGTGTCGTCGTCGATATCCTGATTGAAGCGGACGTCGTGCGCCTTGATGATGGTCTTGTGGAGGGTCATCTTGCCCTTCTTCGTGGTCATATGCATCTCGGTCGGAATCCAGATGCCGTCGATCCGTTCGAGTTTCTTCACGTCGAAGTACTTGAGGCGGTTGCCTTTCTTTACCCAGCTGACTGCGCGGATCACCACGAAGTTGTCCTG
>CAXMSF010000155.1:0-14894 GCA_964196055.1 uncultured Gammaproteobacteria bacterium | reverse complement strand
CCGAGTGCGCGGTTAGTGGTCGTCTGTTTCGAAGATCACCCGCTCGTAATAGTCCGCGGTCTGCGCCAGGTAGCGGATCGAGGCCTCGACTTCGCCGCGGTCCGCATCATCGAGCATCAGGGTGTCGACGATCATGAGATGGTCGTCCTTTACCGCGAAGGCGCCGTGCGCGAGTTCCGCGTTGATCCGCAGTGCGATCGTCAGCCGCACCGGCGTCAGCTTCGCGGCCTCACCGATGGTCGACGATAGACGCACGAGTTCCTCGTCTTCGTGATCGAATAGTTCGAGCGCGACGACCTGGTGGCGGCCGTCGTCGAGCGGCACATGAACACCACTTGGGTTCAACTCCCAACCGCGCTCCTCGCAGACGCTGCGGCAGATGTCGGAAAAGGCTTCTTGGGCGACCAATGGCTGACCTCTCTGCTGGATCGCGTGGATTTCAGTCTATCAAATGCTCTTAGTCGAGCGACGCAGTGGTCCGCTTCATCAGGTCTTCGCAACATCCGCTGAGCTCGAATTCCAACGCGTCCACCCGAGTTCCGGTCGCGGTGAGCCGCGGGTTCGCGCCGTGTTCCTGGCAACTCAATTCACCTACACGACCTCGAATCGACTGCTCGATCTGCTTCAGCGCGGCGCTTTCGCGATCATCGTCGACATCGTCGGGAGTGACCTGAGTGCCGCGAAGAACGAATACGACTTCGATCATGGAAGGATCTCCTGCAGGCTGCGTGTTTCGAGGGTGGCCTACTGCGCCGCCCACTGACAACCTTCTGGCCAGCCGAGCGGGGGCCTCTTCCGCTCCATGAACGCCGTCGCGGGGAGCAGCAGGGTGTCGAGCACGGCACTCAAAGGCAGGTCGAGCGTGAAGAACAATTTGCCGTCGGCCGGTAGGGCGCCAATTTGATCGCCGTAGTAACGGACGCCCGAATAGATACCGGGACAACCCTGGTCGAACGAGCGGGTGGTCTGGCAACCGAGGCTGAGGGCCAACGCGGCGATCAGCGCTCCCAGCGGAAGCGCGGCGGTCCAGCGAACAATCACGGCCCTCTCCTGGTGCGCCGGTGGCGATCGGTCTTGCGCCCGATGAACGAGACCCCGGTGGCTAGATTTCCGTTCATCGTCCGAGCAGCGAATGGTTCGAGTACGGCGGTTTCGAAGGCTTCCGTCAGCGTGAGAATCCACTCGAGGCGATGATGGCGGAGGACGGCGCCGCCATCGATCTCGAATACTCCGTACGCCTCGCAACCTTTGGTCGAGCTTTCGTAGCGCGCGAGATTGCGCGCGTCCGAGTGGAGCAGGAAATCGCTCAGCAGCAGGACGCCTCCAGGCCGCAGCATTCGCCAGAGCTCAGCGATCAGCACGCGCTGCTCCTCATCGCGCGCGATGCAGGTCAGCACTGCTGACAGCAGGATTGCGTCGAAGGAGGATTCCGGGTGTGATGCCGGCGGCATTTCGCAGACATCGATCGGCAGCCCTGGCAGCTGCTTGCGGGCCCGCTCGACCATCGCTGCGGACGCGTCGACGCCTGCGAGGTCGCAATATCCGAGGCGCCTGAGCTCTGCGAGCTGCCTGCCGTAGCCGCAGCCGTAATCGAGGACGCGCGCCGTCGGGTCGACGAAGCGGCGAAGCCTTGGCACGTCGAGGGGTAGCGTGAAAACCGCGTTGGGCGCGATGCGATCCCAATACTCGCGCTGATCTCCGCTGGCGATCACTGCGGCGTGCGTCCTGCAGCCGTCATTTTGGACGGATGCTCAGAATCTCGGCCGAGACGGGATCGACCTTGATCTCGTACTCCAACCCGGCCTTGTAGACGCGGAAATTCCACACCTCATCATCGAACACGATCTCGGGGATGACGGTGTGGCCCTCGGCCTCGATGGCCCGCACGATCTGCGACAACGGCTGTGCCGTCGCGGGTGGAATTTGATCCGGCTTGCGCGCGTGCGCACTCGCGATCGCCAGTGTGATTGCGATCGGGATCATCACAAAAGTGCGTCGAAGCATGGCCGCATTCCCCCGCCTTCGTCGATTCGGCGCCTACGATGCTACCACGTCGACGCCATGTCGGAATCGTGGCAGAGTGACGCCCGAGAGGGGATTCGATGACCACCGACCGCACCGGATTCGGGCCCACGACCGCGGACGAGCGGGAATGGCACGATTGGATCCCCGTCGATCGCGCGACTCTGGTGTTCGTGGTTCGCCACGACGAGACCCTGCTGATTCGCAAGAAGCGCGGACTCGGTGCGGGCAAGGTCAACGGTCCGGGGGGCAAGCGCGAAGCCGGTGAGTCGGCCGTCGCTTGCGCGATTCGCGAAGTCGAGGAGGAGCTGTGCGTCACGCCCACAGGCCTCGCCCAGGCGGGCGAACTCCGGTTCCAATTCACCGACGGCTATTCGATCCACGTCGACGTGTTTCGCGCCGACGGCTGCCGTGGCGAAGCTCGAGAGACCGACGAGGCCGTGCCGCTGTGGACACCGCTCGACCGGATCCCCTACGACGAAATGTGGGAGGACGATCGCTTCTGGCTGCCGCTGCTGCTTGCGGGTGAGTATTTTCGCGGCCGTTTCGTCTTCGAGGGCGACCGGATGCTCGATTCCGTGCTCGTAGAGGGTCGCTCGTCGTTCCGCCGACATCCCGCAGAGAGAGAATCCGACTCGTCGAGCACGCCCACGCGGTAGGGCGCTGTCCGCGGCGGGAATCGTCCATCCGAGGCGGTATGTTTCCGGTCGCACGTGCTGAGGCTCTCGGAGGAGCGCATTGATCGAACTCGAGCGGGACGGCGACCTTCACATTCTTGCCATGCGCGGTGGCGAGAACCGCATCAATCCCGACTTTCTCGCCGAGATGAACGATGCGCTCGATCGCGTCGAGTCGAGCGAAGGTGCCGCGGCGCTGATCACGACCGGCGCAGGGAAGTTCTATTCCAACGGCCTTGATCTCGACTGGATGGGCGGCGAGGGACGCGAGCGGGCGGGCGAAGTCCTCGCAGGCTTGAACGCGCTATTCGCGCGCCTGCTGACTTTTCCGATGGCGACCGTGGCGGCCTTGAACGGTCATGCCTTCGCGGGCGGAAGCATGATCGCGCTCGCACACGACTATCGCGTGATGCGTGGCGATCGCGGTTTCTTCTGCCTGCCCGAGATCGACCTCGGGATGGGGGTTCCGCTCGCAGCCGGAATGTACGCGGTCATCGAGGCACGTCTGCCCGGACCGCTCGTCCACGAGATGTTGATCACCGGCCGGCGCTACGGCGGAGAGGAAGCGCTCGCGAAGGGAATCGTCGATGCCGCCGTGCCGGAAACAGAGGTCGTGACTCGCGCTGCGGAATTCGTTCGCGGGCTCGCGGGCAAGGATCGCGCGACGATGGGCGCGATCAAGCGTGGCCTCTATCGCTCGGCACTCGAGGTCTTCGAACGTGATTCCTGATGCGCCGCGGCCGCGCCGCGGGGTGCTCGCCATCACAGCCTGCGATCCGCTTTGAGTGGAGCTCTTCCGGGTCCGCTCGATCCCGATTCGTTCAGGCGCTTCCTCGACACGTTCATGTATCGAGAAAGTGCCTTCCTGATCGACGAGATCCTCAGCGTGGATGCGGACGAGCGCTGCATCACGGCGCGCCTGGATAGCACTCGGGAGCTGCCGTTCGTGCGGCAGCAGCGGGTCGGTCCTGGTCATCCCGCACACCTTTCGGGCGCCGAAATGGTGATGGCGACGGGCAGCCTCGGCTGTCTTCACGCATGGTTCTTTCACGGCTGCCGCTGGGACGAGGGATGGACCGGATTCGGAAGCCGCATCCACCGCGCTGATTTCAAGAAGCTCGCACGCATCGGTCCGGCGCTGCGTCTCGAATCCCGCGAGCTGCGGTCGCGCGTCGGCGAGCGGCGGGTCGTGCTGCGTTTCGAGTTCCAATTCTGGCAGGAAGATGCGCTCGTCTACCACGGCAACCAGACGGCAATGTTCCTCCGCGACTCGGAGTTCTCCTAGACCGGAGCCCTTCCGATGCGGTAGGCCCCCTGCTCCGATCCGCGCTGCCATTTCGAGTTCGGGTTGGTTCAGGCGTCGGTTGGGGCGAGCAGTTCGCGGACCTTCGATTCGATGAGGTCACGGACGACGCGGAATTCATCTTCGGGGAGGTGGGCGGGATCGGGGATCTCCCAGTCTTCTCGCCGCGCCGCACGCACGTTCGGACAGGCATCGCCGCAACCCATCGTGACGACCACGTCGAATTCCACCTCCGGCAGCTCGTCGAGCGAGATCGAGCCATGGCGTGTGAGGTCGTAGCCGACCTCTAGCATCGCTTCGACCGCCTTCGGATTGATGCGCCCGGATGGATTCGAACCGGCGCTGCTGGCTTCGATGTTCGGGCCAGCGTGGATGCGCGTGAAGGCCTCGGCCATCTGGCTCCGATTGGCGTTTTCGACGCAAACGAACAGGTACCGCTTCACGCCCGCCCCTCTGCTCTCGGCGTCGCTTCCGGTTCCCCGAAGCGTTCCCGCAATGTCTTCGTGAAGGCGCGATCTGCCCGCGATGAGACGATCTCGAGCGGGGAACGGCCGTGGAGCCAGGCGATTCGAAGGGTCCACGCGAGCAGGAGCGCGGTGATTGCGAAGTTCGGCCACGCGGATAGTTCCCACTGTCCCGACCAGGTCAGCTGCCAGGCATCGGAGAAGGGGTTCAGATATGCGATCGGCCACTGGTAACCGTCAGGGCCGCGCGATCCGGCAACGTCGCCGAGCAGGTGCAGGTGGAATGCCAGGAATGCCAGCGCGGCCGTTGCGAAGCGGCGCGTGGCGACGAGGAAGGCGGCCGCCGAGTACAGCACCGCAGTCGTCAGATTGTGTGCGAGGTTGTGGTGCAGCGCCCACCACCACGTGAGGTCGCCGTCCCCGTCGTTGCGTGCCAGGTCGATCAGGATTCCGAGGCCGTCGAAGTCGGGAATGACTCCTGCGATCGTGACGATCCCGCGGTCGCGTCGCTCGAGTGAAGCCGAGTTGGCGACCGTCCAACCGACCAGCAGATGTGTGATCGGGTTCATGCCGAAGCCTCGGATTCGGCCGGGGGAGTGAAGGCCGGGATGAAATGTCGGATCTGCGATAAGCCGATCAAACTCTCGATTGCATCACGTTGGCGAGGCAATGGCTACAACTTCGCGATGATGGCGTCCGCAAATTGTTCGAGGGCGTTGATCTTGTGCTCGAGGGTCTGCGTGTCGACTTCGTAGGCGTTGCGGAATCCGACGATGGCATCGGTTACCCCCAGATCTTCGAGGCGGCGCACGCCGTCGACGGTATAGGCGTCCATCGAGATCACATGAATCTCGAAGGGCTCCTGTTCGCGGTCGTACTCCTTGCGAAGTTCGCCCAGTCGCGTGATGTAACGCTCCAGATCTCCCGCATCGCCGCCTGCGTGCATCCAGCCGTCGCCCCGGCATGCAGCGCGTTTCAACGCGGCCTCGGCGTGGCCGCCGATCAGGATCGGTAGCTTCACGCTGGGGGTCGGGCAGATCTTGATGCTCGGGATGTCGTAGTGCTCGCCCTTGTAGGCGAAGAATTCGCCCGTGCAGAGGCCACGGATGATGTCGATCATCTCATCCATTCGCTTGCCGCGTGACTTCCAGTCCTGGCCGCAAACTTCGAAATCCTCCGGCCACGGGCTGAGTCCGACGCCAAATCCGAATCGGTTTCCGCTCATGACCGCGACCGATGCGGCCTGTTTGGCGACGAGCACCGGCAATCGGATCGGGAGCTTCACGACGAAGGTCGTGAAGCGCAGTCGCTCGGTCACGGCGGCCATCGCAGGAATCAGCGTGAATGGCTCTACGAAAGGTTTGCCGTCGAGAAACTCACGATTGCCGTCCGGTGTGTAGGGATACTTGCTGTCGGAGACCTCCGGATAACAGATGCTGTCCGGTATCGCGAAACTGGTCCAACCCGCTCGCTCGGCCGCCATGGCCAGTGGTAGGTATTGGCTCGGGTCACACATCGATTCGGCGTAGGTGAATCGCATTGGAGGGGGTGTCCTCGAAGGTTGAGTACGTTGCTCGAATCGGAGACTAGCCTGCGCTCGGGATCAGGAGTAGCCCGATCCCGGGTACAGCAGGTTCAGCGCCAGCGTGAAGACCGGTTCGAAGAGCGAGCCGAAGAACCGCCAGGCGATCAGTAGCCCGATGAAGCCGAACATCGGTTGGGCGGAGAATTTGCGGAAGCGGCGGGCGGCGTCGTCGCTCAGAATGAGTGCGAGCGCGCCGCTTCCGTCGAGGGGTGGAAGCGGCAGCAGGTTGAACAGGAAGAGGATGAGATTGAGGGTGAAGAAGATGCTCACGATGAACGCGGCCGCATCCCAAGCGCCGCCACCGACCGCTGTCACGACCTGGGTGAAGTAGGCGGATTCGGGCGCGTGGAACACGCCCGCGAGCACGCCGATCCGGATCGCCGCCGCGCAGATCAACACGAGCCCGAGGTTGGCCGCCGGGCCGGCGAGCGCCATCCAGGCGGCGCGGCGCGGATGGCGTTCTGCCCAGGCGATGTTGTACGGGGCGCTCGCATAACCAAACGGCCAGCCGATGATTGCGAGCGCGATGATCGGGAGCACCACCATTCCGACCGGTTCGCGGCGGATGTGCGGGATCGGGTCGATCGTGACCTGGCCGATTTCGTATGCGGTGGTGTCGCCTCCGCGCATGGCTGCGAGGGCATGGGCGGCCTCGTGGATAGTCGTGGCGAAAATGAATGCCGCGTACCACACGATGGCGTCGACGACTTGGTTGTCCAGGGGAACTCCTCGAATTGGCACGGATCCTAACACTCACAGGCGTGGGCTATCCAGCGAGTGTGTTGCGAATCAGGACGCTCGAGTATTGCAGGTGGTAGAGGAGAACGAAGTAGTATGCGAGAAAGACCCCGAAGATTGCGACGACGGCAATCGGATGCGTCCGTTGTCGCCAGAGGAGCAGCGAGCCGAGCGAGACCAGGCCAAGCTTCGTAGCGACGAACAGGAACGCGTTGTTCTCGATCAGGTCGCGCATCAAGGAATTCGCTTCGACCGCGAGGCCCGCTCGAACCCACACCAACGTGAACAAGGCGTCGAGTACGTTCAGTACGAGCACCGCGATCACGACGCCCGTCAGCCAACTCATCTGCTCCGGCGTTCCGACGGATTCCGACTTCACAGAACGGTTTCGAATCCCTCGAACTGCGGATGCCCGAGGTAGGTGCCCTTGGGCGCCTTTGCCCGGGCGTGTGCACTGCGGAACGCCTCGGATTCCGTCCATGCCTCGAAGGCTTCGCGACTTTCCCAGGTCGTATGCGAGGCGTACAGCGTGGCGGTGTCGCTCGACGGTCCGCGCAGCAGGTGAAAATCACGAAAGCCGGGAACGTCATCGAGGTGCGAGTCGCGGTTTTGCCACAGGGCTTCGAAGGTGTCTTCGCTGCCGGGGGAGATCTGGAAACGGTTCATCGCGATGAACATGTCACCTCCTGTAAGGGTCGTACACCGTCAGTCGTTCGGGAGCCGGCGCCCGGAGGAGGTTGCACGGCTCGTGCCGGGTGGTCAAGCGAAAGCGCCACTCCGGGTCGCCGCCGCACCTTGTGACCGCTGTCACAAGGTGCGGCCCTTGGGTATTCGACAAGTGAATACGGACCGTCGAAGGTTCGCCCGACGCGTAGTGAGGGGCATGCGGTGAAGGAATTCGATTTCTCCCTGTTTACGGACCGGCAACTCGGAGCGCTCGCGCGCCAGCTGACTGCCGAATTCGTCCGGCGTCGTGAGTCCGCGAAACGCCTGGTGAAGCGCCGCGGTGGTCTCGTCGAGGGGGCTGGGCCCAAGTACGTGAACCCCGACAACCCGGCCCAGACCTGGTCCGGTCGCGGCAAGCGGCCCGCATGGCTCGATGCGGCGCTCGAAGAGGGGCACGATCTCGAGAGACTGATGATCTCCGACGACCACCCCGTAACGCGCGGTTGATCTACCAGAATTGTTCGAGGGTTCCCTGGATCGCGATTCCCTGCTGATTCCGGAGTTCGCTGGTGTACCGCAGCGGAAACAGTAGATCTGCGCTGGTGTCGAGCGCCGAGGCCAGTCGTACGGCGACCTGTTCCGAAAGCTGCACGAGGTTCCGATTCAGGCAGAATTCGACGTCCCCGACGAAGATGCCGAACGCGTGTGGTTCGAGCAGATAGCCGGCACAGCGAATCCCACCGCTCGATTCGAACGTTACCCCGACGATGAGGTGTCGTTGCGAAGGGAGTGGGTCCACTTCGAGTACCGGGTAGAGGGGGGGCGGGCCGCAGTACTCGTAACGGCTGACCTCGTCGTCGACGATCTCCGGGGCGACGCCCCAGCCCAAGATGGTCTGGCGGTCTTCCGGAGATTCGAAATGTGCCCAGACCGGATGCTTCTCGAGCGCTTCGCGCGAGACGGTCTCGATCATCTCGAAGGAATCGGGCGTGATCATCGCTGGATACTCAGAGCCTGCCTCGGGCGTTCGCCAAGCCTCGGTCATTGATTCGGTCCCTCCCGGGGCCGACTTGAATCAGCACTGCAATTTCCGTTTTCGATCATGAATCGGGCACTCGGCTCGTGCGTCGTCGCGTTGCATGCTCTTAGACCTTGTCGAGTGAGTGGAGAACGTCGCTCACCCGGGCCTCTTCCGCGCTGGCGTGCTCCAGCAGCGGTTGTAGCCGGGCGAGATCGGGGTCGAAATCGGGCTGGTTCGGAAAGCGATTTTCGCGGTCGGGCCAGAGGAATTGGACGACCCCGAATTTCGGATTGCCGTAATACCAGACCGCGTAGCCGAGGAAGGTCTCGTGCCAGCTGCGGGCGACGGCGCGAAATTCGCACGGAAGCCCCTGCAGGATCGTGTCGCAGGTCGAGCCGGCCGGGTGGGCGGAGCCCGCGGCGATGTCGCGGGCGATGCGCTCGATGATCTCCCGGTTGGCCTGCGTGGGGAGTCCGAATACGATCACTTCGGGGTGTTCGAAGGAACTCTGCAGGCCGATCGTAAACGCCCAGCCCGGTCGATCGTTCCGCTCTTCAACGGTCACGATGTGCCAGCCGCGCGTGGCGATGTCGCGCATCAGGCTCCGGTCCGCGTCGGTCTGGGGCTTCGGTTCAGGCATGCTGGTTGCCGGGGCGTGGGAGGTTCCATGCGGTCCAACCGCTGCCCGGAATTCGGGCGGCCCGGCCGCGACCTCGGCAGATCGGCGGCTCGTCGCCATCGTGCAGGCCGGAAGCGATGCGGCCGTCGCGCCACAGCGGTTGCCATGCGCCCGCATTCTCGAGGTCGGCGCGAACCTCGGCCGCAGCGTCATCGGGCAGTGCGTCGAAGTGATGCTGGAGCCGCTCGCGGCACCAGACGCGGTACTGCACGACCGGAGTGTCGCGATAGCGCACGCCGTCGACCTCCCAGTCGAAGCGCTGCCGGCCTTCGCGCCACGCTGCCGCGTTCGCGTGCAGGTAGCTGAGATAGGCCGCGGTATCGCGAAGCAACGCTGCCCACTCCGGCGGGAGTCGACCCGCGGGCTCCCACTCGCCGTCGATTTGCGAGTGGCGCGCGGCCCACATCCGGGCCACCCAGGCATACGTGCGAGGAGCGCGGTCGCGCATGATTCGTCCGGGCGTCGGGTCGAGGCTGAAGTGTCGGAACATCGATGCGAAGAATCCGAAATCGGCGAGGCTGGGGCGCCCGCCAAGCAGGAACCGACGTCCTTCGAGGATCGCTTCGAGGCGGTCGAGGGTGGTGAGGTAGATCGATTCGACATGCTTGCGGGTCTCCGTGCAGACTCCGTCACCGGCCACGTAGACGCGGTGTTGGCGTCCGGCAACGAAACGCGCAGCAAGCGCCTTCGGGACCGGTAGGTCATCCACGATCGCCTCGGCGATGCGGCGGCTCAGCAGGCGTGCGTCGGGTCGGTAACTCCAGCGGTAATGCAGCGCCGGCCGCCACAACCATTCGTCTGCGTGGTCTTCGAGTAGTCGGCAGCAGAAGGCCTGCCTGGGGTCGAGCGGAAGGATCGGGCCGTCCGCGTGGCGGGCTTCGAGGTAGTCGATGATCGGTGTCGTGTCCTGGAGCCAGATGCCTTCGGGCGTTCGAAGGACCGGCACCTTCGCGATGCCCGTGTTCGGGAGGACCGTCTTGCGCATGACCTGATTCGAGACTTCGACGCGTCGAAACGGGATCTGCTTGTACTGGAGATAGGCCTCGAGCTTGCCGCTGAAGTACGAGACATCGAGTCGATAGAGGGTGTAGACGTCCGGATCCATTCAGGGGGTGCGCGGTTCAGGGTTTCGGGTCGCCGGGCTTTGCAAACGCGCCGATCTCCTGAAGGTGCAGAAAGCCGAATGCAAAGACTTGTGCGAGATGAGAACCGATCGATCCTTCAGCACGCCGGATCGCGGGAAGGAAGACTGCGCACTCGATGACGTGGATGGCGGCCATTCCCCAGAACAGCAGGCGGCCGACGCCTGCGGCCGTCGATTCCGGTGCGATGACGAAGGAACCGAGTCCGTAGGCCCAGGTGATGATCAGGACGATTTTTCCGGGATGCATGCGACTCCTCTCCGGGTTCAGACCACCAGCACGGACCTGGCGGAAGGGCGTTCACGGAAGCGCCGATCCCAAGCGTGCAGGTTTTCGAGTGACGGGTCGAGCGCGACTTCACCGAAACGCCCGAACTGTAGCGCCGCGGCCAGGGTGCAATCGGCGACGGTTGGCTGCGATCCCGCGACGAAGGAGCGTCCGTCCGCGAGGCAATCATCCAGCAGCCGGAGCGGGCGTTTCAGCGCCCCCTGGGCGTTCTCGGCGATTTCGGGCGACGGCGGGAGCCCGAGTGGCGACCGAGTCGCGTGGACTATACGCGCGATCGAGACCAGTACGCCGAGGTCGCAGATGCGCTCGAGTTCGCGTACCCGGGCGCGCTCACGCGGATTCCGGCCGATCATCGCCGGTTCGGGGTGGAGTTCTTCGAGGAACTCGATGATCGCAAGCGACTCGACCACGCAGCTGCCGTCATCGAGCTCGAGTGCCGGCAATTTTCCGAGGGGATTGCGCGCGAGGTGCTCGGGCGAATTCTGTTCACCCGACGGCAGGTTGACGAGTGACTCGTCGATGCCGATTGCGGCGCCACCTGCCTCCTTCTCGGCGATGTAAAGACGCACCTTGGTTGGATTCGGAGCGACCGGAAAGAAATGAAGGATCACACTCGGCCAACCTTGTGCTTCCTGGGCGTCGGCAGGTCGGCGCCCAGGGCTATTTCAAGATACAGTGCTTCGCGAAGTTTCCCGCATCCTCGGCGCTCCATTTCGCCTTGTCCCTCTCCTTCATCTTCTCGCACCATGCGTCGCTGCCGACCTGTAGTGAGCAGGCCGCGATTCCCAGCGAAAAGACCAGCGCGAAACCGATTGCTGCAATACGACTCGAAACGCGTAGCATGTCACCTCCAAGATGAGCGTTCGTTCGAATTTCGACCGATCGAGGAGCAGGTGGCACCAGGTCAGGGGATCGGGGACTTGTTTCACTCACGTAAAATCGCGATCGTTCAACCACGCCGACTGTAACACGGCAGAGGCGTCGCGCGCTCGATCGTTGGGGCGCCCGGGCCTCGCAGATTCGGAATGACCACTCGGGGACGCCGCCATCGAGATCTTCGTCGACGCAGATGCATGTCCGGTCAAGGACGAAATCTACGCTGTCGGATCGCGTTATGACCTTCGGATCGTGCTGGTGGCAAACTCCCGCATGGCGGTACCACCCGAGACCGGTGTCGAGTTGGTCGTCGTCGGCAAGGGCGCCGACGTAGCCGATGACTGGATCGCGGAGAACATCTACGAAGGCGATATCGCAATCACGGCCGACATCCCGCTGGCGGCGCGTTGCCTGGAGCGTGGCGCACGCGTACTCGGCCCGAACGGTCGTGAATTTACCGAGGATTCGATCGGCGGCGCGCTTGCTACGCGTGCGCTTAATTCCGAACTCCGTGAGATGGGTGTGTTGTCCGGTGGGCCGCGGCCGATCCAGCCGAAGGATCGTTCGCGATTTCTTTCCAGACTCGATCAGTTGATCCAGTCGGGACGGCGTCGGCGCGATGAGTGAGGGCGAAACGACGCCGCGGGATGGATGCCTGTTCCGGGTGCTACCCTCGGCGGCCATTCGGAGGTTGCGATGACGACTGGTGAGGCGTGGCGGCGTTGTAGCACCTGCAAGCAGCCGATCGGACTCGGCGCCACCTACTGGGTGTGCAATGTTTCGACGTGCAATCGCAAGCGGACAGGGCTGGTGTTCTGCACGGTGACGTGTTGGGAAGTGCACCTGCCGGAAGCAAAGCACCGCGAGACCTGGGCCGTCGAAAAATCCGCACCACGGGTGGCGGAGACCGAGTCCCCCAAGCCGAAGGCGAGCGGTGGCGTGAAGGCGAGCAGGGACGTGAAGGCGCGTGAGGACGTGAACGCCAGCGCCACCGCGACGGGGCGACGGCGAATCGTTCCGGCTTCGGCAGCGTCTCCCACCGCCGAGGTTCCGCGCGAGATCCTGATCGTTGCGAGCAGGCTCAAGGACTACATCCGCGCGAAGTCCGGATTCAATACTTCCGATGGAATTCTGGCCCCGCTCTCGGATGCGGTGCGACGCATTTGTGATGAAGCGATCGCGAACGCTGCACGCCTCGAGCGCAAGACCGTGCTCGATCGGGATATTCCCGACGATTCGCGCTGAATCGGCCGCTTCCTCTTCTCGGCAGAACGGGGCTCTCATCCCCGCGACGGCGACCCGGTGAAGCTCGTGGGTGACTACAGCAACTTCGTCGCGGTCATCAGGAACGCGACACCGCCCCCGCTGATTGCGCCCCCAAGCAGTCTGCGGATCCAAGAGAACTCCGCGGGGAGGTAGAGGACGCCGGCGAACGCTCCCGCGACGATGCAGATCACGAACAATGCGGTGAAGGTGCGATTGCGCCGAAGTGCTGCGAGCCAGCCCGCCGCAGTCGATTCGCCATCGTCACGAGCTTCGCTGCCGGCCATCGTGGCTCCCGGATCGCTTTCAACAACCGTCGCAGGGCAGACGGCTTTCCCGCCAGCCGCGCATGTCGCCTTCGAGGTGGCGGACGCTGGTGAAGCCGGCCTGGCGGAGCGCTTCCTCGGCGATCGCGGCCCGGCGCCCCGACTCGCAGTAGACGACGATCTCGTCATCGGGCTCCAGTTTCTGGTCGGCCAGACGATCCACGATCTCGTCGTAGGGCAGGTTCACCGCGCTCGGGACGTGTCCGCTCGCGAACTCCTTCTGGCTGCGAACGTCGAAGATCACCGGCGCCGACGCGTCGGAAATCCGCGTCGCGAGATCCTTCTGGCTGATCGTGGCGGCGGCGGGGCCTTCCGCGCAGGCGACCCCCACGGCGACGAGCAGGAGCGCGACGATTGGTGTGGCGTATCGGATCATGAGCAACCTCGGGATTCGCGAGCCGCGCGGGTTTCGGCCCGCCGCATTCGGGTTCAGCGGTTGATGCTCTCCCAGGCTTCCCGGTCTTCTTCGTCCTGCATGGCCTCTTCGTTGCTCTCGGCATCATACTCGTCATCGCCCGTGGGAGCGCCGAGCGTTCGAGTGCAACCGAGCGCGAGTGTTGCGGACAGCGCCAACGCGATCGGCAGGAGTCTTGCGGTCGTGCGTCTCATGGTCGTCTACCTCGCTATTGTCGAGCGGGCTCACCACTCGGGTCTACCGGCCGGCTTCGCGGTGAGAATATCACAGCGAAGCGCGGCGTTCGTCACCTCAATGGGACGAGCGATCGCTCCCAGCTCGATTCTCGAAATCGCTCACGGACCTCGTTGCGACCGTCGAGCGTTAGCCGTGGAGTTCCGAACAGGGCGAGGACCCGCTCCGGCTGCACGAGCGCGACGACTCCCATCGTGAAGAAGAACAGCGCCGGGCCGATCGAGAGCGCCGTCATTCGATCAACGTGCTTCGGGCGGTCGACTCGTCGATGGCCTCGAGGTCGTCCAGGCCTCGGATCGGACCGTACATCACGTTTCGGGGATCGGCGCTGTCGGGCTTCCCGAAGCGAAGCGCGCCGATGGTCCTGGTCACGAGCTTGCGGAGGTTCGGTTGTACCTCGGTGATCTCGGCGATGTCGTCGGCGGGTTTCCGTGACGTCCGAAAACTCGAAACGAAGGCGTGGTGTGGCGGGATGCGCTGCTCGTAGGCGAACGGAAGGCTCGAGGTGGCGATGTAGATGTCATTGTGGGTGACGCCGATGAAGATCGAATCCGCGTTGGTCGAATAGTCTTCGAGCTTCGTCATCATCCACGCGATCACCGGTTCGGTGGCGAGCTGTTTCCGCTGCGGATTGTACAAGCCGTCGCGATAGGGCAGGGCGGGTGCGATTCCCATTCGGATGCCGAGGTCGTGCTCGTAGTAATCGGCGAGCAGTACCAGGGTTTGCTTCGAGCAGGCGCCTACCGGGACGAGGTAGACGTCGGCGTCACGCCGCTCGAAATACGGAGTGATCTCCGGTGCGCTCTCGGCTTCGGCGTTTGCCGTAAACGAACAACCAAGGAGCAGCGCGAGCAGGTACGCGGTGAGCAGCCACCCGAATCGCACGGCACGCGAAATGTCGCTCTCGAGGTCTGCGGCTGAATCGGTCTGCACGGACTCGTCCGGGATGCGGTGGGTCGGGCCCGCCGAAGGCTGGAGGGCGCCTTGCTCGATCGCCCGTGGGAAACGATAACAGTGCACGCCGAAACGCGCTCCGCCGGGGAAAGGGCTTCTTCTGACGCTTCAGGGTGGCGCTCGAGGTCCTGCCTTCGAAGACGGACGGCATGTTCGAGCCCTGAATTCTTCTACGCGAATTCGTCGGCGCCTTGAAATCGCCAGCGAGCACCGGCACCATCCGGCCCACACGGAGGCAGCC
>CAXMSF010000154.1:0-5423 GCA_964196055.1 uncultured Gammaproteobacteria bacterium | reverse complement strand
CAGTTCACTCTTCGCCCGAAGAGCCTCCCGTGATTCCCGTACCCGCGCTGTCGCGTTCGGGGCTTCTCGCGATCTTCGCATTGCTCGGCGGCTTCGCGCACGCGCGCCTTCGGCGGGCAGGGCGGACTCAGTGACGCCTCGGCCCGCGCTCGCGCTGGTCGGCTGTCTCGCCGTCGTCGGCCTCGCCTTCGCTGCCGCCGCGGAAGACTTGGCGGCGGTCTCGGCGAAGCCGCCGGTGGTGGAGGACGCGATCCCCGGTGGGCCGACCGTTGCCGCGCGGCTGGCGGAAATTCAGCGGCGCGTTCAGCGCGCAGCACGCTATCCCGCCATTGCGATGTCGCGCAGCGTCCAAGGCGAGACCCTGGTGGCCTTCGAGATCGAGCGCGATGGCCGGCCGGTCGACATCGAAACCAACGCGAGCTCCGGCAGTGGCGCGCTCGACCGGGCTGCGCTGATCGCCGTCGAGGATGCGGGGGCCTTGCCGTGGGTCTATGGCCGGGTGGTGGTGCCGGTTCGTTTCGAGTTGACGGACGCGGAATGATGAATCTCAGCCGCAGACCCCAGTCGACATCTCCGCTGCTTCGCGTTCCGGCACGGCTGCCGGACGCGTGGCTCGTGCGTCGCGACGTGCGCCGCGGTGTGCCGTAGATGTCGCGACGTGCCGTCGACTGGATCGACCGGCACGCGCAGCAGCTACCAGGTGATCGCACGACCGGAGAAGATCCGGTCGCGCATCGAAGAGGGAAGCGAGGTGAAGCGTTCCGAGTGTCGCCGCACGACGCGGCTTGATCGGAACGCAGAGTCCTCCGCGGACGCGCCGCCGTAATGGGAAACGGCCGACCCGAACACCACTGTGACGAAGCGAAGGCAGCGACCGCCAGGCGGCCGATGCATCGCACCCCGAGAAGGGGGTAGCGGGAAGGTGGGTCGGCTTCGCACCCTGAGCCGGAAGACCTGCCTGGTCGCCAACGAAGTGTCCCAGCGAATCTTGGGCCTTGCCGAGCAACTCGCGTCGTCTCCCCTGAGCGATGTGCGGAAGCCGTCGGGGCGTTTGCCGGGACGAATTCTTCGGGGAGGCGCCCTCGCGAAACGGGGCGCACAAGGAAACTGAGCAAATGCATTCCAACATCAAACGAATCATCTGGATTTCCATCACCACTCTGCTTCTCGCCGGCGAGGCCTTCGGCTTGTCGTACGACGACGTGCTGATCGACGGCACCATCGGCAGCGGCGCCAACGAGACGATGATCGTCATCGACTGGGAGACCGGCGCGACGTCGTCGCATGCGTGGCGCTTTCAGTGGGACGGCGCGCTCTCGTACGCAGGCGCCCTCGACACCCTGGCGACGAACGTGTCGGGCTTCAGCTGGTCGCAGACTTCCTTCGTTCAGTACGTCAACTACGACGAAGGCAGTGAGAACCACGTCACGGTCTACGAGGGTTGGCTGTCGTTCTGGGAGAGCACCGACGGTGAAACCTGGCTGGACACGCAACTCGGCGTCTACCAACAACCGTTGGTGGATGGAGGCTGGGTCGGCGTGAACGCGAACTTGCCGGAAATCTGGCCGGGCGATGCTCCCACGGTGCCGGTGCCCGAGCCGTCGACCGGGACGCTCGTCGCGATGTCGCTGATCGGGCTCTCGGCCCGTCGGCGGATCGGTCGCCGCGATCGCTGCAGTGCCTGAGTAGCGGACGATGACCGCGTGGCCCCGGGGTCGAATCCGGGGCCGCGCACAGCGTTCATCGCGGTTAGGCTATGGGGATGAGAGCGATCGAAGTCGACGAGCCTGGTAACGAAGACGCAATGAAACTCGGCGAGGTGCCCGCACCCGCGCTGCAGCCCGATTCGCTGCGGATCCGCGTGGCGGCGACCGCCGTGAACCGCGCCGACCTGCTGCAGCGGCAAGGCCTCTACCCGCCGCCGCCCGGTGCATCCCCCATTCTCGGCCTGGAGTGCGCGGGCGAAGTGGTCGAGGTCGCGGACGGCGTGAAGGGCTGGAAGCCCGGCGATCGCGCCATGGCGTTGCTCGCAGGCGGCGGTTACGCGGAAGAGGTCGTGGTGCACGCGGGCTCGGCGATGCACGTGCCGGAGCGGCTCGGCATCGAAGAAGCTGCGGCGATCCCCGAGGTCTTCCTGACGGTCTTCCTCAACGTGTTCCAGATCGGCGGTCTCAGCGCGGGGGGAGCCGCGCTGATTCACGGTGGCGGCAGCGGCATCGGTACGGCCGCGATCCAACTCGTGAAGGCGGCCGGCGCGACGGCGATCGTGACCGCGGGCTCGGACGAGAAGTGCGCGCGCTGCCGCGACCTCGGCGCGGACGTCGCGGTGAACTACCGCAGTGGCGACTTCGTCGCCGAGGCCAAGCAGGCCACGGGCGGCCGCGGTGTCGACGTCGTGCTCGATTCGATCGGCGCTCCCTACCTACGCGGAAATCTCGACGCCCTCGCGGTCGGCGGCCGATTGGTGCTGATCGGCCTGATGGGCGGCGCGAAAGCAGAGTTGAACCTCGGCGCGTTGCTCACGCGTCGGCTCCAGGTGATCGGCTCGACGCTCCGCGCCCGGCCGGTGGAGGAGAAGGCCGAGATCGTTGCGGGCTTCCTCGCTCGCTTCGGTGCGGCGCTCGAGTCGGGCGAGATCCACCCCGTCGTCCACCGCAGCTTTTCGCTCGGCGAAGCTGCGGAGGCGCACCGTCTCGTGAAAGCCAGCGAACACTTCGGCAAGGTGCTGCTGCAAGTCGCCTAGCTGCGCATCGGCCGCTTTGCGGCCGATGCTTCCGCCCGGCGTCTGGTCTGCTCGAGCGGGTCCTCGCCTCGCTGCGCTTCGGCCGCTTTGCGGCCAAAGCTTCCGCCCGGCGCCCGACTTTCGCAGCCGAATTCTCCTATCCTCCGAGGATCGATCCGGCGCTCGTTCGGGGGCGGGCCCAGACGGAAGGATCAGTGAAACATGTCGATGACTTCATGGGCAAAGCTCGACTGGCGGGACCCGTTCCTGCTGGAACAACAGCTGTCGGACGAGCAGCGCGCGGTACGCGATTCCGCCCGGCAGTATGCCCAGGACAAGTTGGCTCCGCGGGTGCGTCAGGCGTTTCGGGATGAGACGACGGACCCGGCGATCTTCGGTGAGATGGGCCTGCTCGGCCTGCTCGGCGCCACCATCGATGGCTATGGATGCCCCGGGGTGGACTACATCAGCTATGGACTGATTGCGCGAGAAGTCGAGCGCGTCGACTCCGGCTTCCGGTCGATGATGAGTGTGCAGTCCTCTCTCGTCATGTATCCGATATACGCCTACGGTGACGAGGCCCAGCGGGAAAAGTTCCTGCCCAAGCTCGCCACGGGCGAATGGATCGGTTGTTACGGTTTGACCGAGCCGGACCATGGCTCCGACCCCGGTGGCATGATCACCCGCGCTCGGAAGGTCGAAGGCGGCTATTGCGTAAACGGAGTCAAGACCTGGATTACGAATAGCCCCTTCGCCGATGTCTTCGTCGTCTGGGCGAAGGACGATGCCGATGTGATTCGCGGTTTCATCCTCGAGCGGGGCATGGATGGCTTGAGTGCGCCGAAGATCGAGGGGAAGCTCTCGTTGCGAGCGTCGGTGACGGGCGAGATCGTGATGGAGGACGTGTTCGTCCCGGCCGAGAACCTGTTGACGGGCGTGTCGGGCCTGAAGGGACCCTTCGGCTGCCTGAACAACGCGCGATACGGCATCGCCTGGGGGGCACTCGGCGCCGCCGAAACCTGCTGGCAGACCGCCCGCGATTACGTGATGAATCGCAAGCAGTTCGATCGACCCCTGGCGGCCAACCAGCTCGTGCAGATCAAGCTGGCCGATATGCAGACCGAGATCAGCCTCGGGTTGCAGGCAGCCTTTCGCGCCGGGCAATTGATGGACTCCAAGCAGATTGCGCCCGAGCTGATTTCGCTGATCAAACGCAACAATTGCGGCAAATCACTGGCGATCGCGCGTACGGCGCGTGACATGCTGGGTGGCAACGGGATCTCGGACGAATACCCGGTCATGCGCCACATGCTGAACCTGGAGACCGTGAACACCTACGAAGGAACCTACGATATCCACGGACTCATCCTGGGGCGCGCGCAAACCGATATCCCGGCCTTCTCCTGATCCGGTAGCGCGCCTGTGAATGCGACGCACCGACGCGCTGCATTCGCTCCATCGCGTGCCTCAATTCTCTCGTGCGAGTTCGGCGATCCGTGCGCGGCGGCCCGGATCCGACTCCTTGCGCGCCAGTGACGCGACGATTCGCGCCACCCGGGGTGCGGTGGCGGCGCTCAGCAGCTTCTCTCCGCGGCTTGCGTCTTCGAAGAAGTCGAGGATCGCCGCGCGAAGGCGTGCTTCCTCGGTTTCCCCGTAGGCACGCCAGGGAACCGCGAGCAGCTTCGCCGCGTTCTGCGACAGGCCGAGGTATGCGAGTGCACCGCGATTCTGTTCGGCGCGGTAATTGACTTCGAAGTACGCGATCGCCACCGCGTTGAGGGCGTCGTAGTTGCGGCGGTCGACGGGGGTGCGCTCGAGATCGTCGCGAACGGAACGCGTGTCGGGCATTTGCGCGCTCGAAGGATCGAGGATGACGTCGAAGAACTCGCTGTAGCGCGGCTGCAGATCTTCGAAGACGTGATCTGCGCCCGCGACATCCCAATGTTCACCGCTGCCCGCGAGGCGGTAACGACCGGGATCCGGATCCGGCCCGCAGCCGAGTAGCGAGCTTGCTACGAGCAGGACGGCGAAGGGCCAACGAAGATCGCATCTCGTCATTCGACGCCGTCTTTGCATCTATTTCCTCCCGGCCTTCCGGAGCATGACGGCGCCGGACGCTCTACGCGAATTACGGGGTCCGCAGCAGTCGGTTACGCGCTCCCGCGACCTTTGTCCCGGAACCCGGTAGCGCGAGCCTGTTTGGGCTCGGCCTCGTCGGGCTGGCGATGGCTCGGCGGCGAAGAGCTCGGGGCTAGTCCGTCGATTTCGCGCGGCTTGCGAGACGCCGGCGAGAATCGTTCGCTTCCCCGGGTGAGTCTGCGACGTGACCCGGCCGTACGCGGCGGCAGCCGGCACGCGTGCGCGATATCCTGAGCGTTCGCGGAGGAGGCGGGCGGTTTTGGACTTGTCGAGGCGTATTCGCTCGCCCTACGTCGCACTCGGGATCGGGCTCGTGGTGGTGGGCGTGCTCGTTCGCGTGAACAACGCCTTCCAGTATCCGGTGCTCTGGGGCTTCGATGCGCGCGGCAACTGGCAATACGTCGAGTCCCTGCTGAGTTCCTGGGCGCTGCCCGCACCGGATTCGGGCTGGTCGACCGGGCACCCGCCGCTGTTCTACTACCTCTCCGCCTGTGTCGGGCGATTGTCTTCGGGCGACCGCGACGTGACGGTCGTTGCGGTGCGGCTCGTGAATTCGTTGGCA
>CAXMSF010000153.1:0-4997 GCA_964196055.1 uncultured Gammaproteobacteria bacterium | reverse complement strand
CAACCGTCCTCGTCGAAATAGCCGGTGTCGCCCGTGTGGTAGAAGCCCTCGTCGTCGAAGGCGTCTTCGCGCTCGACCTTGTAGAGCCCCTGCATCAGGCTGTAGCCCCGCACGCAGATTTCGCCGGGTGATCCGGCCGGCAGGTCTTCTCCGGTTTCCGGATCGACGATCTTGTGCACGACACCTGGCACGGATCTTCCGAACGCGCCGCGCAGTCTCTCGGGCAGGTCGACGTTCATCCACTCGATCGTGTGCGGGCCGCAGGTCTCCGTCATGCCGAGTGCGTTCGAGCGCAGCTCCGGATCCTTGGGCCGGACGGCTTCGGGCAGGATCTCGTAGAGGTTGCCGGAGCGGATGGCGGAAAGATCGCGCTCGTGGAAGCTTGGGTGGTCGACCATCGCGCGCGAATAGTGGGGCCAGCCCGCGACGATCGTGGCTCGCTCGCGTTCGAGCAACTCGAGGGTTTCGCCGGCCTCGAAGATTCGTTCGCAGATCATGAGCGCGCCGACGTGCATCGCAGACACCAGCGTGAAGGTGAATCCCCCGACCCAGAAGAACGGCATCGGCGAGAACAGCCGGTCATCGGCGGTGAGGTCGCGGAAGGCGTTCAAGTTGAAGGCGTGGCGGATCACGGTTCCGTGCGTGTGTACCGCGCCCTTCGGGTCGGCCGTGCTGCCGGAGCTGTAGATGATCACCATCGGGTCTGCGGGTGTTACGCAAGACTCGGCGGCGGTGAGGAAGGCGGCGTCGAATCCTGGCGAGGCGATTGCAGCTTGTTCGAGGTCGCGGTCGCTCTTCGCCCAGCTGCGGTCGCAGCCGCCCCAGACGAAGACGTTGCGCAGGCAGGGCAGGTCGCTCGTGAGGATTGCTCCGTCCTGGCAGTTCGCGAGGCCGGGTGCGCCCTTCTCGAGGCGTTCGAGGTAGTCGTTGTTCAGGAACTTCGGAAGCATGAGCAGGCTGTGGACGTCTGCGTGTCGCAGCACCCAGCAGAGTTCACGCGCTTTGTAGAAGGTGTTGAGCGGCACGACGACGGCGCCGATGCGGGCCGCGGCGAGCCAGGCGACGACCCAGTCCGGTCCGTTCGGCATCAGCAGGCCGACGCGCGTGCCCTTCGCGACGCCCGACGCGAGCAGGCCGCGCGCGAGTTTCGCGGAGCGCGAGGCAGCCTCCGCGTAGGAAATACGCTCGTCGTCGAGCAGGATCAGCGGCCGCTTTCCGAACGCGGCGGTGCGCGTTTCGAGGAAGACCGGCAGCGTCGGCTCGAAATCGGGAAACGGCATGCCGAGTTCCATACACCAGCCGCCGCGATTTTGAAAACCCCCTCCTTGCGCGGAAACGGATGGCCTGCTTCGGGGAAGAAGGAACGGGCTCGGAGCGGTGCTCCGAGCCCGTCGAGGGGTCGTGTTGCTTGTGGCCGGTTCGCGTTCGTCAGGCGTCTATCTGGACGACCTTCGGTTTCTGCTCTTCCGCCTTCGGGATCTCGACCGTGAGCACGCCGTTGCGGAAGGTCGCCTTCACCGCGTCGCCTTCCACGTCGCTCGGAAGGGTGAACGCGCGGGTGAAGGAGCCGTACACGCGTTCGATGTGGTGGTGGCGTTCGCCCTCGGCGACCTCGGTCGCCTTCTTCTCACCCTTGACGGTCAGTACGTTGTCGTGGACCTCCACGGACACGTCTTCCTTGTCTGTGCCGGGAAGTTCGAAGCTGATCGCGTAGCGTTCTGCGGTCTCGTGTACGTCGGCCGCCGGCCGCCAAGCCGCGGCTGCATTCGAGCCGCGGGGAATCGTGCGGATGCGGGATGCGGCGAGCGGTCGCCGCCAGTCGGAGAAGAGATCGAATTCTGCAAACGGATCGATTCGGACCAACTTCGTCATGCTTTCCTCCTTGTGCGCTTCAGCACCACTGCGTATTCGCCATTCGTGTGACCGCCCGAGCGGTGCTGCGCGATTCGACACAAAGGCTGTTCACGTGAAATCGGCATGCAAGGGGATTGCGAAGGAAATACCCCCGGGGACTCAGGGGCGGGACAGGGCGGCGGCAACCAGCTCGGCCTTCTTGCTGCGACCGCTTCCAGAACAGTGAATGTGATCGATGAAATAGTCCTCCTTCCCGGTCATCTGTCGATCGAGATCGACCAACAACACATCGCGTTCCGCGGCGATTTCTCGGATGATCGCATTGTGCTCCTGCATACCGGCCACCTTGACCTCGTGGCTGATGGCCCACTCGCCCGGAAGTTTCGACGGGTCGAGGGAGTAAGGCATGGTGGTCAACACCGGCCGCATGCCGGTGCTCTGCGCAATCGAGACGATGGTTTCGAGGTTTCTTCGAAAGATCCGGGTTTCGGGGTTCAGTGAATCGGGCTGGAACGGATTCTCCGGATTCGAGTCGTTCACCGTCATGGTCGCGTGGGCCAACGAGTGACGCACACCCAGCCGCCGTGAGACGAAGACGAAGAGGGCGCTGTGACCGGTAAGGAATCGCTCGACCCGCCCCCTCGGCCGGTAGATCTTCCGGAAGTGCCCATAGTCGCGTTCCATCTCCGGATAGAGTCGAGGCATCAGATCGTTCAGCGCATGGTGGATCACGAGATCGTCGATCTGGTAGTCCTGCACGTTGATGGCGAGATTGACGAGACTCTCGAGCGACGTGTATCCGGGCATGCCGAAGTTGAACACCTCGTAGCTGCGCTCGTCGGCATCGGAATCGTCGTTCAAGAGAAGCCGCAACTGGCGTGGCCAGTTGAATGCGCCGTAGGTCGTCGAGCCTCCGAGGCATGCAACTCGGACCGTATTCGCCGGTTTCTCGAGCGTGCGTTTGCGGCCTAGGAAGCCGTCGCGATTGTGCTTCGTCTCGGGGTTCCCGGTATAGACGAGGTGGGGGTGGGGAACGTAGGTCGGATTCCGGACCCCCGGGTGCAGCTGAACCTGGGTACGCGCGGCGAATTCCAGGGCTACCAGCGCGAACAGAAGCGCGACGAGTGACAGGACGGATTTTCCGAAGGCGCCGGTCATCGGGGTGAAGCCCTTCTTTGCCTGCGTTTTTCCGCCCTTTCAGCAGCAATCTCGCGAAGCCGTCCAGCGATTTCGCTGTCCGGATCTCCCATCACCAGCAGGACGTACGGCTTGCTACCGAAAATGCGAATCACTTCCATCCCCGCTGCGAGACAGGCGTCGTAGTGCTCCTGCCCCCAGTCGAACATCGGATTCAAGGGCTTGGCGCTCCAGGCACGGATGATGACGAGGTCGGGCGATTGCTGGAGGATGTATTGCGGGTCGTGGTCGCCCGTCAGTGCAATGTGGGAATCGTTCAGTCCGAACGAATCGATGGCGTGCCAGCCGGAGTAATAGGGAACCGCACCGGCGTCACCGATGGCAAGGGACGGGCGGTGGTCGAGGTCGCCGGAGATCTTCGCCAGTTCCTTGCCCAATCTCACGTGCCGCGCCTCGAACATGAGGTTGTAGTAGATCAAGCCTCCAGTGGCCTCGATCGCGCCGTCCTTGCCGAGCTTCGAGTGGTTCACGCCGAAGATCGTCGCCGTGGCGACGGCCAGCACCGCGAAGGCCCAGCGTCGTCCGCGCTCGCCATCAGCCAGCAATTTTCCGACGGCGCGTACGAGCGCGGTTACTCCGCTGCCCGCGACGGCACACATCAACGGAAGCGCGGGAAAGAAATAGCGGGACTGGTGGGGAATCCGGTGGGTCGGAACGATGTAGAAGAGTGTGAGGATCACGATCGCGGCGAGGGCTCCGGGAATCCGCCGCCGGCTCGCCACTCCGCCGATGGCAAACAACAATCCGGTCGTCATTCCCACGGCGACCGCGAAATCCTGGAATTTCTCCCAGCCTGTCGTCCCGGAATGCGTGAGCGTCGTGACATAGAAAGTGAGTGGCAGCGGAACTCCATAGTAATTGAAGCGCCACGCAAAGTAGATTGCGCCGGGCAGGACGAAAGCGATGAGCGTCGATCGGAACAGGCGGGAGCGAACGCTGGGCGGAGCCTGCCACAGGGCAGCGCACAGGACGCAACAAGTCGCCAGCACTCCTTCCGGCCTCGCGAGGCCCACGAGAAGCCCGACGACGGGAAGCGCGCGAATCACGCCCGGATCTCCGCGCTCGCCAAGCAGGAATTCGAGATGAAAGAGGAGTAGCAGTAGGAAGGCGTAGAGGATGGTCTCCATCCCGGAAACAGAATGGGCCGGGACCATGAGCGAGGCCGTGAGCAAGAGGATCGCGAGAGCTGCGGCGACCCAGCGTATTCCACGGTCGGCAGAATCGGACAACTCCATCGCGATGCGAAACGTGAGCGCGAAGGTTCCAGCCGCGAGCGCCATGCCAACCCACTTGGAGAAGACCACCGGGTCGGAGCGGAGCCAGTGTGGGACCGCCATGATCCACAGCCAGAGGAAGCCCGTGTATCCCTCGGCACGCGGCCCTTCGGCGTTGAAGGTGATGCCGTTGCCGGCGGCCAGATTCTGCGCGTAGCGAAACCAGATGAAGGCGTCGTCGGGTGTATACGACCAGGCCAAGGCGACCTGCTTCGTATAGACGAAGATCGCGACCGCCGAGATGGCGAGTGCAATGCCGATGAGGACTCGATCCGCCTCCAGCTTCATTCAATATATCCGCGCAACGATTTCGACGGACTCGTTCGGAACTGAAATCAGCTTCATCTCGTCGACGATCTCACTTTGATAGCGCGAGGCCTGGAGGCTACAGAGAGAAGGTAGCGCCCGCGTCGACCGTGCAATTGCCCGTTGCTGCTGCTGGTCTCCGTGGCCAAGTGAGACACGCTTGGAATCCCCGATCCCTCCACATTGCGAAAGCTGATAACCCGCCAGATGTTCGCTATGCGTCTTTGTCGCCCTCCCGCGGCTAGAATGCCCGGGTCGGCCGCGCACGCACCGCCAGGAGATTGCCGTGGAGTTCGACTGGTCTGCCGAAGAACGCGAGTATCGCGAGGATCTGCGGGCCTTTCTTGCCGAGACGCTGCCCGAGAA
>CAXMSF010000152.1:0-10406 GCA_964196055.1 uncultured Gammaproteobacteria bacterium | reverse complement strand
GGGGAGCCCGTGGTATAGATCGGCCTCTGCACCCACCGCGTCCCGACCCGAGATCATCGGCACGAATGCCGCTGAGGGTTTCGCTCCGGGTGGACGGTAACGCGACGGCTCACCCGGCTCGGGTGAGGGCAGAGCTTCGAGTGCGGCACCGATCCCCCGGTGAAAGCGATCGATGCTGAGCACCGTCACGACGACGCCGACCAACTCGACGTAGGCGGCATCGGAAACACCCTGCTCGGCGAGCGCAGCCACGAACGACCGCGTCAATCGGCCCGCGTCGGTGGTGATGCGATGCACCGCGTCCACCGCCGCATCCGGCAGACACCGCGACTGCGGTCCGGAATCGTGGGTACCCTCGACGGCGGCCGGCGATAGCGCATCCCTGCGCTCGGAGCAGAATTTGCAGCGGCCGGCGGCCCGTACCTCGTCCGCGATCGCGACGCGCTGTTCGCCACGCCACCACGTTCCCGGCGACGACAGGCGCGACCAGGCCCGACGATGTGCGGTGGGAATGTCGGAGCGCACCGGGAACGCGCAATCCGCGTATCGGAAACTCGCTCCGCCCGTATCTGCGACCCCCACGTCCCCTCCATTGGTACGACTGAGCGGTAGACCCAGAGGTTAACGGCTCTGATGCTTCCCGTGCATCTCCGTCACCCTGGGAATCACTGGCCGAGCAGTGGTCGTCCCGCGGACGGACGGTTTCCACTCGCAATTCTGCGCGGCGGCTCTATCTTCCCGCCATGGGATTCGAAATCAGCGGCAAGATCCACGCCATCAACGACGCACAACAGGTCACCGAGCGCTTCCGGAAGCGGGAATTCGTACTCGAGTTGACCGATAACCCGAGCTATCCGCAATTCGTACAGTTCCAGCTGACGGGCAATCGCTGCGAAGGCCTCGACGGCTTCTCCGTCGGCGACGAGATCCAGGTCGAGTTCAGCCTGCGCGGACGCGAGTGGAAGAGCCCGCGCGGCGAAGTGAAGTACTTCAACAGCCTCGACGTCTGGGCCGTCCAGCGCGGCGCGGGAGTCAGCGACGGTTTCGATGAGCCGCCGCCGCCCGACGGTCCGCCGCCCGGGTTGGACGAAGAAATCCCCTTCTAGCGAATCGCAACGAATCGCGGCGTCACTCCCGACTCAATCCTCGCTGGGCGCGAGACGCTCTTCCGTCAAGCCGAGATGACTGAGGCGGCGATCGCGGCGTTTCGCCGCGAGACTCCGCAAGTCGGCGACACTGTCGAGTTCGTCGACGATCTCGGCGCCGAGCACCGTCTCGAGTACGTCCTCGAGTGTCGCAATCCCGCTGGTCCCGCCGAATTCGTCGGTAACGACGGCCAGATGCTCGCGTTGGTCGAGGAAGACCCGCATGGCCTTCCCGAGCGAGGTCGTCTCGGGCATGTGCAGAACATTGCGTTGGAATTCGACGAGCGGGGTCGAGACGTCGCGTCCGCGTGCGAGCGCGCCCAGCGCGACCCGTTGGTGGATGTAGCCGACGACACGATCCGGACTCTCGTCGTAGAGCGGAATCCTCGAGAACTCCTGCACCGCGGGATCCTGCAACAGATCGTCGATCGTGGCGGAGATGGGCAGCATCGCGATCACGGTCCGAGGCGTCATGACGTCTTCGATCTGGATTTCGTCGAAGCGCAGGATGTTGCCGAGCACCCGCTCCTCGTATTTCGCGAGCGTGCCCGCCTTGCGCGCCAGCCCGACAACGGCCATCAGCTCGCTTCGCGACATGCCGTGCTTCTCAGGGCGACCGATCAGACGTGTCAGGAGCCCCGTCAAGAACAGAACCGGCTTGAGGGCCGTCATCAACACGCCCACCGTCGCCGCCACGAAGCCGATCAGCTTCGATGCGTAGAGCGTTCCCAGCGTCTTCGGAATGATCTCGGTGACAACGAGTACGAGGAAGGTCAGGACCCCGGAGAAGACACCGACCCAGGCAGACCCGAACACCTTGGCCGCCTGAGCCCCAGCGAGAGTTGCCCCGATCGTGTGCGCGATCGTGTTGAGGGTCAGGATCGCGCTGATCGCATCGTCGATTCGATTCTCTTTGATGTCGAGCAGCGCTGCGGCCGCTGCATTGCCCGCATTCGTTCGCTCCGTCAACTCGATCGGACGGATCGAAAGCAGAGCCGCCTCCAATATCGAACACAGGAACGAGATCGCGAGGGCCCCGCAGACGTAGACGACCAGCAATGTCATGAATATTGGACCCCGATTGACCGTGAAGTTACTATCGCATCGGCGCCGCGCAAAGACTGCAGCTGCGACATCGCCCGAACCCTTGTCAGCTCACAATGCACACGCGGGCGCTGAAGGGATCCGGCTTGCGCGAACGAGGCCACGCGAAATGATTCCGGTGCCCTGCCACCTTCGACGTGATTCCCGATGACGGCAGACCTTTGAGAGAATTCCGCAGCGTGCGGCTGCTGCTCCTCATTCTTGCCGCGCAAACGCTCGCGTGCGCGGGGCTGATCGCCCCCCGAAGCCCTGAAAGCACGACACCGTGTGGGCCTGCGTTTCCCTACCAGGACGGCTGGCTGGGCGGTGACGCGGCCTATTCGGTGCCATTGTCCGATGGCGAGAGCCTGTGGCTGTTCGGAGATTCTTTCGTCGCGGCAAACGAACAGCCCGATCGCCGGGGGGCTTTCTTCATTCACAACTCGGTCGCGTTGAGTCACTGCGACCGGAACGGGCAATGGCGGATCGACTATGCCTGGGGCCGCGCTCACGATGGCAGCCCCAGCGCTTTCCTGGAACGAGAGAGGCCCGGCAGCTGGTGGTGGCTGTTCGACGGCTTTCTGCACGACGAGCGACTCTATCTGGGTTTGTTGGAGGTCGAGCAGTCGCCGCCGCAGGGGAATCTTCAAATGCCTTTCGCCTTCACCGGAGTCCAGTTGGGACGCGTCGCGAATCCTCGCGACTCACCGCAGAATTGGCAGGTCGAGGTAATCGCCCTCGCCTCTCAACCGTCGCTGCCCCGTCTCCTGCCCGCGAGCGCGATGGTCGTATCGGAGGATCACCTCTACCTGTTCAGCTTCGTCGATCGCTCGGACGGAAGCCACCCGCGTGGCCTCACGAGACTCCCGCTGCGGGCCCTCGATGGGCGGACCCGCGACGTCTCGGAATCCATCGAAACCCTCGCAACGGATGGCTCCTGGAAGGCCGGCCTCGATGCCGGCGACGCCCGAATCCTGATGCAGGACACCGCGACCGAGATGAGCGTGCGTTTCCACACCGAGCTGGGCCTGTGGCTCGCGATCTACAATTATCCGGACGTGGGCGAGGATTTCCCGGACGAGCGCCCTTCCGACGCTGTCTGGCTCCGCTCCGCCCCAAGAATCCAGGGTCCGTGGTCGGAACGGCGGCTGCTGTACCGAATTCCAGAACTCGGACCTTCCCAGGCGGAGGGTCGAGATCCGAATACCGGGTGTTACGCGGCCAAAGAACACCCGCAGTTCTCGTCCGGGCGGCGCATCACCTTTACTTACGTGTGCAATCTCTTCACGGGCCGCGAGCAGAATCCGATGAGCATCCTCCAGCGGCTGCAGCTCGACATGAGACTCTATCGCCCGATCCCGGTCACGCTGGAGCTGCCCTCCTTCGAATAGGTGAACATCCCGAGCTTACGCGCGCGTGAATCCGGTAAGCGGCCCGCCCATCTTCAATCTCGCTCAGCCGCAGTCCCGAGCACCGCCCCGATGGAAATCAGCGAAGACGACGCGAGCGCCCAGGATGCCCCGACGGAGACTGGTTGATTGCAGCGAAACGAGATCGTGACTAGAAGGCGTCGATCATCAACTCGCGACGCGCGCTGCGCTTCGCCACCTTCCGCCAGGCCGTTCGCACCGGTTCGGTTCCCGCAACGAAAGCCTGCCATTCGGCGAATCGGCCGTTGCTCGAGGCCAGATGTCCGCTGCGCGGATCGACGCGTGCGAAGACGACCCCTTCGGGCATGCTGAACTCTCGCTCGGGACGATCGGCCAGCACTTCGCCCATGTAGTCGACCCAGATCGGAAGCGCCGCGCGGCCGCCGGTTTCTCGCCCGCCGAGTGAACGCGGGCGATCGAAGCCAACCCAGACTCCCGTTGCAATCTCCGGCGAAAAGCCCACGAACCAAGCGTCGCGGTTGCCGTTGGTCGTGCCGGTCTTGCCAGCTACGGGGCGGCCGAGGGAGCGAGCCCTGCCACCGGTCGCACCGGGGTCCGCCACGGTTCCATGCAACAGGTCCGTCATCACGCGGGCGACTTGGGGGGAAATCGCCTGCCCCTCGGCTTCGATCCCTCCATCGGATGCAGCCGCCTCGATTGGGGTCATTTCGTGATCCAAGCTGCTGTTTTCGAAGAGGACCTTTCCGTCGCGATCACGTACCCGGCGAATGAAGCGCGTGTGAACCGGTTTTCCGCCTGCCGGGAATACCGCATATGCGCGCGTGAGTTCGAGTAGCGACACTTCGCTCGTACCCAGTGCGAGTGACAGGTTCGCCCGCATGTCCGAATGAACCCCGAGCCGCCGGGCCATATCGACCACGTGATCGATTCCCACACGACTGGCCAGGTGCAGGGTCGCATTGTTGAGGGATTTTGTGAGCGCGTGTCGCAGCGTGAGCCAACCCAGGAATCGGCGACCGTAGTTGCGAGGAGTCCAGGTCGACTGTGTCGCTTCGTCGAAATAGAAATTCGGGGAGTCGAGCACGGGCGACGACTGCGTATATCCTGATTCGACCGCCGCAGCATATACGAAGGGCTTGAACGCCGAACCGGGCTGCCTGCGCGCCTGAGTGGCACGATTGAATTCACTCCGGTCGAAGTCGTAGCCACCCACCATCGCAAGTACGTCACCTGTCGCAACCTCGACCGACAACAGTGCGCCCTCGACGAGTGGATCCTGCACGAGTTCCGCGATCACTTCACCATCGACCTTGCCCAGCCGAAATTCCGCGACGTCACCCACATGGAGAATTCGCGTTTCAGACCCTTCAATCGCCGGCCGCTCGCCCCACGTCGTGGGGTCGACCTCCACGTGCACAACCGTGCCCGGCGCCAGCCCTACCCATGCGACTTCCTTTCCCCGCGCATCGCTCGACGCGGCAAGCACCAACCCAGGCCAGTTCGTCTTTCCGTCTGCGACATCACCGAGTTCACGCGCACCATCCCATCGCCCTTCACGCGCCAACGCCTCGAGCTCAGCGGCCCACCCCTCATTGGGCACCCGTCGTTGCGGACCACGCCAGCCCTGTCGGCGGTCGAGGTCTTCGAGTCCTGATCGAATCGATTCGTACGCGGCACGCTGAAGGTCGAGGTCTTGTGTCGTCTCGATCACGAAGCCACCGCGGTAGAGGCGCGTAGCCCCGACGCGTTCCACGAGTTCACGTCGAACCTCCTCGATGAAATAGGCGGCATGGGATGGCGCCTTCAGCCCCAGGACTTCGCGCTGGACATTCGGTCGCCGTACACGCGCCAACCCGCACTCTTCCGGCGTTATCAATCCGCTCACGAGCATCCGGTCGAGCACGTATTGCCGGCGAGTTTCGGCCGCCTCGGGGTGCTGAATGGGAGAGTACGCAGACGGTCTTTGCGGCAGTCCGGCCAACAACGCCGATTCGGCGAGATTCAACTCCGAGACATCCTTCCCGAAATACGAATGAGCCGCGTCACCGATGCCATACGAACCGTTACCGAGGTAGATCTCGTTCAGGTACGCCAGCAGGATCTCGTCCTTGCTGAGCCGTCGCTCGACTTCGAGCGCGAGCATCACCTCGCGCAGCTTTCGGCTCCAGGTGCGCTCGTTCGACAATACAACGTTCTTTACGAGCTGCTGTGTGATCGTGCTCGCCCCCTGTTCGATCCGTCCGTGACGCAGATTCACCCAGGCGGCGCGCAGGATCGCGGTCAGATCGACCCCGCCGTGCTCGTAGAAGCGCGCATCTTCACTCGCGACGAAAGCATTGATCACATGCTCGGGCACTTCTTCGATCCGCACGAGTCGTCGGCGCTGCACGAAATACTGACCGATCAATTCGCCTTGACGATCGAGTACGATGCTCGCGACTGGCGGCCGGTAGTCGAGCAGTGCTCTCAGCGGATCATTCGTTACAGGACTCGCCGGCTCACTGGTCGTGAGGCCGATGCTCCACATCGCAGCTGCGACCAGAAGCAGCAGGAGGAGAAGTCGCCGCGAGCCTTTTTGTTGACGGTTGGTCACGGAACACCCCGGACCTCTCGCCACACCCCATCATTCGACCGGAATTCTATCACAATGAGAGAAACACAAGTTCCTCCTGAAGCAAATTGCGGCCTCCGTGCGTGTCCCGCTGCCGCTTCGCGGTGTTACGCGAAGGCTTGCCGCATCGTGTCGAACAGGCGACGCCGCGTCTCTCCTCCTTATCCGATTTCGAAAGGGAGGCGCGAGAGCCGATCGCCGGTTCCCGCGCTGCTCTTGCGTGCCGCTTGCACACCGCCGAATCGCCCAGGCGGAATCACGGGGCCAATCGGTCCTTCGACTGAAGCGAACTACTCGGCCGCGCCCTTGATTTCGTTGCGGCGATCTTCGCGGCGGTCCCGGCGGCCTTCCGCGCGATCATTCGCATCGTCGCGGTAGATTCGACGGGTGACGCCAACACGCGCCCGGACCGGCGCGCAAAGTCGTCATCGCCTTCTTCGAGAACGTCCCCAGAGAAGGCATCTCTTGCACGATCGGTGCTCGCGCACCCGCAGCCGGAGTCGGGAGGAAATCCACTGAACACCCAGGCATTTCGGAACCCTCGTTCTTGCCGCCGTAGAGTTCGAATGTTCCAACCACCGACCTAAGCACTACACTCGCTCCGAATTCGAAGAGCTCAGCGTAGAGGTTGCCGAATTCCCGTGACGGTCAAAGCATGAGGCGGATTCCGATTCGTGCAGCTTCGATCGCGGGCCGAGCCAGCATGACACCTGAAGAAGCCGAAATCGACGAAGCCCGAGAATCGCTTCCCCAGCGCCTCGCGCCCACGATCCCCGCGCTGGTGTTGGTCATCATCGCTGCGCATCAGATCTACCTCGCACGCACCCACGACCTCGATCCATGGAAGGGCGGCGGCTTCGGAATGTTTTCGACGAGCGAAGGCGGCAAGGCCCGACACACCCACGTGTTCGTCACTCGGGCAAGCGGCGAGATTGAAATCGACCTGCCCGAAGATCTGGAAGACCTGGACGAGCGCCTTGTGGTGCTGCCCAGCGACCGCCGACTCGGCGAATTTGCGCGAGAGTTGTCCGAGACGATCCGTGCCGAGCATCCGGACCATACCGCCATTCGCGTCGAGGTCTGGCACACGCACTACGACGTCGACGATCTGACCCCCGAGACTTTCCTGATTCGCGATTTCAGCAGCGAGGCCGTTGACGGTGAAGCTGGCTGACGCTCCGATGGATACCCCGTCGAGCCTCCGAAGCTGGCTCGACGGCCAGGGCTTCGCGATCGCCTTGCGGCTCACGTTGCTCGACCTGTTGCTGGCGCCGATAGGCCAGTGGAGCGTCCGTGCACCGGTACTGTTGATCGCATCGGCGGGTCTGCTCCACGGTGGCGTACTGCGGTCCCCGCTGACCTGGCTGATGCTTGCGGGATTGTCGGCATGGCGGGTATTGGCAGACTGGCCGATGTCGGACAACCACGCCTATCTGCTCAGCTACTGGTGCCTGGCGATCTTCATCGCACTCCTCAGCATCCGCCCGCCCCGCTCCCTCGCCCGGAGCGCACGCCTGATGATCGGCCTGGCCTTCGCATTCGCGATCCTCTGGAAAGGCGCCTTGTCGCCGGACTACAACGACGACCGCTTCTTCCGAACCCTACTGCTGCTCGACTCCCGCTTCGAAGACATCACGCTCTCGATCGGCGGCATGCGCGAAGAATCACTCGATGATGCGCGGGAACTCCTGGAGAACGACCTCCACGATTCCGTACGAATTGCCCCTGCATCCCTCGAAAGCCATGCGGTGCGCCGACTCGCCACATTCTTGACCTGGGCGACACTCGGAATCGAGGGCCTGGTCGCCCTGCTCTTCCTGCTGCCCGCCCGGTTTCCGAGCGGGCGGTTGCGCGACTGGGCGCTGCTCGCCTTTTGTGCCGGCCGGCACCTACGCGATTGCGCCGGTCCCGGGCTTCGGCTGGTTGCTGCTCTCGATGGGAATCGCTCAGTGCCCCGATGACGCTCGATCGACGCGCTGGCTCTACCTGGCGTGCTTCGCGCTGGTGCTGTTGCACGAGCACGTGCCCTGGTTCGATGCGCTCCCCATCTCCGCCGGTTGATTATTCTTCAGCGGAGCGCATCTTGTACTACCGAAACTGCGTCATTCGTGGCAGCTGCTGCACTTCGCTCGCATTCGAGGACACAGCCATGCAGAACATCCTCGTTCCCATCGACTTCTCGTCGGTCACCGAGTCAGTCGTCGACATCGCCAAGACGCTCGCTGAGTGTTTTTCCTCCCGGCTGTGGCTGATCCACGTCGCGAGCCCGGATCCGGATTTCGTGGGCTACGACGCAGGCCCGCAATCCGTCCGCGACCAGCTGGCCGAACACCTGCGTGAGGAACACCAGCGCCTTCAAGCGACCGCGGCCGAGCTGCGAAAGGCAGGTATCGACACAACGGCACTGCTCGTCCAGGGGGCGACCGCCGAGAAGATTCTCGCAGAAGCCGAGGAACACTCCGCAGACCTGATCGTGATGGGGAGCCACGGCCACGGAGCGATGCACCGCGCGTTGATGGGAAGCGTGAGCGAACGAGTTCTCAGGAAGGCCGCCTGCCCGGTGACGATCATTCCCCATCAGGTGGCCAAAACGGCATGACTCCCGTTACGGTCAGGGCCGCGCAATTCCCCTGATCAGGAGGTCGACATGGCAACGACAGCACGCGATGTAATGAAGACCGAGGTTCGGACGGTCTCGCCGGACATTTCCCTGACCGACCTCGAAAAACTCTTCATAGACAACCGGGTCACGGGCTTCCCCGTCGTCGAGTCCGAAAGGCTCGTCGGTATCGTCTCGCGCTCGGACATCGTTCGCAAGATCGTGACCGAACAGAGCTACGCCGAGTACGTGTCGGACTACTACCGCGATGTCGGGTCCTTCGACGAGCCCAGGCCGGCGGATACCTTGCCGGAACTCGGCTCGCAGATCGGCTCCCGTTTGGCGTCGGCCACGGTGCGGGACGTGATGTCGCAGGAACCCGTCACCGTCTCGGCGGACGACCCCGTGAGCCGAGTCGCCGAACAGCTGGTCGAGCGTCGAATCCATCGCGTTCCGGTCGTCGCCAGCGACGGCCGGCTCGAGGGAATCATCACGAGCCTCGATCTGGTCGGCCTGCTCGTCGACCGTGAACCCGGCTGACGCGTCGGCTTTCAGTCGCCCTCGCGCTGAATCGACTTCAGGTACTCGATCAACGTCGCGATCTTGCCGCGCACGATCTCCTCGGCGACGCTCGATTCCGGAATCGCTTCGCCTAGACGTTCTCCCCAGATCGGCATATCGCGTGAGCCGTGCGCCGGCAGATCGAAACGACCGTCGATGAAGAGCGCGATCTCGCCATTCGGGAACTCGGCTCCGTGGCGGTGAGCGATCAGCGTCAGATCCGTGGGGGGCACCTTCATCGCCTCCATGGCGGGCCCATGGCCGCGTGCCTCCACGCCGTGGCATGCCGCGCATCGCCGTATGTAGATTTCCGCGCCCATCTCAGCCAGCCCGGTATCGAACGCCGCTTCGTCGGTTTCCGTGGGCAATTGGGCACATGCCACGCCGGAAAGTACCGATGTCGCGAATGCGACAACGATGATCGAACGGATGGAACACTTCAAATTCACGGCCCTCATCGGCTGACAGGTATGGCGATCAACTCGCAAGATACTCCAAATTGTGGCCGGCGACCGCCGAACGGGGCCCCATTTCGACGCCTCGGAACGATCCACGGCGGAGCCGCCCAGGCGTCTACCATGGAATGATTTTCTCGCGGTCCGTGCGAATCGACCGCAGCCCGGACTTGTCATCGGGCGCAGCGTTCACACAGTGTGTTCGGTAGAAGAGGAGGAGCTATGACTTCCATTCGCAACATTCTCGTTCCGATCGACTTCTCGGAGCATTCGGAGAAGGCCCTCGGGTTTGCGATCAGCCTCGCCAAGGCGCTTGGCGCGCGACTGGAGTTGCTGCACTGCTATCCCATCAATCCGGGTGGGATTTCGCCTTACGGCATCGTGCTCCCGGAGAATCTCGATCGCGAAATGCGTGACGCTGCCTCCGCGCGAATGTCGGAATGGCGAGAGAAGGCCGTTGAGGCCGGCTTGGACGCCGATCTCACCCTCACACCTGCGTTTCCCTCCGAAGCCATTTCAGCAACCGCCGAGGAGCACGGGGCGGACCTGATCGTCATGGGA